>JANQJH010000351.1 GCA_028281705.1 Verrucomicrobiales bacterium
AAGAAAAGGCCGACTCCGACGCCAGCCTGGCCCTGCCAAACATACTAACCATCCTCGGTCCGGACCGCTACGCCCAATTTCTACCCCACGTGGAGTTACGACTCAGGCATGTCTCCACCCGAGACCGCACCACCGCGCTTTTCGACTAACCATATTTCTCGGAGTGGCACCGGTGGATTACTTCTCATCCACTCTCCAGTCCTTGTTCCGGCGCATCCCGTAATAGGCACGGAGATCAATGCTGTGCCCGTCCCGAGAAATCGGTGCGAACCATCAGTTCGCTAATCGATTGATATCGTCCTTGAGAAGCTCGGCTCCAAAGTTGATGAGAAGCCCTAGGGGTAACTTTGCTAGTTTGATATAGGTCAAAGTCTGCTTGCGATGCAACGGCGATGTCCTCTCAACGGATTTCAATTCCACCAACACAAGTTGATTCACGATGAGATCAGCACGGAAACTGTTGTCGATGACGTGTCCGTCCCAGGAAACCGGCACCGGCACTTCCCTCTCCACCTGCAGGCCTTCCTTTCTCAGTTCATAACTCAAAATACGATGATACATCGATTCCAACAGCCCGGGTCCCAAAGCCCGATGAATAAAGATCGCCCGGTCCACGATGCACCCAGAGACGTCGTTCATTTCCATACTCGCCATCCTCTGTGCCTCCGTGCCTCCGTGCGAGCCCTTATTGAGAAAACTCAAGGATCACTCGAAGTCCTCGGCGCCTCTACCCCCATCATCTTCCTTGGGCGTCGTATCAATCGTTTCTCCCTCATCTTCGATCGACACCCTCAACGCCGTGACAAATTGCCCGCACACCCACGGTCAAGCGTGACATCTTGACCCCACGCACGCGTCCACCCATCGCCCAAATCCGCCTCAACCCCGGGCAACACCTGGAATTCACCCGGTTACAAGACTCCCCGGAACTTCTACTCGCCCTGGAATACCATCTGCTTAATCTCAAGGAATGAGACACAAGTGGAAAATCGGCACCTTCTTTGGAATCGGCGTCCACCTGCACTGGACGCTGCTTCTCCTCGTGGCCTGGATCATTCTTTCCCAGGCCAGCCTGGCGGCAGGACTCTTCAATCTCCTCTTTGTCGCCGCCATCTTCGCCTGTGTCGTGGCCCACGAATACGGACATGCCCTTATGGCACGTCATTACGGCATCGGCACGCAGGACATCACGCTCTACCCCATCGGCGGTATCGCCGCCCTCCGCGCCATGCCCAAGCGACCGCGCGAGGAAATGGCCGTCGCTCTCGCCGGCCCGGCGGTCAACGTCGTCATCGCCGTTGTCCTCGCACTCTTCCTCTTGGTCACCGGCCTGTGGACCGCTTATTTCTTCTCCATCGGCGGCTTTCTCGTCGGCCTCCTCATCGCCAACGTCCTCCTGGCCGGCTTCAATCTCATTCCCGCTTTCCCTATGGACGGCGGCCGCGTCCTCCGGGCCTGGCTCGCACGAACCCGCGACTATGCCACCGCCACCGATCAAGCCGCCAAAGTCGGCCGCGTCTTCGCTCTCATTTTCGCCATCGTGGCACTCGTCCAGGGCATGCCCTTCCTCCTCATCCTCGCCGCCTTCATCTATCTCATGGCCGGCGCCGAGCGGCGCCACGCCTACATGGAGCGCGATGCCGCCCGCTTCCGCTTCTTTCCCTTCGGCGATCGCGGATTCCAGCCCTATCGGCCGCCAGAGAGAGTCCGTCGTGATCCTGATCCTGAATTCATCGACGTCGACGTCATCTACTCTCCGAGATCACGCTAGTTAGACAACATCATCTTTGTTAATGAGCAGAATGAGGCGGACAGGAGTGTCCGCACCACTGGGGGCTCACTGCTTGATCTGATTACGCGATCGGATCCGGACACACATCACGACGCCCGCATCCCTGACAATGCCGCCCCAAGTAGAGATCATCGACAAACGCCATCAAGGGCTCGATGATTTCCCCGTCATTGGTGAAGATGCCGGCCTCGAAGTTGCGCCGGTTCTCCGCCTTCGATCCCACACCGGCCCCGGTGAGGTTGGCCGAAGTGACGAAGGCCTTCTCTCCATCAATGATCATGCATTTCAGGTGGAGACGCGGACAGAGGAGCCGTTCGAAGAGATTGGAGTCCAGAAGGACCGGATAACGATCGAAGTCCTTGCGGAAACGCGGCCCCGGTTCCTTGGCGTGAAATAAGCGCACGTGGACGCCGTTCTCCACCAGTTGACTGAGCACGGCGAGAAAGGGAAGGAACTTGCCCGCCCGTTCGACATGGAGGTCCTTCAAATCCGCCGTGACCAACCAGAGGAAACGCTGCGCCCGCGGCAACTCGTCTTGCAAGATCTCCGTGTAGATCTCGCGATTGAGAACGAGACGATGCTCAGGCATGGCAATCCTCACCAATCGACTACGGAACCATCACCGATGTCGTAGCGCTCCCGGTTCTGCCAGTCGTGACCCAGCAACGGCGCCAACTTGTCGTCATCGAGTTCGATCCCCAGCCCGGGCCCAGTGGGCAGCTTGACGTAGCCGTCTTCGAACTCTAACGGCTCCTTGAGATAGCCCTCGCCAAAGGTACGCTGCTCCTGACAAAGAAAGTTCGGGATGGAGGCGGCCAACTGAATCGCTGCCGCCAGGGAAATGGGCCCCAAAGGATTGTGCGGCGCCAGCGAAGCGTAATAGGCCTCTCCCATGCCGGCGATCAATCGCGCTTCCATGATGCCGCCACAGTGACAGAGATCCGGTTGCAAGATGGAAGCCGCCCCTTTCTCCAAGATCTCGCGAAATCCCCACTTGGTGAAGATCCGCTCACCGGTGGCGATCGGCAGATGCGTTCCCCGCGCGATCTCTGCCATGACATCGACATTCTGGCAGGGCACGGGCTCTTCAATGAAGAGCGGGTGGTAGGGTTCCAGGGCCTTGATGAGCAACTTGGCGGTTTGTGGCGTGATGGCGCCATGGAAATCGATGCCGATCTGCGCCTCCTTGCCGCCCGCCTCACGCAGAGCAGCGAAATTCTCCGCCGCACGCTCGACGAAACCCTGGGTCGCCACCACCCCGGACTCCGTACTCCGGAACACGCCCGTCTTGAAGGTCGTGAATCCCTCTTTCAACTTGTCCTTGAGCATGGCGGGCTTCCCCCCCACATGGGCGTAGACGCGGATACGTCCCCGCGTGGGCCCGCCTAACAACTCGTAGACGGGCACGCCTAGCAGCTTGCCCTTGATATCCCACAAGGCCTGCTCGATACCGCTCAAGACACTGGTCAAGATCGGGCCGCCTCGATAGAAGGCGTGACGATAGATGGCCTGCCAATGATGCATGACCAGACGCGGGTCCTTTCCCACGAGGTAGGGAGTCACCTCGCGCACCGCCTCGGCGCAGGTTCGAGCGCGCCCCTCGAGAATGGGTTCCCCGATACCGACAATCCCCTCATCCGTATGTATCTTGAGAAAGAGCCAGCGCGGTTTGACCAAGAGGGTCTCCAGCTTGGTCACCCGCAACTTGGGCGGGTAGGCGAAGGGCTGATCACTTCCGGACTTGATCTCGGGATAGGGACTCGTCCTCCCGATGGTTTGCGCGCTGGCAGTCAGCGCGGCCCCGGCAGTACCCAATCCCACACCGGCAAAGAGCTGTTTGAGAAATTCGCGTCGTTGTTTCGCATTCATACCTTGTAGGCTTGGGAATCAATCAATCAATCGATCAGTTAGTCTGCCCGCCGATGCCGGCGAACCCAGCGCCAAAGCGCCGATCCGGCAAACATAGCGATCAAGGAGACCACAAGGACAGCACAAATCGGCTGGGTGAACATTTCCCCGACATCCCCGCGCGAGGAGATCAGCCCGGCACGCAGCTTCTTTTCAGCCAAGGGCCCCAGAATTAGGCCGAGGATGAGCGGAGCCAGGGGCACCTTTTGTCGATCGAGAAAGAAGCCCAACACGCCGGCAGCCAACATGACCCACACATCGAAAAAACTGTTGTTCAAGGAGTAGGCCCCCACGATGGAAAAGACGACCACACCCGGCATGATCATCCGGCGCGGCAAACGCATGATCAGGCCAAAGGCGCGGATCCCCGCATAGCCGGCGATCAAGAGCAGCACTTGGGTGATCAATCCGATGGCGAAAATGGTCTGCACTTCATCCGCGTGCTGGGTAAAGATCTCGGGACCGGGCGTGATATTGTACATCATGAGCGCCCCTAGCACAATCGCTGTGACGGCGTCCCCGGGGATCCCGAAGACCAGTGCCGGGATCCAGGCGCCGGCCACCGCCGCGTTGTTCGCGCTCGTCGGGGCAATGACGCCTTCGACCGCGCCCCGGCCGAAGCTCTCCGGCTTTTTCGAAGTCCGCTGAGCCAACCCGTAGGAAGCCCAGGCGGCAATGTCCGCTCCGGCTCCGGGCAAGGCCCCC
>JANQJH010000364.1 GCA_028281705.1 Verrucomicrobiales bacterium
TACCTGGAGAAGCCCATGTGCCGGACCTTGGAGGAGGCCGACGCCATGGTCGCGGCCTGCGAAAAACACGGAACGAAGGTCGCGCTGGCCTTTCAAACCCGCTACAGCCCCATTCTCGAAGTCGTCAATCAGATGATCGACGACGGCGCCATCGGCGAGGTGTTAGAGTTTCGCGGACGTGGCAAGGAAGACCGGCGGGGCGGCGGTGAGGATCTGTGGGTCCTGGGTTCGCACATCATGAACATCATCCACCACCTCGGCGGAGCTCCCGAATGGTGCTGTGCCCGGGTCAATGAAGGCCGAAAACCGGTGGATCAAACTCACATTTATCCAGGCAACGAGGAACTTGGCCCGCTCGCGGGCAATCGTCTCACCGCCATGTATGGTCTCGAGAGCGGCGCCACGGCCTATTTCGGATCCTCGCGAGACCAGGGGAGCCGCCCCTCACGATTCGGAGTCCAGATCTTTGGCTCGAAAGGGGTGATCGAACTCCACGAAGTCGGCTACCTCCCCGCGGTTCACTGGCTCCCGGACCCCAGTTGGTCTCCGGGACGCACCGGCAAATCCTGGACCCGCGTCAGTTCTCAGGGACCCGGCAAACCGGAGATCATCGAGGGCCACAGCCATCACCTGGGAAATGTCGCGGCCTGCCGCGATCTCATTCGAGCCATCGAAGGCGACGTTGAAGCCGAAGCCAATATCTACGAGGGACGCACCACCGTCGAGATGGTCCTGGCCGTCTACGAATCCCATCGCCTGGGCGGCATTGCGGTGGACATCCCACTAGAATCGCGCGTCCATCCCCTCACCTTGTTGTAGTCCTTTCATGTTTCGCTTCACGCTCTCTTTCGTCTTCCTCGCCATCACCACTATCGTCGGCCCGCCTTCGGTTCGCGCGCAATCTCCCCAGGCCGATCCCTCACAGCTTCCCCGTATTCCGCCTACGGCGCCGGCAGAGGCGCTGGGCAGCTTCGAGATCCGGCCCGGCTATCGACTCGAGCTGGCCGCCTCCGAACCCCAGGTCATGGATCCCATCGCCTTCGCCTGGGATGCGCGGAACCGTCTCTTCGTCGTCGAGATGCGCGGCTACTCGGAGAGGCGGGAGGCGGCTCTCGGCCGGTTGCGTTTGTTAGAAGATCGCGACGGCGACGGCTTCTACGAAACGAGCCGGGTCTACATCGACGGGCTCAAATGGCCCACGGGTGTTCTCTGCTATCGGGGCGGCGTTTTCGTCATCGCGACGCCCGATCTCCTCTATTTCAAAGACACCGACGACGATGGCCGGGCCGACCATCGAGAGGTGATCTTCACGGGATTTGGCGAAGGCCAGAAACGTCTCAACGTCCAGGCCTTGGCCAACGGTCTCTCCTGGGGGCTCGACGGCCGCGTCCACGGAGCCACGGCGATGAACGGAGCTCAACTGCGCCGACCGGGAGAAGACGTTTCCCAGGGACTCACCCTCAGGGGGCAGGATTTCTCCTTCGATCCCGAATCCTTCGAACTCCGGGCCGAAGCCGGCGGGGGTCAGTACGGCCTCACCTTTGATGACTGGGGAAACAAGTTTGTCTGCAGCAACTCGCATCACATGCAGTGGATCGCCTATGACAACGACCAGCGTCTCCCTAACTTGCCCTCCCCGCTCGTCGATATCCCCAACGATGGCGCGGCTGCCGAAGTCTTTCGCCTCAGTCCCGACGAACCCTGGCGCTTGGTGAGGACGCGATGGCGCGTGGCCGGACAAGTGCCAGGGCCGGTGGAGGGTGGCGGACGTGTCTCGGGCTACTTCACCGCCGCCACGGGGATCTGCAGTTATGGCGGCGACCTGTTTACCGCCGATGCCGGAAGCAATCTCGTGCATCGCAAAGTCCTGGACTGGGCCGGACGGGTGCAACCGGAGGCCAGGCGCCCGGACGACGCCTCCAAACGCGAGTTCCTCGCCAGCCGGGACAACTGGTTTCGCCCCGTATTTCTCAACCACGGCCCCGATGGCGCCCTCTACATCGCCGATATGTACCGCGAGGTCATTGAGCATCCCTGGTCCCTTCCGGAAGGGATCAAGAAACACCTCGATCTGAATGAGGGATACGATCGCGGACGCATTTATCGGGTGATTCCAGAAGATCAACCTGCCGCAGAGCCGGTCAACTTGGCCTCTCTCTCGACGCCAAAGCTGATCGAACAATTGGAGAGCCCTATCGCCTGGCGCCGCCTCACGGCCTCGAGAATCCTTCGGGAGCGCGGGAACGGTGAAGAGGCCGACGCCCTTCGAACGCTCCTATTCAAGAGCGAGCAGCGAGAAACCCGATTGTTAGCTTTGCACCAGTTAGCCAGGCAGAAGAAGAACCGTGTCGAGGTACTACAGCAAGCGATTCGCGATCACGAACCCTGGATTCGCGCAGCGGCCGTTCGCCTCGCCCAGAGGGCCGGTTCACGCAATCCCTTGCAGAATCACCTCGTGGATCTTGTCCAAGATCCCTCGCCCAAAGTGCGATTCCAAGCCCTGCTCGGCGCCGCCGAAGCGACACGCGATCAGTTAGTCGCCTGGAGCAGCGTGCGCCAAGAGGATCCCTGGTGCCTGGCAGCCCTGCGCGGCGCTCTGGGAAAATCCGCCCCGGCGCTTGTGCAAGACATGGTGGAAGCCGACGAAACCATTTCCCGGGAACTCCTTGAACTCGCGGGCCGCAGCCAGCCGAGTGCGCTCGTCTATCGACAGTTGGCCGAGCCCGAACAGAACGTCTACCTAATCGCCGCGGCTCAAGGCGGGCATCGGCTCGACGGCATCCTGGAAGACCAAGCCCAACGCCAAGCCCTGGTCCGGGCTCACGCGGCCACCGCCACGGATAAAGGACGGCCTCGCTCCGAACGCCTCCCAAGCATCGCTCTCCTCGGTGGTCTGCACACCAAGGAGGCCGTGGAGGCGCTCTCGAGCCTACTGCGAGAGACAGAGGATGATGCCGTCGCCCAAGCGGCCCTGGCCATCCTTGGGCGGAGAGAATCGTTCGATCACGAGGCGGCGCTCCTCCAGCACTGGCCGCAATGGTCTCCCTCGCTGCAGAGTGCCATCATCGATCTCTGCCTCACGCGAGACAAGAGCATGATGGCGCTGCTGGATCACATCGAATCGGGCGCCATCCGGCGATCCAGCCTGAGTGGCGGCCAGGTGATCAACCTGCAGAATGACGGCAACAGCGCCATTCGGCAACGAGCCCGCGCCCTCTTTGTGCCCAGGACCAAGGCCGAACGCGAGGCCGCCGTGATTCGAGCGCGTCCGGCTTTGAATCTTGCCGGCAACGCGGCCGATGGCCGGGCCCACTATCAACTGCGTTGCGCCTCCTGCCATGAGGTCAATCTGGAAAACGGCAACACCCTGGGGCCCAACCGAAAAGCCCTGGCGCAGAACGGGAAAGAACGGCTCCTCATCAATCTCATCGATCCCAATCGCGAGGTCCTTCCTAACTATTTCGCGAGCGTCGTCACTCGCAAGGACGGCTCCGCCGTCACCGGCGTGATCATAGCCGAATCAAGCCGGTCCGTCGTCGTTCGCCAGCCTCTTGGCATCGATGCCGAAATTGACAGGGAAGAGATCACCTCCGTCATGACAGAACAACACTCCGTCATGCCCGAGGGACTGGAAGCCGGGTTGAGCCATCAGGAACTAGCAGATTTGCTGGCCTATCTCGTGAACTCAACGGACTGACATCATTGGTTGACCGGGAATCTCTCGGCTAAGCGCTCCATCATCTTCCTCTGCCAGGGGTAGACTGCTGCCTTCGAGGCACCCTTCTTTTTCACCGCAATGGTGAGACTGCGTTCGCGGCCACCAAGGTCATCGAGTTCCCTTTCCCGCGCGAGCGCTCGGGATCCGTAGAAATCCCTTAGTGGGGAACTCTACGAAGAGGGTGTAGGTATCTCCACCGGCACCAAACGACGTCACCACCGTGACATCGTTCTCAAAGAGGTAGCCATTCGACCCCGTGGAGGACACCCCATCCATCGTGTTCGTGGTCATGGAGTCCCAAGCCACGACGGCACCGGAAAGTGTCCGCGGCTGGAGAAACACGCCGAGGCAGATGCCAATCGCAATGTACTCGATGGAACGCATTTTCAAAAATTACCGTAACTTTAATTGTTTCGAATATGAACATATTTCCTAAATATTCTGTAATCTACTCGGAAGCAACAAGTTATGCGGCTCCGATCGACTGTGGCCGTCTTGATCGCAATGAATCAGGCCAACACATCCACCAGCGGACTCGCCTCTTCCACCCCGGTAAGACGCACATCCAAGCCCTGAAAAGGCACTCCAAACCGATGATCGATTCCAAGCAGGTGGAGCATGGTGGCGTGTAGATCCCGCACATGAACCACCTTCTCCACCGCGTGGTACCCCAGTTCATCCGTGTTCCCATAGGCCACTCCCCCTCGAACGCCTCCGCCCGCCATCCACATGGAGAATCCCTTGATGTGATGATCGCGCCCCGGCCCGCCCTTCCCCTGAAACAT
>JANQJH010000369.1 GCA_028281705.1 Verrucomicrobiales bacterium
ATCCCATCCCGAACTCGGAAGTGAAACGCGCCCGCGCCGATGGTAGTGCGGCGAAAGGCCGTGTGAGAGTAGGTCGTTGCCAGTTTCCCTCAACCCGCATCGGATCCGAAAGGTTCCGGTGCGGGCTTTTTTTTGCGTGGTAGGTAGGAGAGCGCGTAAGCGTTTCCTGGGGAAGCCCCACGCCTTCCTTCCTCTACGTGAGAATATCTTTCATGATCTTGCCATGAACATCCGTGAGGCGGAAGCGGCGTCCCTGGTAGCGGTAGGTGAGCTGTTCGTGATCGATTCCCAGGAGGTGCATCAAGGTGGCGTGGAAGTCGTGCACGTGGACGCCATTCTCCACGATGTTGTAGCCGAACTCGTCGGTTTTTCCGTAACTCATGCCCGGGCGGACCCCGCCGCCCGCCATCCAGAGGGAGAAACACTTGGGATGGTGGTCGCGGCCGAAGTCCTTGGGCGAGAGTTTGCCCTGGCAGTAATTGGTTCGGCCAAACTCGCCGCCCCAAATGACGAGGGTATCCTCGAGCATGCCGCGCACTTTGAGATCGGCGATGAGAGCGGCGGAGGCCTGATCCGTTTCCTTGCACTGCTGGGTGATGCCGCCGCGCAGACCACCGTGCTGATCCCAGCCGGGATGATAGAGCTGGATGAAACGGACGCCGCGCTCGGCCAGGCGTCGAGCGACGAGACAGTTGGCGGCATAGCTACCGGGTTTCTTGACGTCCTCTCCGTAGCTCTCGAGGACCGATGCGGATTCATCGGCGAAGTCCATGACGTCGGGGATGGACTCTTGCATGCGGAAGGCGAGTTCGTACTGGGCGATCCGCGCTTCAATCTCGGCATCCGCCTCTTCGGCCAGGCGAATCCGGTGGAGTTCATTCAGGCCGTCTAACATCTTGCGGCGCGCTTCGCGATCGATGCCGTCGGGGTTGTTGAGGTAGAGGACAGGATCCTTGCCGGAGCGGAAACGAACGCCTTGATACCGCGAGGGGAGGAAGCCATTGCCCCAGTACCGTCCGACGAGGGGTTGCCCGCCTTTTCCCTTCGTCGTTAGCACGACGTAGGACGGAAGATTGTCGTTCTCGATCCCCAATCCGTAAGACAACCAGGCTCCGATGGCCGGTCTTCCGGGGAACTGCGACCCCGTTTGCATGAAGGTCACGGCCGGGCCGTGGTTGATGGCCTCGGTGTACATGGAGTTGACCACACAGATGTCGTCGACGATTTTGGCTGTGTGAGGCAAGAGGGAACTCACTGTGAGGCCGCTTTGCCCGTGAGCCTGAAAACTGAAGGGGGTGCCGGCCAGGGGGAGACTCGCTTGATTTCCCGACATGGCGGTGAGGCGCTGGCCCATGCGGACGGAGGCGGGCAACTCTTCACCATGGCGTTCGTTGAGCAAGGGCTTGTGATCGAAGAGATCCATCTGGGAGGGACCGCCGCTCATGAAGAGGTAGATGACGCGCTTGGCTTTGGCGCCATTGTGAGGCGAGCCGAGCACGCCGTGATCGAGGGAGGCCGCGTTGGCCACGCCGCCATCACGCATCATGAGATCGGCCAGGGCGATGCCGCCGAGGCCCATGCCAAATTGATTGAGGAAACCGCGTCGAGTGAGTCCGCGGGGATCGGTAAAACCGGTGCAAAGGGGAGTGTTCATGTCGTTCTTCTAGGAGTGCTTACCGTTTCATGACGCAGTCGTCGTAGGCCAAGAGGCTGCTCGTTACTGCGGTCAAGGCCGCCAGGCGTTCTTTGTCAGGATACTTGGGCGCGGGCGATTCGCCGGTGGCGAGAAAGGCGGCGGCTTGTTCCGATCGATCCCGGAAATGGGCCGTCTGATCGTCGAGCATTTTGGTGAGGACGGCCACTTCACGTGCCTGCGGCGTGCGGCTGGTCATGCGGCGGAAGAGATCCGTCAGCAGAGCCTCGGTGGCATCTTCGCTGTGGCGCTCGAGGAGACTGGCCGAGAGGGTGCGAGCGGCTTCCACCGCGAGAGGATCGTTCATGTAAACGAAGGCTTGGAGCGGGGTGGCGGTGACGTCGCGTTTCACCATGCAGACGTCACGCTTGGGTGCATCGAGGGCGATCATCACGGGGGCGGGGCTGGTCCGTTTCCAGTAGGTGTAAAGGCTACGCCGGTAGAGGCCGGCGCCCTTTTCGTGGGCCACGGGCTTGAAGCTGGCGGCGACTTCATAGGGCTTGACCGGCGGGCCGCCTAACTTCTCGACGAGGAGTCCGCTGGTGAAGAGGAGGTTGTCCCGGATCATCTCGGCGGAGAGCCGGTAGCGGGGTGCGCGGGCCAACAAGGTGTTCTGGGGATCGCGGGTGTGCTGCTCTTCCGTGGCCTGGGAACGTTGCCGGTAGGTTTGGGACATGACCAGTTGCTTGACGAAGGCCTTGAGGTCCCAGCCGCCGTGGACAAACTCGTAGGCTAACCAGTCGAGAAGCTCGGGGTGGGTCGCGGCGGCGCCTTGACTACCAAAGTCCTCAGGCGTTCCCACGAGCCCCTTGCCGAAGAAGCGTTGCCAATAGCGATTTACCGTGACGCGAGCCGTGAGCGGTTGTTTGGGATCCGTGAGCCATTGCGCCAGGCCGAGTCGATTGCGAATGGCGTCCTCCGCCATGGGCGGCAAGAAGGCCGGCGTTTCAGGCTCCACGGGTGTTTCCCGGGCGTCGTAGGCCCCCCGCGCGAGGAGATAGGATTGGCGGGGCTGAGCGGTCTCACGCATGACCATGATTTCCTTCAAGCTGTCGGCGATCCCACTACGCTTTTTCCGCAGCGCCTTGAGGGCCTCACGCTGTTCGGCCGATCCGTTGACCATCACCCGGTCGGGAGCGGATTGGCTGCCGGAGAAGTGGGCGATCTCAGGCAGTGTAAGAGCCCTGTCAAATACCCGCAATTCGTCGATGAGCCCCTGGCTAAATCCGCGGTCGCGGAAGCGTTGGCCAATGGCGATGTGATCTCCCCCGCCACCGGTGATGTTCTTTGTCAAATGATCGCGCACGACTTCGATGGTGGCTTCTTTTCCATCGATGAAGAGCTTGAGTCCATCGGCGCGGCTCGAGCCGTCCGAGGTCACGCTGACGTGAACCCAGGTGTTGACCGGCAGCGGTTCCGTAGCGCGAATGGAGATGGCGTTGCCGGGCCAAAAATGAATGAGGGACCATTGGAGATGGCCCTCCGCGATTAAGAGTTCGTATCCCCGGCTGGCCGCATCGGTCCAGGCTCGAGACCGATGAAAGACGACGGCGCGTTCTTTTACATCGGGGGTTGAGATCCAGCAGGTGATGGTAAACGGCTGGTTGCGGCTGAAGTTGCCCACTTTCAGATTCACCGCATCGTCTCCCGTGAGTTGGAGGCCCGCACCGCTTTTTCCAGGAACGGAGACATTGGCCTGGCTGGAGTCCGCCTTGATTTCCGGGTTCGCGTGATTGGGGAACTTGCCCTCGACCCGCTCATCGAAAGAGTAGTGGGCGACTTCACCGGAGAAGGCGTCGACCTCTTCCTGGACGGCGGAGAGATCGCGCTCGGCCACCGAAATGGCGCTCTCGATTTCCGCCAGCTGCCGCCTCTGCGCGTCATCTGGAAGCGGCAAGGTGGGGGTGGGAACCGAGTTGGTAAAGTAAGAGTAGAGCCCGGCCTCGTCGATGTTGGCGAAGAAAGCGGAGAGCTGATAGTACTCTTTTTGCGTGATGGGATCGTACTTGTGCGAGTGGCAGCGGCTGCACTCCAGCGTCAGTCCCAGGAACGCCGTGCCAAAGGTGTGGGTGCGATCAGCGACGTATTCGACCCGGAACTCTTCGGGCACGCTGCCGCCCTCGACTTTTTGTGAGTGCAGTCGATTGAACGTGGTGGCCAGGATTTGATCACGGGTGGCGTTGGGCAGGAGATCACCGGCCAACTGCCAAGTGACGAACTCGTCGTAGGGCAAATTGTCATTGAAGGCGCGAATGACCCAGTCGCGCCAGGGCCAGACGAAGCGATCGCGGTCCACTTGGTAGCCGTAGCTGTCGGAATAACGCGCCACGTCGAGCCACTCCGCCGCCATGCGTTCGCCATAGCGCTTGCTGCGCAGGAGGCGGTCGACGAGGTCCTCATACGCGGTGGCCGAGCTGTCTTGGAGAAAGGCCTCGATTTCATCGAGGGTGGGGGGCAGGCCGGTGATATCGAAGGTCACCCGCCGGATGAGACGCTCCCGCGAGGCTTCGGCTCCCAGTTCCCAGCCTTCCTTCTCCAATCCAGCCTGGACGAAGGCATCGATCCCGTTCCGCACCTGGGAAGCCTTCGCCACCACGGGAAGCGGCGTTTTCTCCAGGGAACGGAAGGCCCAATGCCCTTCATAAGTGGCGCCCTCGGCGATCCACTGCTGTAGAACTTTTTTCTCCGAGTCGCTCAGTTTGATCTTGGACTTTGGAGGGGGCATCTGTTCGCCGGGATCGTGGGAGAGGATGCGGCGCATGACTTCGCTCTTGTCGGGATCACCCGGCGCGATGGCGGCGAGACCGCTCTCGGTCAGTTTCAAGGCATCTTCCCGGACGTCGAGACGAAGGTCTGCCTTGCGGTCGTGTTCGTCGGGCCCGTGACAAAAAAAGCAGCGATCGGAGAGGATGGGGCGAACGTCGCGATTGAACTGAATGGTTTCGGCGCCGGCTGCGGGGGAGGGGCTCGCGGCCGTCAGCGCAGCGATGAGGGCGACGAAGATCCAAGTCCGGTGGAGAGCGCGATGCGTCATCGTCCCACGCTCGGACAAAGCGGGTCGGGCGCAAGATGAATTACTTTGGTGGCCGAGCGAGCGAGGTGGGGTGTCGGGAGTGACGGAAATCATCTCCTTTGGAACCCGCGATTGGCCTTTCTGGGGCGTGGCGGA
>JANQJH010000409.1 GCA_028281705.1 Verrucomicrobiales bacterium
GATTGCGATTCGCGTTGGAGTGCCCAGGGTCCACCTTCAGGACAAAGCGATAAGCCATCAATGCGCGCTCTGGATTGCCCGCGTCTTCTAACAACGTCCCCATGAAATAGTGCAGTCCGACGCGATCACTCACCTCATGCCCTTCCCGCTTTCCCTCGACAATCTCAATCAGCTGCCTCACGTAGCCACGCGTTTCCTTAGAATACTCACCCTCATACATTTTCAATGCGACCTGTATCGGGTCGATAGGATTCGGTGTCATCCCTCGTCGGCCAGGCAAGGGCGAAGCGGCAGACAACCAACGGGGGGCAGGCAATCTCGCCAGAGCCGCGTCGGCCAGAACCTGCGCCACGGCGACTTCACCGCGGTAGATCACGACTACGCGACCATGTTCATCGAGAAGGAAACTCGTGGGCAACGGCAGCGCCGACTGATCCTCAAGCAAAGTCCGCTGGACGGCCTCACAACTGTTGAGCGTCGAGTCATCCGCCCAGACGAGATCGAAAGGCAGCTTCAGTCGGTGTGCTAGCGAGCGTGCGCTGCCTCCATCCGCGAGCGCGCTGTTTTCGGAAACGGCATCCACGCAGACACCTACCACATCGATTCCAGCCTCCGTCAACTCGCGCTCCGCCTTGACCAGACCGGTCAGTTCGCGGCGGCATGCCGGGCACCAACTGCCCCATAGATTGACCAGTCGCAACCGATTTCCCGGCTCTCCTAACAGAAATGCCTTACCTCCAAAATCCGTTAGTGTTTGCAAAGGGAATGGTGGGCGCGAATAGCTGACCAAACGTATTCCTGATGCTTCTTGCTCTGGCTCAGTTTCCGCCCTCGCGCGATTCCAATCCAAGGGATTCCGCGAGGGTACCGCCGTAGCTGCCCCAGTGCCCTGCCGAAGAATAAACCGTTTCCCGGCACCGACCCCTTCAAAAACCTCCGTTTGTCCTCCCGGCCAAAGAACACTGACACGGGATACATCCCGGTGCCCTTTCAGGCCAAAATGCATCCATTTGCTAGACTGAGAGATGAATCCATCACCCGCACGGAGCGTTTGTACTCTCGGCTTGGGATCGGACGACACTCTCACAGTGACCCGTGCACCAATAGCATCACGAGCACAATGTTCACCAACCAGGCGAAAGGCAATCCAATGCTCATTATCTTGGCGGGAAACATCATTGCGTAGGAAACGAACAGCGGGCGCCGTTCGATTGGTCAGCCAGAGGTCCAGATCTCCATCACCGTCCCAGTCAGTAGCCGCCATGCCACGACCATCGTCAGCGTAGTGCAGCCCTGACACTGCAGAGATATCGACCATCCTGCCCTTTCCCCCCGTGTTGAGGTAGGCGCAATGACGCTCGTGACCACTCCAGCTTTTCCCCTGTTTCAGTAGTGAGTTTACCGTTGCCCAGGATTGCTGATAGCGCGCCAGAGGCTCCCCTTTCTCGGTCGCATCCGCGGTCTGCGACGCCACGCGTCGCCAGTAGAAACTTCACAAATCATCCGGTGTCACATTGGTGACGAACCCGTTTGCGATGGCCAGATCTTCCCATCCATCACCGTTGAGATCGATGAACCGGCTTGACCACGCCCAGCGGCCCATGGTGACACCCAGGTCCACACTGACATCGCGAAATCCACCATGACCCCGATTCTCAAAGAGCGTGTTCCCGCGCGCCATTCTGCGAATGAATCCCTGCGATTCAGCATCGCTTCCTTCCCTAAACTGACGTTGATAGGCAATGCGATTCCCTGCGCTTGAGAACATATTGCCCACGTAGAGATCCATATAACCATCCCGATTATAGTCAGCCCAACTAACCGACATGCCAGATGAAATATCTTCCACCCCGGCACTCGCTGCGATATCTGTGAAGACACCGCCCGTGTTCAAATAGAGATTGTTGCGACCAAAATCGTTGGCCACATAGAGATCTTGGTCTCCATCATTGTCGAAGTCCTCCCACGCAGCCGCATAGGAGAATCGAGAGTTGTTCACGTCAAGCCCACTCCTCTCGGTAGCATCTGAGAATCGGAATCCACCTTCGTTTCGCACGAGAAGATTCGCCTGACCGTTTTCCGCGTCGTAAACGGGGATCGGCACACCTAACACACTTTCCTGTTGATGCGCATTGGCCGCCGTATGACCGCAAAAATAGAGATCGATCAACTGATCCCCGTCATAGTCAGCTGCCGCCATGGAATCGACCGTCGAGGAGAACGGAAGCTTCGCTCGCTTGACAAACTGCAAAGCCCCCCTGTTCTCGTAGACCATCGCTCCACCATCGCCAGCGACGACGAGATCTTGATCGGCATCATTGTCGAGATCGAGCCATAAGGCGCTTGAGTGAGGATCGAGGGAATCGAGTCCCGCAAGCGAGGCCACATCCTCGACCGTTCCGTCGTCCTGCTGAATCAGGAGGCGATCAGGCAAACTCAAAGGCTGGGGTAGGAAAACATCGTCGAGACCATCGCCATTCGCATCGCCTACGGCCACCCCATGGTGAGCCGTGATGCCGGGCGCAATGGATCGTTCCGTCTGCGCTCGCCAATGATCAATACCATGCCTCAAATGCTCACGGAACACATCCTCACCAGCAAAAACGAAGGGGGTAGCTTCCGCAAACAACTGGCCACCAGCAGACAAGGCCTCATCGTGGCTGATCGGCTCCACCTGATGGATCACGGGCAATGTTCCATGACGAATCTTCCAGGTCACAAGCCAAACCGTGTTCTGCTGAAACCAATCGACCTCACCTCTTCGACCGTGTAGCTGTAGGATGATACGGGTTTTTCGCTGCCCTTCGACCTCCGATGTCTCTACGGTGTAGATCTTGACATTGTAATCAATGATAGAGCCTTCTCGCTCCTTCCAGGGATCCATGAAGCGACGCATGGCCTCAACCATTCCCCTATGGCCAGAATGATTCTTCGCCTCTCCGCTATCTTGCCCTCGCCAAGCCTTCAATCGATCACTCTGATAGACAATCTGCATAGGAGGGCGAAGATCTTGAACTGCACACTCCACATCGACGGTGTCTGACAGATCGATTGCCTCATCGTTTGCCAACTTCACCAACAGCGCTGACCAAGCTTTTATTTGAGCCGTGGCCTCCGTTTGGAAGACCTCCGTATCCCAACCATCAACGCCTGGATCGAAACGCTCAATCTCGCCTTGAAGGCGTGCATTGAAGGAGCGATCCGGTGATCCTGGAAGCCTCTCCTTTGGCTGGGCCAGAACGGGCCACGGCAAGCCAATCAGGAGCGCCACTACGACGACGTTGAAGCACGATTTCATAACATTTTTACATAATCACGGGTGATTTAGGAATCGAACCCGCCAAAAGCCCATAGGCTGTTCGTCTAGCTCATAGATTACCTGGAGAGAAGTGTCCTGATTGGTCTTGGTAGAGGTGGGTGGGCGATCTGATTCAACCCACACTCGCAAATCATCAGAACTCTCAAGAGTGATGGCAACACCCGCTGAGCGCTGCCGGACACTAAGAGAAAAGTTGCCGCTCTCATCCGTAACTAGCTTCGGAAGCACTGCATTTGGCGACAGTCCTTGATCCAAGAGGTCCAACGCCATAGCATAGGCTCCAAAGTGAGTAATTCCGTCCCTATCAGGATCGGCCTCGCCATTAGCATATCCTCGGATCGCAAGCCAATCCGCAAACGAAACAGGTTCGCTGATTCCACCTCCTGCTGACGCCTCAGGGGTGCCTCCCAACGCCGAACTCGCTCGCCAAGAAGAGGCATCGCCGTACATGTCGCCCGAGATGGACGACGGATCACCGACCGTCAGTGAATAACCCTCCCCATCTGTAGAACTCGGCCAGGGCTCCCTATCATCATACTCGAAATCCAAAAGAGCATTGCCGGCGCCGAAGGACAGTTTCAGCCGTTCACCTCCATTGCTGAGTGAGAAGCTTGAAGGCCACTCTCCCAAGATGGGCAGATCTGAAGCGTACCTTGCGCTCATCCCCTCTTGGCTAGAGACTAACAAACCATAAGCTCCAGGAGCCATTGACGTTCCGGCCGGGAAGTCAAAGTCGATCCCCTTGGTAAATCGCACATCTGTAAGATCGAGAGCGGTCTCGCTGCGGTTCCACAACTCGATGAACTCAAAATCAGACTCATCAAAGCCTGCGACCTTCTCAGCATCAGTCGCGGCCATCGGATGATACATGATCTCCGTGACCACCAAACTGTCCTGTAAGGACTCACCTGCTATGGGTGCCTCCGCCGTGAACTCATGCGGGTCAGACCAATGCGACACTCTATTGGTTATATCCCGATGCCGAACCCGAGCTCGATAGGTATGACCGGTCTTGAGAACATTGGCAGAAATCTTGATGGACAAATCCGTTCCTGACTCTTCGCTCCAAACGGAAGTAATTTCGTAGATGGTCTCGGCATTTGGATCGTGGGCCGGCGCCTCAGCATCGGAGACCTCGCCCACGCGCCATTCTACCTGAGACAACTGTGAAGGAGAAAAAATGGATGCTGCTCGATAGGCGTTTGAAGAGAACGTCAGGTCATCGAGAGCATAACCAGCCTCCCCGGTAAAGGTCATTAGCGGTTTCTTTGGAATCGCGGTATCCTCAATCAAGTCATCCAGGAATGCTGCCCGTCCGCCTTCGCCCACATTCCCGCCTGGATAGCGCAATGTTCTGCCAGCACCAAAGGCGAACAATTTCATGTCTTCTACTTTTGACTGCAACGTCCCAAAATCCTCGGAACCCGCCGCCGCAGGTGCATTGCGCCAACGATCCCAATCCGCAGGGTGAAAATCCGCAATGATGGAAGCGGTATCATCGATCAAGCTGCCGATCACCTCGGGCGTCCATACAAGGTCCCGGAACTCACGCAGCGTATTGCGGAACTCGATCTGAAAGTCATCTCTTCTGGCAATGGCGTTCTGGGCGTAATCGATCCCTTCATTCCAGCTCGGACCCCAACTGGCATCCGAGTCATAGGGTAATTGCCAATAAATCCCTAACGGATTGCCTTGCACGGGTTCAAAGTAGTAAACCATATTCTTATCCGCATCCGGCCAATAATCATAGTGCCGAATCGCTTCCTCGACAGCGGTGTAGCGATACCAAATGTCCCAATTGACGTGCTTGCGCAGCCATTCATCGTCTCTCGCAGCACGAAGCTGGGTGAAAATGTTCCGATAATCCTCCGCATTCAAGGGAGCTCCGAAGGCTTGGTAGCGCTGCTGCTGTTTGCCATCACTCGCCGAGCCCTTACTACCCACGCCATCCACATTTTCAGACTGGTCTGTCAGTTTATAGAGATTCCCTTTCTTCAGATCACGACTCTCGAGAAAACGAACGTCGACTCGCTCCTGCGCCAGGCTCAAGCCATAAAAATCTCCACCATACTGGTCAGGAGCCTCCTCAGCATCATCAATCACACGAAAGTGAAACCAATGCGTGCGAACCGCAGGCACGCCAAAGAGTTCCCAAAGACGCCCATTCACCGTGTCCACCAATCCAAAATTCCCCGGACGATCGCGTGTTCCGAAAGTCCCAATCAATCGATTACCGTACATCTTGCTCGTGGTAAGCACCCGCCATTTGCGCTCATAAGGCCGACCTCGATTGTCCTTCACCGCGAAATGATTCCCCTTGTTGAACCTAAACTTCATGGAACGCTTGCCGCGTAGATGGTAGCGCCCATTGCCCCCACGCAGACGGAACTCAATATTGTCATAAACTTCACCATCATAGACAATGGTCCCGCTCCAGTTGTAAGCACTTCTGGCACTCATGGCAGACCGGGGATGCTGATCAGCGCCAGAGTAAGCAAGACATTCCACCCAATCCTCATTGCGCACAAGTAAGTGATAAACAGGCAACTGCTGAAGCACTTCCGCCGAATACACGTGACCAGCTCCCTGCGACGAATCTTGATCGGCCTGCCAATCCGGCACACCCGCATAAACGAAGTAGGCAAAGTTCAGCGATGGATCATCTTCTAGCGGAGCACGAACCCCTTCCCCTTGACCGTCCTCAGCGGTTACGTAGTAACGGACCAAAGTCCGATTGCTCTGACCCGGCAGAGTAACTGTGAACACGCCATCGTTGTCCGGATCCCCGTCCACCCCTTTAGGATCGACCGCCTCCATCGGTATCGTTGGCCATCGCCCAGTGAAAAGGCCCTCCGCATAACGAGAGAAAAGCTTGCGCTCTTTGCTCGGATCAGCCAAGAGCGTGCTCTTGGACAATGGTTGATAGGCGGGGATGTAATCACCAGGATCCACGATCAGATAGTGTAAGGTAACATTCTCGACGCCATCCAAATCGGTGACCTTCACCGTCACGGTCACGTCCTCACCCGGCGCCGGCTCCCTTGGATTCGCCTTTACTTGACGAATGTTGGGGGGAGGGTTGTCAACAAAGGTGCTA
>JANQJH010000478.1 GCA_028281705.1 Verrucomicrobiales bacterium
GAGACGAGTCCGTTCTCGCTCCTGAATGCCCTGGTCCAAGACATGCCGGACCACGGAATCGTCTACCAACCCCCGCCACTGAGCCAGCAGCCGAGAGAGAGGGCGGGAAAAACGCCCTCGGCAAACCCGAGGCGTCCCGCTCGCAAGGCGACGTCCCAGCTCTCCAGTCGCGGGTATTCCGAGGAAGATGCCGGCTTGGCCAAGCCATGGCCATCGTCTGCGCCGCCAAAAGTGAAGCGGATTCACCTCGACCCCGGCAACGACGGCACGGACCAGCCACCTGCCCGTGCCGAGCGCTCGTCACCCTCCCCGCGATTTCCCCAACGAGGCCCCAGCCGCAAGGTCAAACGTGGGTTTCGATCCCGTCCCACTCCAAGTGCCGTCGACGCCGTCGACAAAGCCGTTCGCATCTTCGAATCGCTCTCCTCAAGAGACCATGATTCGGCGACGACCTCGCCCAAGGCGTCACCGGAAGCGCTTCCGAGGAAGGACCACTCAATCCCCGATTCGCCCGCGGCAGCGCCAAGCCCCACCCCGGATTCCCCTGCCGGCGGATCCTCCCCCGGAGCGGATCTCCGGATTCCTCCTCACCCTGAGACGGAGACGGAGCCGAAGGCAGACACGGCCACCCGGTCCCTTGGATCGTCATCCGCGTTTTCCAGCAATCGCGTGGTCGCCTACCGGCGCCGAAGAAGGCGGCGCGTGCCCATCAATCCGTGGACGGCAGAGAACAGCCATCCGGCAGGCGCATCTCCCGCGAATCGGCAGCAGCAGATCGACGCCTCACTTGAAGCCCTGGCAAAGATTCTCGAGACCAGCCTGGGCGAGAGGACGTCTGCAACGCCACCCGTGAAAGAAGAAGCCCAGACAGCCGGCCAATCAGTGCCGGCTGGTGGGCACGAATCCCCCACCGTCTCGGCTCCCCCATCCACCGCCGAACAACCTCCGGCCGAACCGGTCTCACTTCGCAAGTCCTTCGCCCCTCAGCCCGCTGCCCAGGCGAAAGAAACGAAAGTCAAACTCGTCCCGCGTGCGCTCGCCGAGGAGGGGAAAAAGAAGCCGCCCACTCCCAAGGCCGCCTTCGAAATCACGGCCCCGACAACGCTTGTCGGCCACGAAGCTCCCATTTCGCCCTTCACCAAGGTCGCCCAAGGTAAGGTGGCCTCTCATCCCCGCCCCGTTCCCGGGGCCGGCCCTGCTCCTCCCCAAGCTCCGGTGCCCTCCCAGGCGTCAACAGCGGAGCCGGAGCCGATCATCCAAAGCCCCTTCACTCCTGTCGCCAAGAAACGGGAACCCGCTTCAGAGCAGGCCGCACCCACCCCACACCCCGCACTCGACAAGACGAAACCCACCACCCCCTTCGCTTCCCCGTTTGCCACGGCCTTGGCGAAGAAGGGGACGCCCAAATCCCAACAAAATCTCTCTCCGCCATCCCCGGCAAAAGCGGAAAAGCCACCGGTCCCCGAGGTCAAGAGAACCTCGGGGGTATCCGTCGAAGATCGGGTCCCCAAGACAGGGGCCGGCGCCGCAGAGCTCCCGTTGCCGACGCGATCCTTTGGGTCGGTAGCGCTACCAACTGGTAAAGAACGCCGGACGCCACTCCCCGCGAAGTCCCTGCCAGGAGCTCAGGTGAAACCGCCGCTGCCTCCTCCTCGCTCCATTCCCGCTCCGGCCGCTCGGGGACCGTCACCCGCGACCATCCCTTCGGCGCCCCAACCGCCCGCGGTCGAATTCGCCCCGGCGGAGAAACCGGAGACGACACGCGCCGTCCGACGCAATCCCGATCCTCGACCCGCCCCTCGATCCTGGGGATTTCTCACCTGGCTTTTCGGGCTGATCAGCGTCCTTTTCCTCGTGATCTGGGTCTTTGAAATCTACCGAACCTTGACGCGTTCCGCCCCTCATTTCCCGGATGACATTGGCCTGGAGACACCCTCAGAGGAGCAGGCGGCCTCGTCTCAACCGCAGCCACCGCCGGCTCCCGCAGTCGACCTCTCGACCCCGCTTGAATGTCTCCCGAATTTCCTCGCCGCCGAATCAACCGAGATCCGCCGGCTCTACGTCGTGGAACACCAAGACGACAACCTCCCCACGGTCATGAGTGCCCACTATTCGGTCTTTCCCTTGGGCCGTGAGGCGCGGCGCCAGATCGTTGACGACGGCATTTTCCCCGACACCGACAGGGACTACATCACGGTCCTTGTCGATTGGGAAGAGGGAGGCAGTACCAGACTTCGCCTCATCGCAGACGCCGAGGACAATTTCCGCTTCAGCTGGTATGCCTTCGAGCAGGCGAGGATGAACATGCTTCGGAGATATCAGGAAACCGCGTGGAGCAGTTGGACCCACTTCTTCATTGAGCTCAAGCCCCTCGATCCCAACACCCTTCCCGATGGCATCATCTTCGAGAATCTCTATTATCGCGTCACCGTTCCCGAGGACCCTGAATTTGAAGCCATCGCCTACGTCGACGAAGACTCGTCACTCATGCCGGAATTTCAAGAGCGCTTCGCCACGGAACGCGTCTACGAGGTGATTGCGGAGCTGCAACGGAACGCACCGCTTCTTGACGATGATCGCCCGGTGTTCCGAATCACCCGACTGGTGAAGCCCAGTTGGGACCCGGGGCCCTGATCGACGGTTCGACGGAGGCGGCTTACAGCTTTCGTCGAAGGTTATCATTGAGACTGCCTCCAGCCCGCGTAGGAAGAGCCATGCCGAAGCACCCGACTATCCTGGTAACCGGTGGCGCTGGATTCATCGGAAGCCACGTGGTCGAGCACTATCAGAACCGGGCCTCGGAAATCCGGGTGCTCGACGATCTTCGCTCGGGGCGCTTGGCCAATCTCGCCGGCCTCGAACATCGATTTCTCCGCGGCTCTATCAACGATCGTGAGGCCGTGCGGAAGGCGATGAAAGGCGTCGATTACGTCTTTCATTTGGCTGCCTTCATCAGCGTGCCCGAATCGATGAACGAGCCTCTCGTCTGTCAGGAAATCAACGTGGCCGGCACACTCACCGTTCTCGAAGAGGCCAGCCGAGCGGGGGTCAAGAAGATCGTCTTTAGCAGTTCGGCTGCTGTGTACGGCGACGACCCCGTCACCCCCACGCCGGAGAGCTTGCCCCCGGCACCGCTCAGTCCCTACGCCATCACCAAACTCGATGGCGAGTACTACGGGCAGCTCTTCCAGCGCGAGGGACGACTGCGGTTCACCACCCTGCGCTACTTCAATGTCTTTGGTCCTCGCCAGAATCCCCAAAGCGCCTACGCCGCCGCCGTTCCCCTCTTCATCGATCGTGCGATCAGGGGAGAATCGCTCACGATTTACGGCGACGGCGAACAGACTCGCGACTTCGTTTACGTCAAGGACGTCGCTGCGGCCAACGCCTTCGTCGCAGAGAACGCGGCCGCCGTGTTCCCGGTCTACAACGTCGGCTACGGAGAACGACTCTCCATCCGAGATCTCGCCCAACGCGTGATCCAAGCCGCCGGTTCCTCTTCCGAAATCGTCCACCAAGCCCCCCGGCCAGGTGATGTGCGCCATTCTCTAGCCTCCGTGGAACGCCTCCGCGACGCCGGATTCGAGCCCCAAAGCAGCCTCACCGAAGGTCTTGAAGCAACCTTTGCCTGGTACCAGTCGCAGCAGCTTGCCACCAGGGAGAGTGCATCTCACTAGTGGACTTCTTTCTCGATGAATGAGAGTGTTGAAAGCCGCACCGAACGCATGATAGAACCAGGGAACGCAGCCGCCACGACCAATTTGAGCACGGATCCAGGAAACGCACTCGATCCGCCGTTGAGTCAGGATCTCGCGGATCTCGCGGGCTGGGAGCAGGACATCCTGCCCGCCCCCCACGAGTGCACCTCCAACGCTCGCGCGAACTTCATGTTCCGCGTCGCCGTGGCCTCGTTGATGATCATCGGTCTCATGGCAGGACACGGGATCTCGGGAGATGCCAACAAGGTCATGTTCGGATGGTGGCTCGGCATCCCGCTGATGGCCCTCTGGCTCATCATCATCCTCGAGGGCCTTCTCGGCATGGCGACGACCCACGATCACCACCTCGCCTCCTTCAAACGATTCCTCCTCGTGGTTCTCTGCCCCCCCTTTCGCGCCGCCTTTTCTCCCGCCTACCCCAACCGGTTCATCTGGTTACCCAAGCATGACTGGGTCTCCGTGGGCAAGCTGAACTATGAACGCGCCGAACTCGGTATGGCCATCCCCATGCTGGCCGTTACCTTGCTTGTCCTCCCCCTATTGGGCATCGAACTCTTCCTCGCCTCTTGGTTAGAACAACACCTGTGGGCCGCCGTCATCGTGCACGCCCTCACCGCCTTCGTTTGGTTCGCCTTCGCTCTCGAGTTCATCATCATGCTCGCCCTCTCCGAAAAGAAGCTGGTCTACTGCAAGCTCCATTGGGTCAACATCGCCATCATCGTTCTCCCCCTCATCGCCTTTCTCCGCATCATTCGCATCTTCCGCTTCTTCCGCCTGGGCAAGGCCTCCAAACTCATCCGGGCCTACCGCATGCGCGGCGTCGTCGCTCGCACCATGCGCCTCGCCATGGTCTTCAATCTGATCGACCGGCTCCTCGAGCGCAATCCCGAGAAGTATCTCCTCTCTCTCGAAGAGAAGGTCTCCGAGAAGAAAGCTGAAATCGAGGCCCTGGAAGAAAAAATGGAAGAGGTGCGTCAACGCATGGCGGAAAAAAAGGAACTCGAAAAAGCCGCTGCAGAAGCGCCCGGCAATCAAGACGGTCAGCCCGCCTGACTCAAGTCTTTAAACTCCGTGACCTTGCTCGCGGCCTCGTCCTCACCCAACCGATCCTTCTTGGCCTCCCCGTCCTCGCTCCCCTCGTCATCGGTCAAAGTTTGCTGGACGATTCCTTTGAGAAGCCGGCCAAGAATATCCGCACCCGTGATGATGCGCCTCGAGCCTTCACTCCAAAAGAGAATCACATCGTCATCCACCACAAGATCGTCGCCGTGCTCCGCTTCCACTTGCAGTTTTGCTAACACTTGATCCAAAGTTGTATCCGGATCGGAAACCACGATCGGCCGGTGGCAGTAGTCATAGATATCCAGCTCCGGTTCCTCCGAGAAAATCGCATACACGTAAGCTTCCGCCTCGAGGACTAACAAGGGATCTCCCGATTCCTCGTCGAGGATGATCCGCCACTTCTTGTCGTTCTTCTTCAGTTCATCAATGAACGCATCCGATCCCTTTTCCTGATACTGCGGCAGAATCGGAAGGTCCAGCCGCACGGGAAATTCGTGAATCGTGTCAGGATCAATCTCCTGCCCCTCGTAGACAACCTTTCGGTCGTCGAGATCGAGAAAATTGAGTGCACCCTTGCCCTCCGTTTCGCCGATCTCCGAGTCCTCTTCCCGGATGTGCTTGTCGAGGATGATCTCGATATCGCGCTCCCGCATGTAGTTAGGCCCCTCGGGCCCAATCCAGCCGTCGAGAATCAAGGCACTCGGCTTGGCCACCGGATAGAGAATCAACTGATAGAGCCGAATGATGGGAGCGAGATGCGAGGCCACCGTCAAGGCGTGACGGGAGAAATAAGCCTGAGGAACGATCTCGCCGAGGAAGGTGATGCCGAAGGTCGACAAGAGGAAGGCCACCCACACCGGGAGTCCGGTGGCTTTCAAGAGCAGCGTCAGGGCCACATTGACCCCCACATTTCCCCAGAGAATGGTGCAGAGGAGAAAATTGGAATCCCGGCGCAGCCCGAGAATACGCTTGGCGCCCTCATTTCCCTGCTCCGCCACGGCCTCCAGACGAAGCCGTCCCAGGGAGAAAAAAGCCAGGTTCAAGCCGGAAAACATCGCCGACTGGCTCAAACAAGCCGCAACTGCCACCCAGAGCAGAATATCATTCTGCAGGATCTCGAGAAACGCCTCCATTCCTAGTAACACGCGATCGTTTGCGTGTTCATGCCCTCTCTTCGCCTCGGGAAATGCCCTTCTTGCTGCTCATGCAAGCCTAAGTTGGCACGAATGCCCAAGGTCCTCAACGAAACTTGAGAGAAATCTTTACTGGGGCTCATTCTTGCACAATCCACTCTACAGGAATGAGTTACATCGTCGCGCCTCAGCCTGAATAGTTTTCTCATGAACGTCGTCTCAGTGGCCGGTCCATGATCGCTGCCCGCAGACTGCCCCTCGCCTTCCTCCTTTTTCCCGCTGTGGCCTTCGGGCTTGAACCCCTCGCCCCCACCGTGACGCGGGTCTTCCAGGAATCGCCAACGCGCCTGCGGATCGACTATCGGCAACGCCCGCTCTTCGAGACCTCCAGCATCCAGTGCTTCCCCAACCATTACCTGGAAATCAGTGACGACGGAGGCCGGAACTGGACCCGGGGTAGCGTTCCCGTGGAGACCACCCGCTTCGAGCCCGTCCAGGCCTCCCCCAGCAGCGCCGCCAAGCGCTCGGTCTTCGCCGTCCGCGACCTCTCCCGCCGCCAGCGGCTCTATCGCCTGGTGGCCACCTTCGATGCCCAACGCGACCTCGTCGGGGCCAACCTCTCGGGCCACGATCTCAGCGGGATGGACTTCGCCGGATTGAATCTCACAGGCGCCGATTTCACCGCCGCCATCCTCGACGGCGCCACCTTCGCCGGCGCCACCATCACCGAGGCCCGCTTCACCGGAGCCCAACTGAATCTCACGGATTTCACCGAAGTGTCAGGACACCGCGCCAATTTCGATCGCTCCCAGGGCGATCACACCCTCTTTTTTAAGGCCAGTCTCTTCGAGGCGCGATTTGAAGAGGCCGTGTTTGAGAAACCCGATTTCTATCAGGCCCAACTCGACAAACTCTTCGCCCAACACGCGACCTTTCGCGCCGGCCGGTTCACCTTCGCCGATATCGATGAGGCCCGGTTCGAGCACGCCAGACTCGTTTGGAGCAACTTTGAGCGCACCAATCTCCGCCGCACGGATTTCGAGGACGCCGATCTCCGATACGCCGACATGGATCGGGCCGACGCCGCTCTCGCAGACTTCGAAGACGCCGACATGGATCACGTCGACCTTCGAAGGGCCGACGTCCGCGGCGCCGATTTCGAAGGCGCCGACCTCGACAATGCCGACCTCACCGGGGCCGCTCAGACTGGCGCCAATTTTCGCGGAGCCGATATCGACGACGCCAGGGGCGTGGACATCAACGGGTAGAACAGGCGAACAAGCTCTCCGATTGCCAAACCGGCCTTCTGCTCTAGGATGCCGCCAAAGATGGCGGAGACAAAGAAGCACTTTCACTTTGTGGGTATTTGCGGCACGGCCATGGGGTCCGCGGCGGCGGCGTGGTGCGGCCCGCGGTAAACTGCACAAGCACATCTGGGT
>JANQJH010000484.1 GCA_028281705.1 Verrucomicrobiales bacterium
GGTCAGCGTCCGGCGGATGCCGTCTTCCAGACGCTGGCCGAGTTTGTCCAGTTGAGCAAAGCCGTGCCGCGTTTCTAGCTCTTTCAGTTGCGCCAATCCCGCCGCCAGGGCAAGCGGGTTGCCCGAGAGGGTGCCCGCCTGGTAAACGGGGCCATCGGGAGCTAACTGATCCATGATCTCGGCCCGGCCGCCAAAGGCGCCCACGGGGAGGCCGCCGCCGATGACCTTGCCCAGGGCCGTCATGTCAGGCGTAACCCCAAAGTGTTCCTGGGCGCCGCCCTTGGCCACGCGAAAACCGGTCATGACCTCGTCGAAAATGAGAACGATGCCGTGCTTCGCCGTGATCTCGCGGAGAAACTCGAGATAGCCTTCCCCGGGAAAGAACAGGCCGGCGTTCGCCGGGATGGGTTCCAGGATGATGGCGGCGATGCGGTCGCCCTCGGCGTTGATCACCCTCTCCACCGCCTCGGGATCGTTGAAGGGCAGGGTGATGGTGAGTTCGGCCAGTTGACCCGGCACTCCGGCGCTGTCCGGGCGTCCGTGCGTCAGGGCGCCGCTCCCGGCGGCGACGAGGAGCGAATCGACGTGGCCGTGGTAGCAGCCCTCGAATTTGATCACGAGGTCGCGTCCGGTGAAGCCGCGAGCGAGACGCAGGGCCGACATCGTGGCCTCGGTGCCGCTATTCACCATGCGGACCTTTTCCACCGAGGGCACCCATTCGCAGATCAGGCGCGCCATTTCGACCTCGTGGGGATTGGGAATCCCGAAGCTGACGCCGTCCTTGGCCGCGTTGTGAACGGCGTGGATGACCGTTTCCGGGGCGTGGCCCAGAATGGCGGGGCCCCAGGTGCCGACGTAGTCGATGAGGGAGACGCCATCCACGGTCTCGATCCGGGCGCCCTTGGCTCGCCGGACGAAAAACGGGTCACCGTCGACGTTGCGGAAGGCTCGGACGGGGGAGTTGACGCCGCCTGGAATGTGCTGTTTGGCCGTTTGAAAGAGTTTCTCCGAGAGAGACATGCGGTCTAGGTAGAGCAGAATTCCCGGGATGGCGACCGAAACTCGACGGCGTCGAAGTCAGTGGACGCCGGCCGAATCTTCGAATAATTTAGGAGTTCCGGCGTCGGAATTCTCCGCTTCCCCTTTTATTCTAATGAGCTAAAATATGAGCCATGGCTACGTTACCAATCCCCGTTGTCGTCGTCGCCCTCTTGACCTTGAACCTCGGTCTTCTGGTCGCTGATACCAATTCGAAACTCTCGCGTGAGAAAGGCGCGCTCTACCTGGAAGATCTCCTGGAGGAGCCGATCAAGTTGAAGGTCCTCAAGCCGGCCAATACCTATGGCACCTTGAAGGGGAAACGGTACCTCGGTACCTTGCGCGTAGGACAGGAAGTGACCTTGCTCGCCATCAGCGACCGCGCCTATCGCGTGCGGGGCAAGGCGCAGCAGGGCCAGATCGCAGGTTGGGCCGGTCCCACATTTTTCCGCAAACTCGAGCCCGAGTTTGTCGAGAATCTCAAGAAGGCCGCGGAGCGGAAGAAGATCGTCGACGACCTCATCGCCAACGAAGAGGTGGCCCTGGGAATGACGGGTGATGAAGTGGTGGCGGCGTTGGGCAAACCGACCAAGCGCGCCTCCAAGGTCACCGCGGAGGGAAAATCGGACACGTTGGACTACATTACGTATGAGCGCGTTCCTCAGTCGACTTATGCCCGCAACGTCCTGGGGCAGATCTACAAGACGACGACCTATGTCAAAGTCGAGAAAGGGAAGGTCACCATCACCTTGAAGGACGACGTGGTGGCCAGCATTGCCGAGTCGGAGAACAACGAGGACCGGCGGGACCGTGGCATCATCGTGCCCACGCCGATCACCATTTACTAACTAGGCAGCAGGCAGGCAGGCTGCGACCTGATTGGCTTTCCGGAGTTGGTGGCTGGCGAGGCGATGAAATGAAGCGTCGGGTTTTTCTTGGAAGTTGCGCTGCGGGCGGCATGTTGGGGGTGTCGCCATCGCATGGAGCTGATTTGGGTCCGACGGATTTGCGTCCGGCGAAACCGATCGGATTGGCCCGGCCTAACCGCTCCGTCACACGGGAAAACACGGCCCGGTGCCGCGTGTCCGATCCCGAGGCGATCAAGATTCTCCAATTGACCGACCTCCATTTTTTCTGCGGCCGGGAAAAGCATGGCGGCGAGGCCGCGGATGCCAAGACGCGGGAGGACGTGGCGAGATTGGTAGAACGGCATGCGCCGGACCTCGTGGCCTTCAGCGGCGATGTCTGGCATGACCCGGACGAGGGCATGAGCGATGAGATCTTCGCCTACTCCCTGAAAGCCATGACCAAGGTGGAAACGCCCTGGCTTTTTACCTGGGGCAACCACGATTTGTTGGAAGACGTAGCGGCGGCTCAGAGCGCCCTCACAGAAGCGCCCAAGAGTCTCTATCGCGGGGCCTATGCCGGCGGGAACTATCGCGTGGTGTTAGAATCTGCCGGCGGGGATCCTCTCTGGGATCTCGTGTGCCTCAACACCACGACTCAGGGCGTGCAGAAGGCGCAGGAAAAGTGGCTCGAAGCGCAGATTCCAAGCGGCCGTCCGGCCCTGTGTTTCTTGCATATTCCGCTCTTGCAGTATGTCGACGTCTGGAAATCCGGCCAGGCCAAGGGAGTGAAGCATGAGGACGTCTGCACCTACGGTGAAGACGGCAGCGCCTTGCCCCTCCTCGAGCGATTGAAGGTGCGCGCTTGTTTCTGCGGGCACGATCACGTGAACGATTACGCGGGCCGGATTCGGGACGTGGAGATGGTCTACGGCCGCGCCACGGGCCACGCGGGCTACGGCGGCGATCAGTTGGCCAAGGGCGGGAAACTGATCACGCTGAACGCCGCGAAGAGCCAGTTCTCGTGGAAGACCGTGTTTGCCGACGGCGAGATTTGGACTCCGTGAGGTTTCGGCATGTCGTGTACGCGGCAGACTTGTCTGCGGGCAATCGGTGACGTAGGATTCGGTGATGTCGACATTGCCAGAGGTTCAGAGAGAAGCCCTCGCGCTGACAGAGGCGGATCGCCTCGCTCTCGCTCGGGAGCTTCTTGAGAGTTGTGAGGTTCAGCCTGCAAAAGAGGCTCAGCAGGCTTGGGAATCGGAGCTTGGGCGGCGGTTGGAGGAGGTCGAGGCGGGAGTTGCCGACGGGCGTCCGTCTGTCGATGTGTTTCGGGAAATCGACCAGAAGTTCGGGTGGGACACCTAGGTCTGGTTCTCCACCGCCTAGCGGAAGAGGAGCTTTGGGATGCCGTCACGTATTACGAGGAACGTCAATTCGGCCTCGGCTTTCAGCTTCGGCGCGAAGTTGAAGTCTATCTGAGCATCATCGATGCCGATTCGATGGGGTTTCGCAAACGAGGATCAGGTTACCGGCGCGTGAATCTGAAGCGCTTCCCGTTCTATCTTCCCTACGTGTTGCACGGAGAAGTGATTTGGATTCTTGCAGTTGCCCATGCCAGTCGAAGGCCGGGCTATTGGAGCCGCAGAACGCCATGAAGGGCAACTACCGGTAGAGGACGGTGTTTGCCGACGGGGCGTTTTGGAGTCCGTAGCCGCGATTATTTGTTTGCCAAGTATCGGGGGGATTTCTAAAAAGCACCCGCACGATGGGAGCCGCTGGCATTCGTGGATCCTCTAACCTACTAGAAATCATCACATTATGAATATCAAAGAAGACGGACTCACGCCCAATGCCGGTAGGCTGCTCTGGGCGGGGTTTTTTGCAATTCTGGCAGCGGGCATCGGATTCGGTGTTCGCGGCGGCATCCTGGCAACCTGGGGCGCCGATTTCGGGTGCACCGGTGGTCAACTTGGCCAGATCACTGGTGCCGGACTCCAGGGATTCTGTTTCGGCATTTTTATCGGCGGCATCATCGTGGACAAGATTGGTTATGGGAAGTTGGTGCTCGCCGCCTTCTTCTTCCATGTCGTCTCCGCCTTCGTCACCTTCGGGGCCTCGGGAGGACCGGAATCCGCCGCCTCAGCCTTCCAGTTCCTCTATTGGGGCACCTTCCTCTTTGCCGTGGCCAACGGCACCTTGGAAGCGGTGGCCAATCCGCTGGTAGCAACTCTTTTCCCCAAGAACCGCACGCACTATCTCAACATCCTCCACGCCAGCTGGCCGGCCGGCTTGGTCATCGGCGGTGTCATCGGTTGGACCATGGGAGATATGAGCTGGAAATTTCAGCTGGGTCTCTTCCTCGCGCCCACCGTGCTCTACGGCCTGATGTTCCTGGGCCAGAAAATGCCCAAATCGGAGGCCTCGGAAAAGGGGCTCAGCATGGGCGCCATGTTCAAGGACCTCGGTCTCCTGGGTGGCTTGGTCGCGTGTGCACTCGTGGCCCTCTTCTTGAAAGACGCCCTCGGACCCAACCTGCAGCTTCTCACTGGTTCCGATTTCTTCGTTTCGAACGGTTGGGTTTGGACGGCCGTTGTCATTAGTGGCGGTCTCTGGGCCACCATCGGCGTCATCACCAAGGGATCCATGGGGCACTGGCTGATCTTTGTCCTCTTCATCGCCCACGCCCTCGTCGGTGCGGTCGAGCTGGGAACGGATTCCTGGATTCAGAACATCACGGGGAATATCCTGACCCCACGGGAAGGGAATATCCTCTTCGTCTTCACCTCCTTCCTCATGTTCTCTCTGCGCTTCTGTGCGGACTTCATCGAGAAGAAACTCAAGCTATCGCCTGTCGGCATCCTCTTGGTCTGCGCGATTCTGGCCTACGTTGGCTTGAACATGGCGGCCAACATTCAGACCTTTGCCGGCGCCCTTGTCGCCTTGGGCGTCTACGCCGTGGGCAAGACTTTCTTCTGGCCGACGATGTTGGCGGTGGTGGGCGACCGGTTCCCGCAGTCCGGCGCCGTGGCCATGAGCATCATGGGGGGCATTGGCATGATGTCCGCCGGCGTTCTCGGTGGTCCCGGTCTTGGTTATGCCAAGGACCGGTTTGCCAGTGCAGAGCTGGAATCACAGAATGCCACACTCTACGCCGAGTACAAGTCAGAGACACCCAGCGCGTTCCTCAAGTTCCTCAAGATCGAAGAGGTCAATGGCATCGATGGCGTCAAGCTGGGAGAGATTCAAGAGAAGCTCAAGGCGGGTGAGGACCTCACGCCGGATGAGGAGACCGTCAATGCCGCGAGCATTGAAGGCGATCGTCAGACACTCAGGGCCGACGCCTACATCCCGGCGACCATGGCCGTGATTTACCTCCTGCTGCTCCTCTACTTCAAGGTGATCGGCGGCTACAAGGCCGTCCACATCAAGGAAGAGGGCGCGAGTTCCTCCTGACGGGCTCGTTCTGATTGTATCGAATCAGGAGACAACCATTAAAGACGACGAGGCTACCTTCGGGTAGCCTCGTTTCGTTTTGTTTCGTCTTGGATCGCTACTCGACAGGGCGTTCTTCTCCTCCCTATTCTCCGCCCATGGCACAGAACTTTCTCAAACCTCTCACCGCTTGTTTCGGCAAGCCCGTGGCGGAGAACCCAACCCAAGTGATGATCGAAGCCGCCTATGGCCAGCTGGGGCTTGATTGGCGCTACATCACCTTGGAGATCGATCCGGCGGACTTGAAGGCGGCGGTTGTGGGCGCCCGGGTCATGGGGTTTCGCGGCTTCAACTGCACCATTCCTCACAAAGTGGCCGTCATCGAGCACCTGGACGGCCTGGGCGAATCCGCGTCGGTCATGCAAGCGGTCAACTGCGTCGTCCGCCGCGGCGACGAACTCATCGGGGAGAACACCGACGGCAAAGGTTTCGTTGAGGGCGTGAAGAAACTGCGGGACCCTGCGGGAAAGAACGTCGTCTTGTTAGGCGCCGGCGGTGCCGCGAGGGCCATTGCGGTGGAACTGGCGCTTTCCGGTGCCGCCAAGATCACCTTGGTCAACCGTTCGCCGGAGCGGGGCGCAGCGACCAAAGCCTTGTTAGACGATCAGCTCGATGTGGAGACGGAACTTGTCACCTGGAACGCTCCTTATGCCATCCCCGAGGGCACGGATTTTCTCATCAACGCCACCTCGGTGGGGCTCTTCCCCGATGTCGATGCGGAGCTCAATCTGCGATACGAAACGCTGCAGCCCTCGACCTTTGTCTCCGACGTCGTTTTCAACCCGCCGCAGACCCATCTCATCCGCCAGGCCCAGGAGCGCGGGTGTGAGACCCTGGACGGCCTGGAGATGCTTGTTGGGCAAGGGGTCATTGGGGTGGAATACTGGACGGGATCCAGCCCGGATCCCCAGGTGATGCGTGAGGCACTGGAAGCGGTGTTTGCCGGGGAGTAGACTGGCTATCGATCGATCTGAGCCCAACGTGGGAAGGAGCCCTGTTCCAGACTAACGCTAGCCAAGTCCAAGCACGTCCTTCAAGAACGGGGCGGTTCGGCTCCCCTTCGACCGCGCCACCTCTTCGGGGGTGCCCGCGGTCACAATGGTGCCGCCGTCGTGGCCGGCCTCAGGGCCCATGTCGATGAGGTAATCGGCCTCGGCGAGGATGTCCATGTTGTGTTCGATGACGATCACGGTGTGGCCGTCGTCGACTAACTGATGAAGCACGTCGACGAGCTTTTTCACGTCCTGGAGGTGGAGGCCGATGGAGGGTTCTTCGATGAGGTAAAGATTGGTCTTTCTGCCAGCGGCTTGCTGCTGGCGGAGCACGGCGTTCTCCGCCCGGGCCACGCCCTTGGTCAGCTGGGTCACGAGTTTGATCCGTTGCGCTTCGCCGCCGCTGAGCGTGGGGCTGGGTTGGCCTAACTGAAGATAGCCCGTGCCGGTCTCTTTGAGGAGACGCAGGGAGCGATGGATTTTGGGGTTGCTGGCAAAGAAGGATTCCGCTTCATCGATAGTCATTTGCATGACCTGGCCGATGTTCACGCCGTGGTACTCCACTTCCAGGGTGGCGGCGTTGTAGCGCAGTCCCTGACAGTCCTCGCAACGGACATAGGAGGTCGGGAGGAAGGTCATTTCCATCTTGATCTGGCCGTGTCCTTCACAGGATTCGCAACGTCCCTCCTTGGTGTTGAAGGAAAATCGCCCCGGTGTGTAGCCGCGCATGCGCGCCGTGGGCACGCCGGAGAAGAGCTTGCGGATCTCGTCGAAGACTTTGACGTAGGTGGCCGGCGTGGAGCGCGAGGTTTTTCCGATGGGCGATTGATCGACTTCGTAGACGGCGGCGATGGCCCCGGCCCCGGTGATGGTCTTCCACGTTTTTCGCTGGCCGTTGGTGCTCTTGCCAGCTTTTGCGGATGAAGATCGTTTGGGTTTTCCGGTCTTGGCCAAGTGCGCTTCGACGGCAGGGCGGAGCACGCCACGCATGAAACTGCTCTTGCCCGAACCGGAGACGCCGGAAAAGCAGATGAGCCTTCCCAAGGGGAGCGCAACATCGATCCCGTGCAAGTTGTTCAGCTGAGCGCCTTTCACCTTGAGCCACGCGCCCGCCTTGCCAGAGGCGGGAATGGGGCGTCGCTCACCGCGGGAAGGGTGGCTCATGGGTTCTCTGAGGGCGTGACCGGTGACGGAGGTCTTCTTGCGCTGGATCTGTTTGAGCGTGCCCTGGGCGATGACCTCGCCGCCGAACTTGCCCGCGCCCGGACCGAGATCAATGATCTGATCGGAGCGTTTCATGGTCTCGTCGTCATGCTCCACCACGACGAGGCTATTACCCTGGTCACGAAGGCGCTCCAGGGTGTCGAGGAGCTTCACGTTGTCGCGCTGATGGAGGCCGATGGTGGGTTCGTCCAGGACGTAGAGTACGCCGCGGAGATTGGAGCCTAACTGAGACGCGAGCCGGATGCGCTGCGCCTCGCCGCCGGAGAGGGTGGTGGCGGAACGGTTCAAACCGAGATAGCCGAGACCGACTTGATCGAGGAAGGCCAAGCGCTGGACGACCTCGCGGAGGATGTCGCGCGAGACCAAGGCATCGCGTCCCTCGAAGGTAAAGGCGTCCAAGGCCTCGGCGGCGTCCCTGACCGAAGCCTCGGTCAGCGCTTCGATGGGTGTGTTTTCCACGAGGACGGCGCGCGCGGTGGCGTTGAGCCGGGAACCGTCGCAATCGGGGCAGAGCATCATGTCCTCCCGGCCGACGCGGGCGCGGCGCATTTCCTCCTGCAGCTCCGCTTCGAGGACGGACTCGCCGTGAACGGGGCCGTCCCAAGCGCCACTGCTGGCGACTTCGATCTGCCCGTAGCCGCGGCAGCGGGGGCACCAGCCGTGGGGGGAATTGTAGGAGAAAAGGCGGGGATCCAGTTCTTCGAAGGCGCGACTGCAACTCGGGCAGGTCATCTCGGAGCTGAGGATGGCCATGGCGCCGTCCTCTGCGGCCAACTTGGCGGTGCCCTTGCCGATGCGCAGGGCTTCGTCCACCTTGCGGCGCAGGGCTTCGCCGCCGAGCGCCTTGGCTCCGCGAGCATCGAGATCGGCGATGACGACGTCGATGGTGTGTTCCTTGAACCTCGCCAGTTTTTGAAAACCCTCCACGGCCTTGTAGGAGCCGTCGACCAACAAGGTCTCGTAGCCGTGGTTGCCCGCCCAGTCGGCGACCTCGGTGTGATAGCCTTTGCGCGCCTTGATCAAGGGTGCGAGGAGCCGGATCCGTCCGCGCTTGGCCGCGTTGAGGACGGTGGTGGCGATGGCACTGACGCTTTGTTTCTCCACCGCGACACCGCAATCGGGGCAGGTTTGGAGGCCAACCTTGGAGTAGAGGAGACGGAGAAAATGATAGATCTCGGTGACCGTGGCCACGGTCGACTTGCCGCCGCCCCGGGAGATCCGTTGTTCGATGGCCACGGTGGGCGGCAAGCCTTCGATGAGATCCACTTCCGCTTTTTCTAACTGCTGGGTGAATTGCCGCGCGTAGGGCGACATGCTATCGAGGAAGCGTCGTTGGCCCTCGGCGAAGAGAATGTCGAAGGCCAGGGTGGACTTGCCGGAACCGCTGAGTCCGGTGACGACCACGAGCTGGTCGCGTGGGAGGTCGAGCGCGATGTTTTTCAGGTTGTTCTCCCGTGCCCCGTGGACCGCGATCCGGTTTTTTCCGGGCGAGTTGGTTGGGATTGGCAGCGCGCGGTAGGTCGCGGGTGCCTCCTGGACGACATTGTCTTTGGCTGTGGTGAGGGTGAACTCGCAGGCGAGAAATTTGCCGGTCTGACTCTCCTCGATCAATGACAGTTCTTCCGGCGTGCCCTGACCGACCAGTCTCCCGCCGTGGACGCCGGCTTCGGGGCCGAGATCGATGACGTGATCGGCGTTCTTGATGACGTCGAGATGGTGCTCGATGACGAGCACGGAGTGACCGGCGTCGACGAGGCGTTGCAGCACTTGTAAGAGCCGGGCGACATCGTCGAAATGCAGGCCCGTCGTCGGTTCGTCGAAGATGAGCAAGGCATGCTTCCCTTGATGTTCCTTGCTCAAGAGGTGGCCCACGAGCTTGAGTCGCTGGGCCTCGCCGCCGGAAAGGGTATTCAAAGGGCGGCCCATGGGAAGGTAACCCAGACCGACATCGATGAGGGTCTGCAGGGCCTTGCTGATGTGCGTGGCCATTTTGCCAGGGATCTTGCCAAACAAACCCGCGGCCGCGTCCACCGTCATTTCCAGGACATCGGCGATGGAATGTCCCTCGAGGTCGATGGTGAGTGCCTCGGGTTGATAGCGCCGTCCATCGCATTCGGGGCATTTGACAAAGAGGTCACTGAGAAACTGCATCTCGACCTTTTCATAGCCCGATCCCCAGCAGCGTTCGCAGCGTCCGGCGCCCGAGTTGAAACTGAAATAGCCCATGGTGAGGCTTTTGGCTTTGGCTTCGGGTGTGGCGGCAAAGAGTTTGCGGATGAGATCGAAGACGCCGATGTAGACGGCCGGCGTGGAACGCGGCGTGCGGGAGAGCGGCGACTGATCCACCATGATGATCTCGTCCAGCGCTCCGTCGACCCTGACGCTTTTCACGCGGCCGGGTTCTTCATCCGTCCGCTCGCCGCGTTGCCGCATGAGATTGCGATAGAGCACGTGATGGATGAGGGTGCTCTTACCGGAACCCGAGACTCCGGTGACCGCGCAGA
>JANQJH010000546.1 GCA_028281705.1 Verrucomicrobiales bacterium
CGCGCCTTCGTCGTGTAATCCCCCTCTCGCAGCCCGGCCAATAGGCTGGCCAAGGTCCGCAGACGGTACTGCAGGCGCCGGCGAAACCACCATGCCGCCGCCACCGCACTCGCCGTGATGAGGCCAACGAGCGAGAGCTTCCAGGCCACCTCCATCCCCGTCTGCCACAAGAGAACGGACGCCACCGCGACTCCCGGCAGCGCCGCGAGAACCGCGAGGAGAAAAGCGCGGTTCTCAAATGCCAGTTTCATTCCATCACATTACATCACATTGCATTGCCGGAAACGATCCACCGGGATCAAATGCCGTATTTCTCCAGGCGCCGGTAAAAGGCGCTACGGCTCAGCCCCAAGGCTTCGGCAGCTCGACTCACATTGCCGCCACTGCGTTTGAGAGACTTCTTCACCAGGAAACACTCCACCTCTTCCATGCTCATGTCCTCCAGGGATCGCGCCGTCTCCCCGGCGTCCCGCAAGCCCAAATCCTCCGCCCGGATGCGGTCCAACGAAGCCATGAGGACGGCCCGCTCGACCACGTGATTGAGTTCGCGCACATTCCCCGGCCAGGCATACCCCAAGAGGAGCCGACGCGCCGGTTCATCGAATTCTGTGATTTCACGCCGGTACTTGCGACAGTGCCGCTCCAAGCTGAACTGCGCCAGCAAGAGGATATCCTCCCGCCGATCCCGCAGGGCCGGCAGCGCGATCTCGATGGTGTTCAACCGAAAGAGCAGGTCCTGGCGAAACTCCCCCTTGCCGATCAAGTCGTTCAGGTTCGCGTTGGTCGCCGAGAGGATCCTGGCATTACTCCGCCGCGTCTTGGACGAACCCACGCGCTCAAATTCGCCTGTCTCTAACACCCGCAAAAGCTTGGCCTGCTGATTGAGCGGGACGTTGGCGATCTCATCGAGAAACAAGGTGCCCTTGTCAGCCAACTCAAAGCGCCCGGCACGATCCGTCTTCGCATCGGTGAACGCCCCCTTGACGTGCCCGAAGAGTTCACTCTCGAAGAGGCCCTCCGCCAAACCCCCGGTATTGACGGTCACCAGAGCGCCCCCGGCACGCGACGAACGCTCGTGCAAGACCCGCGCCACCACGCCCTTTCCCGTGCCGTTCTCCCCCGTGATGAGGACATTGGCATCCGCCGGAGCCACCCGTTCGATCAACTGGATCACGGGTTTCATCGAGGGCGCCTCGGCGATCATGACCGTGGGCTGCCCGGCTTTCCCCGCCTTCAAGGTCCGGTTTTCCTCTTCCAACTGACGCCCCAGTCGCAGCGCCTTGGACAGTTCCAACTGCGCCTTGACCGTGGCCAGCACCTTGGCGTTGTCCCATGGCTTCTCCAGGAAATCCCGCGCCCCGAGCCGCATGGCTTCCACCGCGATCTCGATGCTGCCCCATGCCGTCATCACCACCACCGGCATGATATCATCGATCCCCGTCACCTCCTCAATGAGTTCCAGGCCCTCCTTTCCCGAGGTGGTGTCCTCATGATAGTTCAGGTCCATGATGAGGAGATCGAAATCCTCCTTGCGCACCAGGCGCATGACTTCCCTGGGAGACGAGGCCGTGCGCACGCGGTAGCCCTCCGGTTTCAGCAAGAGACGCATGGCCTCCAAGACGTCGTCTTGGTCATCGGCTACGAGAATGGTCGGCGCGGGAACTTTCAAGGTGTGGCGGGAGACTGGGTAGGTTGAGTGGGTTCTTGATTCAAGGAAATGGCGTGACGCTCCAGCGTCGAGGCCTCGCGCAGGGCGAGCGTGGCCAGAGCCCGATTGTAGTCCACGATAGCAAGCGTCTCGTTGAGGCGCGCCTGCGTCAAGTCGGCCTGGAGCTGGAGGACGATGAAATTGGTGCTTTTCCCATTGGCCAATTTCGTCTCCTCGGCATCCAGGGCGGTCTCCGCAAAGGCCCTCGCCTGCCCCGTGGCCGTCACCCGCTGGGCGTTGGAATCCACCGCGTTGAGAGCATTGAGCACCTCCGCCATGACGCGTTGCTCCAGCGTCTTGTAGGCGATCAGCGCCTGACGTTGCCGCAGCTGCTGCGCACGGTACCGTGCCCGTGCCTGGCCGTTCCCGATGGGAATGTTGAGTTCGATCCCAAAGCCGTAGTGAGGCGTTTCCGCGCGGCGGACGTTTCGGCCCGAACCGCTGAACCCGTAACTCGCCGTGAGATCCAGCGAGGGGAAACGCTGGTTCTTCTCAAAACGGAGCCGGATGTGCTCGCGCTCCAAAGCCAGTTTGGCCTGCGTGATCTCGGGCCGTTGCGTCAGCGCGCGCCGCCAGCTCGATTCACGCGAACGCTTCTCCACCGCACCCTGCAGGGCCGATGCCGGGCGGATGGCGACATCCGCCCAGACGGCAAAGTCGTCCGTGATCAACAGCTTCAGCTCGTTCTCCCGCTCGGTCACGAGATGGTGCGCGGCAAAGAGAGCCGCCTCACTCGTGGCCACCCGTGCCTGGGCCTGTTTCTCGTCCAGGCGCGCCATGCGCCCCACTGCCACCTGTTTCCGGTGCGATTCCACCAACTGCGCCGCCAGCTCATAGGATTGCTGGATGATTGTCAGACTATCCCGCGCCGCGATGAGCCCGTAGTAGGCAAACTCGACATCCGTGATGAGCCGCATCAAGAGCGCCCGCAATTCGGACTCGGAGACCTGCAAATTCAAACGCCCGAGATGAATCTGCAATCGAGCCGTATCGATCCAGGCATTCCTCAAGAGAGGCTGCCGCACATCCACACCAAAGAATCCATCCTCGTTGAGAAAATCTCCACCGGCATTCGATCCATCCGTCCGCACGCGATTGGCTCCCAAGGAATAGGTCAATCCCGTCGGCAAGAGGCCACTGACACTCCCACCGAACCGGTCCTGCTCCGTCTCCGTCCCGGGAAACAACTGTTTCGTGTCCGAGTCAATCCCCCCCGGCGACGTGCTCGATCGACGGTTAAAACGCGCGTTCAAGTTAGGCTCATACGCCGCCCAGGCGCCACGAAGTGCGTAGCCCGCGATCAAGGGCGTCTGCCGTCCCGATTCCAGCTCGAGATTGTGTTGCAACGCTAGATCAATGCACTCGAGCAAGGTCAGGCCCCGCTCCTCGGCCGGCGCTTTTCCAACGTCTCTTTCTCCGACTCCAGCCAAGGCCGTACCCGCGAAGACCGCCGCCATCACCGGCAGCGCCAGGAAGCCTTCCAGCCCTCGAAGAGTCACGAACCGAGAAAGAATCAACATCGACCGCACCCATTGCAATCGGCGTGCCATTCCTCCCGCTAGGAGCACAAGTTATTCACTATCAAAGCTTTATTGCCACAAAGCGGCCATCCAGCGGCGCCCCTCACTGGCCACTCCCGCATCCGCGCTGTCCGAATACGGACACCTCAACGCACCCTGATTTCGTTCCTCCTTCGATCTGGCCGCGCGCGCTCGGAGCTCTTATGATTTCCGCGCGTCACCCGCCACCAACTCCCATGAAACGCTACCAAACCGTCGATGACTACATCGCCAATGCCGAACATTGGCAGCCAGAACTCATGCGTCTGCGAGAAATCCTCCAATCCACGCCGCTCATCGAGACCGTCAAATGGGGCGGGCCTTGTTACACGCATGAAGGGAAGATGGCCGTCGGCATCGGCGGGTTCAAATCCTACTTCGGACTCTGGTTTTTCCAGGGCGCCCTTCTCTCGGACAAGGAGAGCGTCTTGATCAATGCCCAGGAAGGCAAGACCAAGGCTCTGCGGCAATGGCGATTCAGCTCGGCCAAGGAGATCAAGGCACGCCAGATCAAGGCCTATGTCAAGGAAGCCATTCAATTGCAGAACGAGGGTGTCGAGATCAAAGCCGATCGCCGCCAACCGCTCGTGATCCCGCCCGAACTGAAGACCGCGCTGGCAGCAGACAGCGACGCCCAAAAAGCCTTTGCCGAACTCACCAAGGGCCGGCAACGCGAGTACGCCGATTACATCTCCGGGGCCAAACGCGAGCAAACCAAAGCCAAGCGATTGGAAAAGATTTTGCCCATGATCACGGCCGGCGCCGGCTTGAACGATAAGTACCGTTCTTGCTAACGGCCTCGGTCTGCCACTGAGTTTATGTTTAAGTGTAAGTTTTTATGACAGGCAGAGGGTCCCCTGCGACACGGCCTCAATAAAAGAGGCTTTTTTCGGATCCGACTTCCTCGTTGCGGTGTATCCAGACGCTCTCCACGATGCCGAGGAGGAACATGCATGTCAGGACGAAGGTTCCTCCGGAACTGATGAACGGGAGCGGCAAACCGGTGATGGGCACGAGTTGAATCGTCATTCCGATATTCATAAAGACGTGAATGAAGAGAACCATGACAGCGCCCACCACTAACAAACGCCCCATTTGGTCGCGGCTGTAGAACGCAATGAAGAGGCATTGCAGGATGAGGAGGAGAAAGGCGGTGATGACAATCATGGCGCCGCGATAGCCGTGCTCTTCTCCCACCACGCCAAAGATGTAGTCCGAGATGTCGACCCTGGGGCCGACCAAACCCAGCTCGTTCATCGTCTTGGCATCGGGGTCGCGCTGTTTGATCCGTGAGCCCTTGTGGCCCTTCCCCTCCCAACCGGCGGAGCCGATGGCGACAATGACTCGGGTGGTGGCGTAGCCCTCGCCTTGCTTATCCACCTCCTCGCCTTGAATCGCCTGGAGGTAGGTGCGAATCCGCCCCTTCTGATAGTCTTTGAGCCCAAACCAGTAGACGATCGGCATGGCAATGAGCGCCAGGAGTGTCAGGACGATGAGATAGCGGAAGGGAATGTTTGCCACCAAGAGCATGCAGGCCGCCACCGGGCCCCAGACACAGGCCGAGCCGACATCCGGCTCCAAGGCGATGAGGACGAAGGGCACGAAAACCAACACGAGCGAGATCGAGAGCCGCAACATGTGATTGCGGAACACGGGATGGACCCGGTGCAACTCGCCCAAGGCGACGGACAACACCATGATCCCGCCCACAATGGCCACCTGAGAGGGCTGAAACTGCGGCAAGCCCGGGAGCTTGAGCCAACTCTCGGCCCCGGAAAGGGTCACCCCTTTGAATTGGAGCATGATGAGAAAGAAAATGCCCGTGAGATAACACGGGACCGCCATCCAACGGATCCAGCGGTAATCCACCAGACTGGTAACGATGAAGATCACAAGACCAATGCATCCCCACCTGATTTGCCGAATATAAGAATCCGCCAAGTACTCACTCTCACGCATCCACGAAGCGCTATAAATGGCGAAGACTCCAAAGGCCAGCAAGCCCAGCATGGTGATCACCACCACCCAGTTCAGGCCAAGGATTTTTCGAAACAGTGGAGTCATCGTGAGACGCGGTCCGCACCCTAGGCAGGCCTGCAGAACCTGGCAAAGAAAATCCCCC
>JANQJH010000617.1 GCA_028281705.1 Verrucomicrobiales bacterium
CTTCTTCCACGACGTCTTCCTCCGTGGGTGCGGCCGGGGTGAGGGCCAATTTGACCACGCCTTCGGAAGGGAGACTCGATGCCGTGGGGCGGCTGCTCGGGCCGGCGCTCTGCCTCTTGCGCGGCGCGTCTGAAGCTGAAGCAGCATCCTCTCCATTGTTACCCGCGTTGCGGGGGCCGCGGCGACGGCGCCGCCGGGTGGTGACTTTGCGCGGAGGCAGTCTCACGTCCCGGTCCAACAGGGGTTCGAATCCGCTCTCACAAGCCGGGCACTCGATGTTGTGCACGCTATCCTTGCGATCCAGTTTGATGGTTTGACTGCAGTTCGGGCAATCGAAGATGAGCCATTGGTCGACGACCATGACGTCGAGTTGCCGCGTCGTCGCCGTTGCGGTTTCGGTCGCCGTTGATGATTGGTCTGCTGGAGCGGACATCAGTCAGTCGTTTGATGGAGGCGAAGACGGACGGTCGCGTTCATCCTCGCCAGTTTCGGAGCTAGAATCCCCGTCTTCTTTTTGGTGCTGAGTGGGACCGTCGTCAACCGATTCACTCGTTGGAGGCACATCATCATCAGTTTCCTCCTGAGGCTCGCCGGCGTCGTCCGTGTAGGGACCGCTGTGAAAATCGTAATCACTGTAAGGGTCTGGAGGTTCGTCGTCCTTGGGGCCGAACCCTTCCTCGTACTCGTGCTCCTCGGATTCGTCGGCCTCTTCCAGATGATGACCGGCGTCCCCTGAGGTCGGTGACGGCTCGGAGAGGGCGTCATTTTCATCGAAGGACTCCTTCACGCGGGCATCATCGGTCGGGTTGTTCGCCCCCTGTCCGATGGTCCCCGTGGGAAGCGAGGAGGGCACGTCGATCTCCCGGGCCGCCGCCCGTTTCTGCCGGTTGAGAGCCCGTTCGGCCTCCTCGGCCGCCTCGAGGCGCTTGCGCTTGCGGTCGATGAAGAAGGCCATCCAGATACAGAGTTCGTAGAGAAAGACCATCGGTACCGCCAGGAGACAGAGGGTCGGCGCATCCGGGGTCGGGGTGATGATGGCGGCGACGGTGAAGATGATGACAACGGCGTAGGCCCGATTCCGCGCCATGAACTGATAGGAAAGCAGATCGATCTTCACCAGGGTCATGACGACGACGGGCAGTTCGAAACTGAGGCCGAAAATGAGCACCAGTTGGCTGACGAAGCTGACGTAGTACCCAATGCGCCATTCGGAGGCCACTCCGAGTTCGTCCGCGTAGCCGTGGAAGAACTCCAGAACCCGTGGCGTGACCATCCAGTAGGCGAAGGACGCTCCGATGAGAAAGAGGCCAAAACCCACCGCCACTGCCGGGATCACGGCCTTTTTCTCTTTCATCGTCAGTCCGGGAAAGACGAATTGGGCGACGAAGTACAGCAGCAGGGGGAAGGCGAGAATGATGCCGGCCAGGAGGGAGATCTTGAGCGAGAGCATGAAGGCCTCCGGGGGCCGGAGGGCGCTCATTTCGATGAGATTGCCCTGGCGATCGACCTTGGCGTCGGGGTTTTTCCGCACCAGTTTGAGGATGGTATCGCGAAGCTCGGCATCCTCAGCCACGGCTTCGGTGACGAAGTTCTCCCGGGCGTTCTTATCCAGCACGAGGGTCGCATTGAAGATCGAGAGCGCTTCGACGTAGAGGCGCAGGCCCTTTTCTTCTTCGCTGAGGGCCGAGCGGAGAAAGACTTCCCGCACGGCGGGATCGAGATCCGCGGCCGTTTTCGAGAGGGTCTGCACCTTGCGCCACTGGGTCTTGCTGACGTCGCTCGGGAGTTCAATGCTGGCGCCGAGACCGGCCAGTTCCACCGGGCGCTTGATGGCCTCCATCAGGGGGGCGCGAAAGACGAAAGCGCCGATGGTCACGATGATGAGCGTGATGATGATCTTGACCAGCATCTGCCGGAGTTCCTCGAGGTGGTCGAGGAAGGGCATCTCCTTGTCGTTGTGGCCACGCTTCTGCGCCATCTTGTCCCGGGCGCCGAACAGTTTATTGAGGATGCCTTTCATGATGATTTCGCCTGGTCCATGCCGAGTTGGGTCGACCAACGATTCAGTTCCTCGTTCACGCGAAGCGGTGAAGGGGCTCCGATGGCTTGGCGGGCGGCCAGGGCGGTCTGTAAATCGAGAGTCTGGAAGACGGATGCTTCAAAGGCATCGGAGAACCGCTGGTACTCCTCCAGCGTCATGTCGTTGAACGATTTCTTCTCGCTCAGCGAGTAGGCAGTGAGTTTTCCAATGACGTCGTGCGCCTGGCGGAACGGGACGCCACGTTGCACGAGGTAGTCCGCCAGATCGGTTGCCAGGAGGAAGGGATCGGCGGCGGCCTCGCGCATGGACGCTTCGTTGACGGAGGCCTGGGCCATCATTTCCGCGTAGATGTCGAGGCAGATCTCCGCGGTGTCGAAAGAGTCGAAGAGGCGCTCTTTGTCCTCCTGGAGATCGCGGTTGTAGGTCATGGGTAGGCCCTTGAGGGTGGTCAGCAGGGCCATGAGATTTCCATAGAGACGCCCCGTCTTCCCCCGCGTCAGTTCGGCGGCATCAGGATTCTTTTTTTGCGGCATCAGGCTGGAACCCGTCGTGTGGGCGTCACTGAGACTGAGAAAATCGAACTCGGCCGAGACCCAGAGAATCACATCCTCACTCAAGCGGGAGAGATGCGTGCCCAGCAGGGCGAGGGCAAAGAGAAGCTCGGCCATGAAATCGCGATCGCTCACCGCGTCCATGCTGTTGTGGCTCACGCGCGAGAAGCCCAGTTCTTCGGCCACGAGAGCCCGGTCGATGGCGATGGTGGAACCGGCGAGGGCACCACTGCCGAGCGGCATGCAGTCGATTCGGACGCGGGCGTCCCGGAGCCGGCCGCAGTCGCGATCTAGCATTTCCACGTAGGCCAAGAGGTGATGTGCCAGGAGGACGGGTTGGCCGCGTTGCAGATGGGTGTAACCGGGAAGGATGGCTTCCGGATGACGCCGGCCCAGGTCAACGAGGCTGCGTTGCAGTCCCTGAATTTTCTCTGACAGTGTGTCCACGGCCTCCAGGCAGTAGAGCCGCATGTCGACAGCGACCTGATCATTCCGGCTCCGCGCGGTGTGCAGTTTGGCTCCCGCGGGTCCGATCCGGTTCGTCAGCGCCTTCTCGATGTTCATGTGGATGTCTTCCAGGTCCACGCTGAACTCAAACGTGCCGGCAGAGATTTCCGCTTCGATCTCCCGCAGTCCCTCCGCGATTTCCGCGGCTTCACTTTCCGTCAGCACACCGGCGCGAACGAGTCCGTGGGCGTGGGCGATGGAGGCACGGATATCGTGACGATAAAGGCGCCAGTCGAACGAGATCGACTCGCCAAAGCGCTTCATCAAATCGGTGGTCTCTTCCTGAAAACGGCCCTTCCACATGACCGCGGGAACATGATTCGGGCCTCAATTCGCGCAAGCGCTATTCTTCGATCTCACAGGACGGCTCCTTTTCCCGATTGCGGCTGCAGGCGCCGAATCGCTTGAGCTCGTCACAGGAGGCCTCGATGCGGATCATCTTACGCGTGGGCTTGAAGCCCAGGCGGCGGGTGATGCAGTCTTCCAGGAGATTGATGTGGTCGTCTTCAAACTCCACGACCTTGTCGCAATCCGTACAGATGAGGTGATTGTGATCCGGGTGATCGAGAAAATTGGGGTCGTAGTGCTTGTTTTCTTTCCCCAGATCGATCTCGTGCAGGAGCCCGCTTTCCACGAGGAGGGAGAGCGTACGGTAAACGGTGGCCCTTGACGTGGAGGCGTCGTGACGTCGTGCCCGGTCCCAGAGTTCATCCGCGGTGAAATGCTCTGTGGTGGCGAAGGCGGAGTTCACGATGCCCTCCCGTTGTGGCGTGTGTCGCAGCCCCTTTTCTTTGAGAAAGGCTTCAAAACGGTCCTGGACGTGGGCAAGCTGCATTCTCTTCGATGATAACGGGATTCTCGGAGCGGTCAATCGTGCGCTCCGGGCCGGAGCCAGAACGAGAAAGAGGGAGAGGCCAGGAAACTACGACAAAACCGGACATACTACCGTTGCTCCCTTTCGGTCCTGGCGGGGTTCGCAAGCCGATATTCCGTAGCCCCTGGCGAGTCTGCGATAGACCGCATTGGGCCCTGGGCAAGACTTTTTTCAAAAGAATGACTTGCTGGAGTAGATGTAGCGCTCTAAATTTAGCGGTTAAATCACATTGAATCCTACTTTTGCTGGTGTCTCGCCGGTATCTTATGCAAAACTCTCTTTCCCGAGATTGATCTCAGAAAAGGGTTGCCAAACCTTCATTTCTTGGACAGAAAACCGTTCCTCGTCGGTCTAAACGGCGTGATGCTTCCATTAGAACATCTGTAACCTACATCAAACACCCATGCACAACATGCTAACCACTCTGTCGCTGATCGCCATGATCGGCGCAGCCGTCCTGAGTTTCATGAATAAGGACAACCTTGCCAACGCGCAGGAAGATCAGGTCGCGAAGCAGAAAACCCTCAAGGCGGCCGAGACCGACTTGGCTGATTCCAAGGCCACGCTGGAGAATCTGCAGAATAATATCGCCGCGACCACGAAGGAGGGTGACGACTTTGCCAAGGAAGCCGCGGCCAACCTGACGCAAATTGACGCCAAGGATGCGGAATTGGAGGAGGTTGAAAGCGAACTCGATGCCGCGAAGGACGAGCGCGATTCGCAGAAGGAGAAATTGGCCGAGGTCGGTGACCTCGAAGCTGCGGTGAAGCGTCTCGAAGAAGTTCAGACGGAAAATGCCACGCTTTCCACGCGTTTGGGCAGCCTGACGAGCGAGTCCAATAGTCTGGCGGGGGCGTCGGAGAATCTTCAGTCGCAGATCGACGGCATCAGCCAGCAGATCAAGGACGCGGAGAATGGCAAGGTGCCGGACAACTTTGCCGCCTCCATCGCTCAGGTTTATCCCCAATGGGGCTTCGTCGTCCTGGCGGCGGGAAATGAGCAGCGCGCTGCCGAAGGGGCCACCCTGGCTGTCCTCCGGGGCGGCGTCGAGGTCGCTCAACTGAAAATCACTGACCTCCTCCAGAACCGCGCGGTTGCTGACGTGCTCCCCGGCACGCTCTCCGACGGCGTGACCCTCGAGCCCGGCGATCGCGTCTTTCCCGCGGCTCAGTAACCCCCCTCTAACTTAGCCTCCAACATTTCTCGAATCATGAGCAAAGTCTTCCTCATCCTCGCCATTGTCGCCGCCGGCGCTGCCGCCTTTGTGGCCAATGGAAACAAGGCCACGTTTGCCGAAGTGCATGAAAGCAACAAGGATCTCAGCGCTGAAATCAGCCAGCTGAAGCGGGACAACAGCAACGAACTGGTTGCCATCGACGACGCCAACTCCGAGTTGGCCACTGCGGAGAACACCCGCGACGAGGCCCAGGCACGACGGGACTACAGCCAGAGCAACCTGGCCGACCGAACCAAGGCGATCAACGCGCGCAAGAGCGAACTCAACCGGGTCAACACCGAGATCCAGGAAGTGCAAACAATCTTGGGTCGCTACAATTTGCCTTCTCCCGACGCCTTGAACGCGAGTTTGGAAGAGGAGTCGGCCAAGCAGATCGAGTTGCAGGAGCAAATCGATGAGCAGACCATCGCCGTCGAGGGGCTGCGGTCGGAGGTCAACGACAAGCGCGGTGTGCTGGCCAATCTCCGGAAGACCGTCGCCGAGCGCGATGCCGAGTTCAATGTAAAGACCCGGAGAGCGACGATCCAGGCGGTCGATCCCGAGTGGGGCTTCGCCATCATCCGGACGAATGCCGCCGGGATCAGCGCCAACGATCGCGTCATCGTGGAGCGTGGCGGCCAGCGCGTCGGCATGTTGGTCGTCAAGACCGTCGAAGGTTCGAAGGTGGTGGCCGATGTGGTGCCTGAGGCCAGCGTCGGTGTCACCGTGCAGCCTGGCGATACGGTGATCTTCGACAAGAAAAAGCAGGAGAGCTAAGCGAGAGCCAAGAGAAAACGCGATGTTGAGACGGCTTTTCCAGCTCGTGACGGCGATCGGGTTTCTCGCCTTTTTCGGAGCCTGCGAGCACGCCAAGTTCCGCTCGGACGAGGGGCATGCCACGCCGTGGGCCCAGCCGGAGGGATTCGAAAACACGGGTGCGGGCACTCCGTTTGGACTCCTGAATCAGCAAGGGCGCTGACCGCGTGAACGGAAAATTTCCACTGATCGGAAAGGCGACCACTTTGGTCGCCTTTCTTTTTTGGGAAACGGCGTTAACGAATGAACGATGAAACCAACGTTCCGTCCGTGATCGACCGGTGAGAGGACGGTTTCACAAGAGAACGAACGGACAGAAAACGAACATCCCACGCCCATGGCAAATAATGTACTTGGAGGCCCGCTCGCGATCTGTTCGCAGGATCCCATGACCGGATTTTTTCGGGACGGCTGCTGCAACACCACGGGAGATGATCAGGGCATGCACACCGTCTGTGCCGTCATGACGGAGTCGTTTCTCGAATTCTCCAAGGAGATGGGAAACGATCTTTCCACACCTCAACCAGCCTTCGGATTTCCCGGCTTGCAGCCCGGTGACCGGTGGTGCCTCTGCCTGAGGCGCTGGATCGAGGCGCTGCAGGAGGACCGCGCCCCTCAGGTGGTGCTCGAGGCCACCCATGCCTCGGTCGCCGAGTTCGTCGATCTGAAGATCCTGCGGGAACATGCTTCCCCATAGTCCTTGAGCTGCGACGATGAAGATGCGGGTTTTGCCACAGGAACGCAGCCGGATCACGTCCTCCCTGGAGTGTGATTCACCTCCGGTATCACCCTGGTTCCAGCTCGATTGGGGCCCGGCGAGCGACCTCGTATTCTCCGTGGGCTGTGCCGCATCGCCGCGGAATCCCCTCGCCCAAGCGCGGCCGCGAGCGTTTGTCGCTGGTCTCTGGCAACACGACGTAGGCGAACTCTTTCTCAAGCATGCCGAGTGCGACCGCTATTTGGAGATCAATCTCGCCCCTCATGGTGCCTGGTGGAGCTGTCTCTTCCAGGCTTATCGCGAGCCGCTGGATGAGTCGCCGGTGCCGATTGTCGACCTCGAGGCGACCACGACGGACGACTCCTGGGAGGCGAGCCTAACTATTCCGCGTGACTGTCTCGAGGATTCCTTGGCTTTTGGTGGCGCCACGCGGGCCAACGTCTGTTTCATCCTGGGGCCCGCGGCGGACCGGCATCACTTTTCCTGGGCCGATCTTGCCCATGACCCGCCGGACTTTCACCAGGTGGCGGACTTTGTGCCGATCTGCTAGGTGATGACGTGATTCATCTTGTGCCTGTCGGCCCGACTCGGTAGCGTCGTTGGTGCGATGTCTTGCCAGCCAATCACCGCCGTTGGTCTCTTCTTGATTCTTCTGCACTCGTTGCCGGCCCAGACGGGGCTCGTCTTGAACGAAGTTGTCTCGTCCAACGTCACCGGCCTTCCCGATGAGTACGAGGAGGATCTGCAGAATTGTCCGGTGCCCAACTGCCCCAATTGGTATGAGGATTTGGGAAGATCCATCTACGATGGGGAGTACCCCGATTGGATCGAACTCTACAATGGGTCGGATGAAGTGGTGCAACTCAAAGGGTACCGGCTAACTGATCGTGAGGAAGATGAGAGGCGATTCTGGACTTTTCCCGACGTCGAGATCGCCAGTGGTGGCTACCTCATCGTCTTCGCCTCGGGCAAGGACAAACGTGAAGATTACGTGCACACCGATTTCAAGATCAGCCGGACAGGGGAAGTATTGAGCCTCATGAATTCCAACGGAGAACTCGTCGACCGCGTCGACACCGGTACCATTCCCGTGGACTATGCCCTGGCGCGGGCGCCGGGGAACCCCGCGGAATGGATCGTGACCTCGACGCCGACGCCGGGAGCGCCCAATGACGGCGTGCCTTTCCTGGGTTTCGATGATGCGGTGACGGCGACGCCACCGGCGGGATTCTATGAGCGCTTCCCCAGCGTTAGCCTAACGTCTACCAATTCCGAGGCCGAGATCCGCTACACCTTGGATGGGAGTTTGCCCACGGCGGAGTCGAAAGAGTTTACCCGCCCGATCACGGCTCTTTTCGGCGGCGACCGCGTGATCCGGGCGCAGTGTTTTGTCGACGGCAGACCGACCAGCCCCGTCCTGACCCAGAGCTATCTCACGGAGCGGACCTTCAACATGCCCGTGATCGCTCTCACCACCGCCCCGGAGCACCTGTGGGACGATGAGCTTGGGCTCTACACTCCAGGGAACAATGCCAGGGAAGGCGATCGGGTGGCGAATTATTGGAATGAGTGGGAGCGTCCGGTGCACGTCGAGTTCTTCGAACTCGACGGGACCGTGGGTTTTACTGCTAATGCGGGATTGCGCATCTTTGGGTGGGGCAGCCGCTCGAACCCTCAGAAATCACTCGCGGTCATGTTTCGTGATCGCTACGGGTTCGATCAGTTAGACTATCCCCTCTTTCCCGATGTCGAGATCGATACCTTCAAGGCCTTCGTTCTCCGTGCCGCGGGGAGTGATTCGCGCAACAACGGCACCTTCTTCCGCGATCCCTTCGCCTCGGGCCTCTTCAAGGGACGGAACGTGGATGTCCAGGCCTTTCGCCCTGCGGTGGTCTATATCAACGGGGAATACTGGGGATTGCAGAACATTCGCGAGAAAATGAATGAGGATTATCTCGCGAGTCATCACCCGGTCGATCCGGACGAAGTGGACATCATCAGCCGTTACTGGCGCCGCCGGCATCCGGTGGTGATCGAGGGCGATGACGAGAGGTTTCTCGCGTTTGAAGATTTCCTTTTGAGCAACGACTTCAGCCAGCCGGACGCCTATGCCGAGGCCCTCAACTTCATCGACCTGGACAACTTCCTCGAGTACACGGCGGGGCAAATCTACCTCTCCAATTTCGATTGGCCGGGAAACAACAACAAGAACTGGAGTCCGCAGACGGTGGATGGGCGCTGGCGCTGGCTCATGTACGACCTCGATTACAGTCAGGGGTTCAACAACAACTCCACCTTCCGCTTCAACACCCTGACTCATGCGCTGGCGCCCGGTGGCACCGGATGGCCGAACCCGAGTTGGACGACCTTGATCTTTCGCAAACTAGCGGAGAGCGAGGCCTTCCAACACGCTTTTGCCAATCGGCTGGCCGACCTGGCGAACACCGTGCTCTCGCCGGAGCAGGCCATACCCCAACTGGATGCCCTGGAGGCCTACTATGCGATGGAGATGGAGCATCACATCAATCGCTGGAAGCGTGAGGGCGATAGCATCGCATCGCTCAGTGCCTGGGCGGGCAATGTGAACACCGTGCGGACGTTCTTCATGCGCCGCCCCGAATTCATGTTCGATCATGTGCGGGACACCTTCCAATTGGGCGAACCGACGCCGGTGACCATTGAACTTGATGAGGCCCTGGGACGCGTGAGAGTGAATTCGGTCACCATTGATGCCGCGTCCTGGACGGGGACCTATTTTGCCGGGGTGCCCATCGAAATCACGGCGGTGCCGCGCCCCGGCTACCGGTTCGTTCGTTGGAGTGGTCTAACAGAAGAGTCCATTCAAGGCGAATCCACCATCCGCCTCGATCCGGCGGAATTGCAGGCGGCAATCGAGCCCGTCTTTGAAGCCGCGCCCGGCGCTGTCAACGCGGTGCGGATTCAGGAAATCAACTATCATTCACATCCTGAGCGCGACTCGGGCGACTGGGTGGAATTGGTCAACGCCTTTGCCCAGTCCATGGATCTGAGCGGCTGGGTCTTCCAGGACAGCTCGAGCGCGCATCGGTTTGTCATTCCGCAAGGAACCGTGTTAACGCCGGGAGGCCTCCTGGTGCTCTGTGAGGACGCGGAAGCCTTTGCCGCGATTCATCCTGGCGTGTCCTGTCTGGGCAGCTTTGGTTTTGGGCTCAACAACGGGGGCGAGCGTCTTCGACTCTTTGATGCCGAAGGACGGTTGATGGATGAAGTGGAGTACGACGACGAGGCCCCCTGGCCCTTGGCGGCCGACGGCCTGGGTGCCACCCTCTCGCTTGCGGATGCCGCTGCCTCTGACTGGGGTGCCTCCCCGGATTCCGGCACGCCGGGGGCGACCAATAGCTCTCCGGGTGAGGCGCCGAGTTCAGGGCTGACGATTCGCTGGGATGGAGAGTGGATCGTCTTGGAGACCTCGGCTGAGGAGCCCCGGTTCCAGAGGAGCCCCGATTTGGAGACCTGGACCGATTGGGAGCCCGAGGTCATCGAACCCGCAGGCCGGGTCCGGCTGAGACGCCCCCTGGAACGTGGGGCCTTGGAGTACTTCCGATTGCAGCGATAGCCGCACCCAGGGGCAGGGGGGAGTGTCGGAAT
>JANQJH010000428.1 GCA_028281705.1 Verrucomicrobiales bacterium
CAGACGATGCGCTCTGAGTCCAGCTAAAATTTCTGGAAATTTGAAGACTAACATCTGCGTAATATGTCCAAACCATAGTGAGGGACTGAAGTCCCTCCCACATTGCAGGAAAGCCGCAGGGAGACTGAGGTCCCGGCGGCTTTCCCGAATCTCTTGTCCGACTATCGGCTCCTACGCCGATCCCTGGGCACACCTGCCCTAGTCGTTGAAGAACGCCCCCTCTCTTTCGTCGCACCCGGGCCCACGATCACTGCGCCGTTTTCCGAAACGTTCAGAGATCCGCTCACCCCCGATTCACCATTCAATTCCTTCGGGACCGCGATGCTCTCGGACAAACCCGTTCCTCCGCCACCGAACTGCGAGGACCCTGTCGTTCCAAAGCCAAACCCACCTCCCGCGCTAGCGCCAACGCGCGCTCTCGAAGACTTGGGTTTCGATGAGGTACTCGATTGAAAAAACCCGCTCGGCATCGCCGTGGTGCGCCTTGTAAGTGGAGGCGCCTTCTCCTTGATCGACCATGTCCCGTCATCAATCGTCACACTAAAATCGAAGTGTTTCGCCAGGCGTTCCAGGGCGACAAACGGCGTGACCTGGGTGAAGGAAAACGTCACCTCCTGCATCCCCGCCCCCTGGGAACCCAGTTCCGAAATGTAGTCGACCCCAGATTTGGCCACGAGCATGGCCACCACATCGCCCAACTTCGCGTCATCAAATTTGAAATCCTCTTTCTTGCCTTCACGCAACGGAGCCGCGGCCGCCTCATACTCATCGGAACCACGGACAATTTCCGTGACCACGACGACCGGCACGTTGCGGAAAGTTCGACCCACCGTTCCTGACGCGGTAATCGCCGATGGCGCCGTCGAAATCGCCCCGGCGAGGGCGGCTTCCTCCGCAACCAGGGCATCCACCACCGTGGCAGTGGACTCGATCACCAACGGAGCCGGCGCCGGCGCTTCCGCTTGTGCTTCTGCTGCTTCGGACACACTCTCGATCGAAGGGGCGCCTTCAACCGAGGCCCCGGCACCCGAGGAGGCCGGTGGTGCGGCGTCATTCTGGGCAATGCCTAACTGAAAGCCGAGTGAAAGGCCGGACGCGGCGATCACCGCCAGGGGTAACCGCAGGAAATGAGGATCATGGACTGTCATTTTCATGGATTGATAGTGTTTTGTTAATGTTAGCAAGCGATCCGCCAGGGCCGATTGGGAGCCGGCGATCCCAATCGCACCCGTGACGGGTTTCAGGCGACACGACTGTGCCGCGAGATTCAGGAGTGAATGCGCGTAGAATCTCGGATCATCCACACGCACGGCCGCAGCCGCATCACAGAGCATTTCCCGGCTGAGCGAGAGCCGGCGATTCATCCAATGCACCAAAGGCAGCCACCAGTAGATGGTCGTGGTCACCCGCTGAAGCAAGCCAACCCAGGTATCCCGATTCTGGATATGGGCCCATTCGTGCGCCAGGACGGTGAAGGCTTCCTCATCCGACACCGTGGACAGCAGATCGGACGCGATCACAATCTGGCGCCTTCTCAACCCAAAGGTGAAGGCCCCGCATCCCTCTGGTCCACGGCGCAAGAGCACGTTCTCCCCCTCTTTCCCCGCGACGCGACGCCACATGGCAACAAGCTCAGCATCGACGTTTCGAGCCAATCGGCGATCGAGCCTTCTCAATCGTAGTCCGCCCGCCGTCAACCTGACAAGTCCCACAAACATGCCAACACCCCAAATCAGTAAGAGGACGGATGTCAGATTCAACGTGATCCACTCGAGCCGCCGCGGCAAGATCTCCTCCTCCACTGGGAACTCCGCCACCACCGACGGCAGCGGCACCTCAATTTCCACGGACTCCATCATCAACGGCGTCGCTTCGATCACTTCCACATGATGCTCAACGTCTCCGAGCGGCGGCTCTGGCAAAGCTTCCCCGGCAGATCGCAGAGAAACACGATTCCACTGAAAGGAATCCGACCAGCCTCTCACCAACGGCAGCGCGAGAAGCGCGACGAAGATCCCGATGATGACGCCGCTTCGGCGCTTCGCCCGATGTATGGGAATGAACGAGACCAGGAGCCAACCGATGGAGGCCACGACAACAACACTAACGATACTGTTCACCATCCACTCCGTCATGGGTGATGGCACCATCCATTCGAAATCGATCATCATCAGAATGTAGCGTTAACGGTGGGACAAACTGTTTAGGGGTTTCGCGGTGACGAAGATTCCGCCTCATCGAGCAGGGCACGAATGCGAGCGATCTCATCCGGAGAAACGTCCTGATGCTCAAAGAGGCAACGAACCAGCTCGGAACAGGAACCTTCGAACACCCGTTCTGTAAGATCACCCGCCAAGCGGGCCGACGCATCCTCCCGGCCAGCCGTCGCCCGATAGAAGAACCGCCTCCCCTCCGCGCGGTGTCGCAGCCATCCCTTGTCCTCCAGGCGACGAAGCTGCACCTGGATCGTGGCGCGCTTCAATCCTTCCCCCTCCCGCGCCGCATTCACCCGCTGCAGCACATCGGTAATCGTCGTCTCCCCCTCATGGCCCCAAATGGCCTCCATGATCTCAAATTCAGCGGGAGAGAGTTTGCCCAAACTTTTCACCATGGGATGACCTTAACGACATTTGTCATTGCGACAACTCCTTTTAATGACTTTTGTCATCAAGAATCAGAAAAGCGCGACCCAACCTCCATCGTCGCTAGAACCGATCGATCAAACCTGGACCGGTTTCACGGGTCGGTTCTTTTGCAGCGACTCCTTCGCCGCCAGACCCAGAACCAGCGCCATGAGGCCGTCCCTGCCGCCAACGGGCACTGCCGAATCCTGTCGGATGGCACTAACAAAAGCCTCTATCTCGGCTACGTAGGCCGCGGAATAACGTTCGAGAAAAAAGTGCTCCGGGAGGGGCGAGACCACACCCTGGGCCGTGGCCAACTGATGCCGGTCCGGCGTCTCATTGCCGATACTCGCGGCCCCCTTGGTGCCAAAGACCTCGACTCGCTGGTCGTAGCCATAGGCGGCTTGGCGACTGTTGTCGATCACTGCCGTGGCTCCGTTTTCAAATGTCAGGAGGCAGACCGCGGTATCGATATCGCCCGCTTCTCCAATGGCGGGATCTAACAAATTGGCACCACGGGCGTAAACCTCGGTCGCCTCACATCCCGCCAGGTGCCGTGCCATGTCGAAATCGTGGATCGTCATGTCGAGAAAGAGGCCGCCCGACCGCTTGATGTAATCGATCGGCGGCGGCGCCGGGTCCCGACTGGTGATGCGAATAAGATGCGGCTGCCCCACACTCCCATCTTCGATCAAGGCCTTCACTTTGGCGAAGCTGGGGTCAAATCGCCGATTGAATCCTAACATAAGCTTCACACCGGCGCTCTCCACCGCATCCAGGGTCTCCCGCACGCGCTCGAGAGAGAGATCCAGCGGCTTCTCGCAAAAGACATGTTTCCCCTTCCCCGCGGCGGCGATGACATGCGCGGCGTGTTCATCCGTGGGCGAGCAGATCACGACCGCGTCCAACCCCTCATGCCCTAACAAGGCATCGTAAGTCTCGTAGGCCGCCACCCCCTCGAAGGCAGCAAATTCTCGCGCTTCGGCAAACGGATCGGCCACCGCCACCACGGCGGCGCCGGGAACCTGCCTCATGAGGTTTTGGAAATGGATCCGCCCAATGCGGCCCAGCCCGGCAATGCCAACATGCAATTTCTCGTCGCCACTCATAATCCCAATCCCTCCAGGTATTCGCGATTGTGCTGCGCACAGGCCTTGGGATTCCCCATTCCGGGAAGCACGTCCTGCTCCACCACGACCCACCCATCATACTCCTGACGCCTCAAAGCTTCGAGAATCGCCGGAAAATCCACCATTCCCTCTCCCAACTTGCAAAAGACACCCTCGGCCACCGACTTGAAATAGTCCCAGCCCTCCCCGCGTGATCGGCTCGCCATCCCGGGGTGGCAGTCCTTGAAATGGACATGCCAAATCCGGCTTTGGAAGGCGGTCAGCGCCTCCAAGGGGTCGCCTCCGCCAAAGGTGTAATGCCCCATGTCCAGGACCAGCCCCAGCAGATCGGGATCCGTCAGTTCCAGCAGCCGCGTCACCTCGTCCGGGGTCTCGACGTATCCCGCGGCGTGATGATGAAACACGCTGCGCAGTCCCGTTTCCTCACGGATGCGGAGAGCCAGCGCATCCATCGCCTTTGCCGAGGCCTTCCATTGTTCCAGTGACCAGCCATCGTCCGCCGTCACACGCCCGGCGATGGATGTCCTCCGCGCATCGGTCCCGTTGTCGTCCGCCAAGACCACGTAGGCCTGGGAGTATCCCGCATCCCGCATCAGTGCCGCCGTGCGCAAGGCCAGGGAATCGGCCTCGGCATGCTTACCCGGCTCCGACCACGCCACGGGGACGAACGCGCCTAACAAGTCCAGTTCACGCGCGGCCAGCACCTCGGACAAGGCCGCGGGATCGGTGGGCATGAAGCCCCAGTCGCCTAACTCCGTGCCGGCATAACCGGTTTCCCGCATCTCGTCGAGCACTTGTACGTGCCCCAAGGGCTCCCCCTCCAGATCGTCGAACTCGAGGACGCCCCAGGAACAGGGGGCATTCGCTACCCGTATCATCGAATCTGATTTCGCTAGAATTGGCGACTCCACTCCTTGGGCCAGCGCTCCACCACCACCTTGGTTTGGGTGAAAAACTCGATGGCATGTCTCCCCTGACCATGCAGGTCACCGAAGAAACTCTCCTTCCACCCGCTGAAGGGAAACTGGGCCATGGGCGCCGCCACACCGATATTAATGCCAATATTCCCCGCCTGAGCCCGATGGCGAAACGCCCGCGCGTGAGCACCGCTGCTGGTGAAAAGACACGCCATGTTCCCATAACTCCCCGCATTGATGAAGTCGATGGCCTCATCGATCGTCTTCAGGTGGATCAAACTCATGACCGGGCCAAAGATCTCCGTCTTGGCCAGCTCGCCCTCCAAGGGCACGTTTTCCAGGATAGTCGGGGCAATGAAATGCCCCTTCTCGTAATCCTTCACCGCCACCCCGCGTCCATCCATCACCGGCGTGGCCCCCTCCCGGATCCCGAGATCGACCAAGCTCTCGATCCTCGCCTTGCTCTCGGCCGAAATGACCGGCCCCATGTCCACCGATTCATCCAAACCGTAGCCCGTGACCTTGGATTCCACCCCAGCCACAATGGCATCCCGCACCGCACGGCTCTCATCGCCCACCGTGACGATATTCGACGCCGCCAGGCAGCGTTGCCCGGCGCAGCCATAAACACTGTCGCCAACGATCTTCGACGTCATTTCAAGATCGGCATCAGGCAGCACAATGACAGGATTCTTCGCCCCGCCCTGCGCCTGGACCCGCTTCCCGTTCGCCGTTCCCTTCCCATAAATGTATCGCGCCACGGCCGAACTCCCGACAAAGCTGACGGAATGGACATCCGGATGCTCCAGCAGGGCGTCGACCGATTCCTTCCCTCCGTGCACCATGTTGACCAGTCCCTTGGGC
>JANQJH010000630.1 GCA_028281705.1 Verrucomicrobiales bacterium
TCCCGTACATGCCGTGAATCGTGGGGGAGACCTACCCTATTGCACCAGGCCGCTGACCGAGGGGCTGTCCCCCCGGGAGTTCCTCGACCGCCAGAACGAGCCCTTGCCCGAAGCACAGATCGTCAGCATCGCGGGACAACTGGCACGGGGCCTGGCGGCAGCGCATGCACGCAACTTGATCCACCGGGATATCAAACCAGCCAACGTACTCCTGGATGATTCCGCTAGCCGCGTTTGGCTGGCGGACTTCGGCCTGGCCCGGGCTCTGGAATCCAGTTCGGGAACCGCCGCCGGAACCCTGGTCGGCACGCCTCAATTCATGGCGCCCGAACAGCTCGAAGACCAACCACCGGACAAACGCTCCGATCTTTTCAGCCTGGGTGCCGTCCTCTATTACTTGGCCACCGGAAACGCACCCTTCGCCGCCAGGTCAACGCCTTCCACCATCCGCAAGGTGATCGATGAGCATCCCCCTGCAGCCTCGAAACTCAATCCGGCCGTGCCGGCCTGGCTGAGTGATCTCATCGAATCCCTCCTGGCCAAGGAGCCCGCGCAACGGCCCGAGTCCGCTCAGGCGGTGGCCGAGGCCATCGAGCGCCATTCCATAGAGGCTCGCCCTCCACGTCGTTCCCCAGTCCCGGCCTGGACCCTCGCCGCGGGCTTCGTCACGGTCCTCGCCGTCGCCATTTTGTCAGTGATCCTCTGGCCACGCGCCAATCCGCAGGCCTACCGCCTGGTCTCCAATGGAAAGACCTACCCGACCCTCTCCCAAGCCGTTGAGGCGGCGCAGGACGAGGACATCATCAAACTGACAAAGCCCTACACCCAAATTGAGAATGTCGTCGCTCTGGGCGCGAAGGCCCTCACATTGATGCCTGAGTCCCCGGGTGAACGCACCGTTCTCGATTTCACACCGCTCCCCCAGCCGAGCGATTCGACCCACGGCGTTTACGAACTTCCTGTCATCAAAACCGATTCGGACCTGACATTGAAGCAGCTGGTCATCATGAGGAAACACGTGCGCAGGGGCCATCGCACCGATTCCGGACTCGCACCCGTCATCCATTCCCGCGGAGGTCAACTGCGCATCCAAGAATGTCGCTTCGAGAGTCAGCAGCCGAGTTCGGCCGGCTATCCTCTCGCTGATATCCTGGTCTCCGGAGTCGATGCCTGTGAGATTACCGATAGCACCTTCCTTCACGTCAACCGCGGTATTTGTCTCCTCCTCCGAAACGACAGACTCATTGAAGGAGACAGCCCGGCTCAGGTCCGCCTGGAAAACAACGTGGTCCTCGGTTCCACCTCTGTCCTGGCATTCGAACACGAGTTCCCGCGAGAGACGCACCTCCGCCTGGTTTCCAATGTGATCGCCGTGCGGCACCCGTTCATCTTCCGGCCCGGGCACGCCTGGGCCAAACTCGTGGCCAATCCGGTTCAGGAGAACGTCTTTTCGATTCTGACAGACGTGCGCATGAGCCTCATCCGCGTCCCCAAGGAATTGAAGGGCATCCGTGAGAACCTGGAGTGGCAGGGGATGGGAAACACCATCGCCACGCTGCCGCCCCAGGCGACGCCGCAACGCTTGGACCACTTCGCCATGGTTCGCGTTACCGGCGAGCTTCCTCCGGGCACCGGACGTCCCATCCTCACCTTTCGCCGATGGAACAACTGGTCCCCCTCCGTCTCGGATCCGGACCTCAATCTCGTCGCTCTGGAGCAACCATTCGTCATGGAAGACACGACCTCTCTGGACAAGGTGGATGCGGCTCCTTTGGTCGACGCGATCCGGCGCTCGACCCTAGCAGAGGATCCTTGATCTCGGGAACGATCACGTTCTCAATCGGGCTTGACTGGCCGCTCGGCGTTCCCGCAGGATTTGCCGGGCATGGAAGCCGATCTGCCTTGCCCAGATGTCGCCGAGCTGGAAGCCGTCATCCAGGAGTCCCTCCCGGAAGATCGCATGGAGGCTGTGGCACGTCACCTGGGTGAATGCGCCAAGTGCCAAGCAGCTCTGGAGGCCGCCAGTGGTGCCCAGAGTCTTGGTCTCGTCCGACCGCCTAACGGGACCGTCACGGGGGTCGACGATCTCTCGCGTCGTCACTTCGTCGAACGCATGAAGGCTTCCCAAACCTGGGATGGAACGTCCCCCCAGGAGGCCGAGGAGGACGATCTCAGTTTCCTCACCCCCTCCGAGAAGCCGGAGCTCCTGGGCACGCTCGGTTCACTGGAAGTCCTCGAGATCATTGGCCGCGGCGGCATGGGGCTGGTCCTGCGCGCTCACGACCCCGAACTCAAGCGCGCGGTCGCCGTCAAGGTCCTCTCCCCCATTCTCGCGGCTAACAACGCCGCAAGGGAGCGCTTCATTCGCGAGGCTCGTGCGGTGGCCGCCATCAACCACGAAAACGTCCTTCCCATCTACGCCGTCGATCGCACCGGAACCTTGCCCTATTTCACCATGCCGTTGATCGAGGGCGGCACGCTGCAGGAGCTACTCGATCAAACGTCGTCGCCGCTGGAGATCGAACAGGTCGTCCACATCGCCCGCAAGATCGCCGCCGGCCTTTCGGCGGCACATGCCCAGGGCCTGATTCACCGCGACATCAAGCCGGGAAACATCCTTTTGAACGAATGCGCCGACCGCGTGTGGATCGCCGATTTCGGCTTGGCGCGAACCCTGGAAGAGCCCTCGGTCACGATGACCGGAACCCTCGTCGGCACGCCTCAGTTCATGGCTCCGGAACAACTCGAAGATGAGCTCCCGAGCACGGCCACGGATCTCTTCAGCTTCGGAGCCGTGCTCTACTACATGGCCACCGGACAGCCCGCCTTCGCGGCCAAAACGACGGCCTCCACCATTCGTAAAGTGGTCGAAGCCAAGACCAAGCCCGCCGAGGAGGTGAATCCCGCCATGCCGGGCTGGCTGAGTAAGCTGATTGGAGAGCTGATCCAGAAACGGCCGGAAAACCGGCCGGCTTCTGCTCAGGACGTCGCGGCCATCTTCGACAAGCATTCCCGTCCTCGAACGCGGCGCCGCCGCCACCGTGTCATCTGGCTCTCCTCCACGGCAATTGCCCTTCTAGCTGCTCTGATAGTCTACTACTGGCACTGGCATTCCTCCACTCCCGGACTCTTTGAGCTGAACTCGAACGGGAAGCAGTTCCAAACTCTGGCCGAAGCCATCGACGCGGCAGCCCACGCCGATACCATTCTCATCGCGGCCCCCTACACACGGATCCTCCATCCCCTCTCCTTCCGCGACAAGACCCTGACACTCCAACCAGCCGCCCTAGGAACGCGAACGGCCCTCGATTTCACGCCCCTGCCATCCCGAATTTCCCCGGAGTTTCCCCGGTTCGAAACCGAGGGCGATCTCACTCTCACCGGCCTCACCTTCATTCGAGAGCACACCCGTGAAGGACACCCTTCAGATCCCGGTTTCGCCCCCATCATCGACTTCCACGGCGACCGCCTCCAGATCGGGGAATGCCGGTTCGAAATGCAACAGGCCGGGAGGACCGGCCGGAGCAACGCGCCCATGGCCACCATCGTTTTCCACGGCGCCGGAACCTGCGAGATCACAGACTCGACCTTCCTGCACTCCAACCGCGGCATCGTCCTGCTCTCCCGGCATGCGGCTCCGGACGCCCAGGGCCCCCTTCAACTGAGCCTCCGTCAAAATGTGATCTACGGCCTCAGTTCATGCCTCACATTTGATCATGAAACGCCGTGCCCGATCCGCTTGGAACTGACCGGCAATGTCACCTCTGGTCGCATACTCCTGGGCGCCATGCCTAACCATTCCTGGGCCGAAGTCATCGCCTCCGCCTCTTCCAATGCCTTTTGCCTCGAGCCCACCATGAGACCGAGCTTGATCCGGGTCCAAGACATCACGGCGTTCAAGGAACACTTCCACTGGACGGGCCGTGACAATGTGTTTGCCAGTCCCTTGCCGCAAGTTCGCGTCGAACGCCTTCCCATGGTCCGCATCACCGGGTACATGCTTCCGTCGATCGGCATCGCTCTGTGGGACGGCTGGACCGAGCAGATTTCGGAAACGGATCACCGTGTCCTCTCCCTCGACGATCCCATCATGCCCCCACCGGAAACACCCTTGGGTGAGATCACGGCCGAAGATCTGTTTCCGGAGGAATTGCTAGTAGAGGGTGAGGCCTAGAATGAAAGAGATCGGGCGGAGAGGGTTGGGATTCACTTTTCTGGGAGGAGGAATTGTGCCAAGTTCTTTCCGTGCCGGTTGATCAGCTCTCCACACGCGCCACCCTCCTAGTTCGAATGCGAGACCCCGAGGATGAGCGCGCCTGGGCGGAGTTCGTGGAACTTTATGCGCCCATCATGTACAATTTCGTCGCCAAGCGTGGCCTGCAAAAAGCAGACGTCGAGGACGTCGTCCAAAACGCGCTTCGGGCCTTCGCCGGCGCCATTCAGCGATTCGAATACGATCCGGAGAAGGGCACCTTTCGCAGCTGGCTCTTTCGCGTCCTGCGCACCAAGCTTGCGGATCACTACCGCAAGCTGAAGGTCCACGAACAGGGCACCGGCCGCTCCACGGTGATGCGGGTGATCGAAGAGACGCCCTCGGAGTCGGAAGAGGCGGACTGGGACACCGAGTATCACCAGCACGTGTTTCAGTGGGCTGTCAAACGGGTGCGACCGCAAGTCAGTGAACAGACGTGGCAGGCCTTCTGGATGACCGCCGTCTCCGAGCGCGACGCCGGAGAGGTGGCCAAGGAGTTGGGCATGGAACGCGGAGCGGTCTACGTGGCCAAATCACGCGTCATCGCGAGAATGAAACGGGCCGTGGAATCCATCGCCGGCGAATTGGGCGAGAGTTAGTTTGCAACCTAAACCTGCGGGCCTCGTCCCGGAAATGACGCAGGGACTAAAGTCCCTGCCACTTTCCCAGAATGTGGGAGGGACTTCAGTCCCTCGGCTCGCAAACTCAACCGACCTCACTCCGGCCCGCCAGGCGCCTTGAGAGGGAACA
>JANQJH010000655.1 GCA_028281705.1 Verrucomicrobiales bacterium
GTCAAGGTGGAAACGAGGGAAACGCGATCCGCGGTTTGGTGATGCCAGATCATCGAGTAGGAAGACGGGGATGAGGACGGGGAACAAACGCTTTTTGAACACCCTCGATCTATTTCTCTAGGCGTTTCGGAACCGATTGATATAAAGAAACATCAAGGGAATCATCCCGAGAAGTTCGTTTCCCGACTGGCTGAGCGCCGTGTGAAAGGAGGGGGTCGTGGCTGCGGTCGCCACCAGGGCGCAGCCGAAGATGACGGAGCAGCCGATGACGAAGACGCTCAAGGGGGAAATCGTCTGCCGGTTGGCCGTGCAGTGTTTTTCGACGAGATCGAAAAAGAAAAAGGCGCTGAAACAGAAGAGGACGATGGCGAAAAACCCACCTTCGGGATGCGTGCCGATGAAGTCGTAGGCGCCGTGCACGAGAATGACAATAATGTAGGTGGCGAGAAAGCGGTTCCATTCACTGCGGGGCGTGTAGAGGAATCGACAGAAGGCGAAGCCCAGCGTGCCGGTGAGGGTGATGTGAAAGAAATTCGCCGTGATGAATCGTGAGAGTGTGCCTCCGTAGCGATGGAAGTAGCCGATATTCTCCTGCGCGGCAAAGCCCAGACCGACACAAGAGGCCGCCAGGAGGATGGTCTTGGGATCCCGCGATTTGTAGAGCCAGGGAACGAGCGGGAGGAGGAAGAGCAGTTTGATCGTCTCCTCGCGCACACCCACACCCAGGACATAGACGAGAAAGTCGTTCATCATCTCGCCATTGAGTTCAAAACCCCAAATGTGCTCCTGCCAGACGACGGCGAACAGCGTTGCCGTGGTGCTGGCGACACCGAGGAGGACTCCGATGCCTCCCAGAATCAGAGGCTTGTATGTCCGTAAGGGCACGAAACAGATCTTCTTGAGGATCCAGAACCAGACAAACGTCACCGGGATGGTGATGAACCAAACGACGAAGGGCAAGTCGCCGTAGTCGTGCAGTACGATCCCGCGAAAAATGAAGCCGGGATCTTTCAGAATCACGCCGAGTTTGAGCCAGTACTGGTGATGGTCCAGCTCATACGTGGGATCCTTCATGAGACGGACGAGAGCGTCGCGATCTCCCTCGTCGATGAGGTGGGTCATGATCTCGCTTCGCACATACTCGGCATCGGGAAACTCCGCTTCGATCCGGTAGTGTTCTAGAGCCAGCTCTACGTTGCCCTCCCATTTGGCCAGGTCACCCAGAAGCTCGTTAGCGAACCGCACCCTGGGGATCTCGCGAGCCTCGGACTGGAGAAACTCCAGGTCGAGAGCCGTTTCCGTCGCGGGCAAGAGGGCCGCCCTGCTGTAGGCGAGGAAGAGTGCTTGAACTCCGGGATCCTCAATGCGCGGTTCAATGACGTTGGTGCGAAATGCTTCAATGTCCCATTGCTCGACCCGGCCACGAAGTTTGAGCAAGGTGCGCCTCAGAGCGCCGAGCACCTCTTCGTTAGTGGCAACGCTGTCCTGGCTCACCCCTAGCTGAGAGTCGATTGCTTCGACGGCCGTTCGAGGTGCCGAGAGCGAACAGAAAAAGGCGAGGACGACAAAACCGGAGGCCACGATCACGGCGAGGCGTGCCAGGAGACCTCTGTCGCGGCTCAGTCGGTAGAGTTCAGGTTCGGAAAGTGGACGGCGCAAGAGACTTCACCATAGAGTGATCCCCGGTGAAGGCGAGCGCGAAGCTCTACCAACGGTGATTGAATCAGTCGATCAATCCCCGGAGGGCTCGCGACCATTGTGCCAGGCGCGAACGCGTAGAAGATGGGGTGAGGAATCGTCGACCAAGAAATGGCGGAAGCTCGCCGTACCATCCTCGCCGTCAGACACGATCCATCCGGGGTGCACCGTTTCCCAAACGAGGCCATCCGTGATCGTTCTCCCTTCTTCGACGGTGTAGACGCCGCCAGGCAATGCGTTCCATGAAATCTCGATCACATCGTCATCGATTCTGGTGACTCCGTTGAGATCAATCCTAGAACGAGGATCTGCGGGGTCGGTTCCCATGACATACTCGGCCACATTGGAAAAACCGTCTCCATCGAGATCCAGGGCGGCGTCCTCGAAGCGAAGAATCCCCAGCCCATGCCGAATTTCCCAAGCATCGGGCATGGCGTCACCGTCGGAATCCGGGAGCACGGTGACGAAGAGCATGGTTTCACTTTCGCCAAGCGCATTCCGGGCGAGCACGGGAAAACTGAACTCGCCGGTGCCGTGGGCACGGAGGACGACCCGGTCGTCTTGGCGAATGAGTTTGGCCTTGCCGGCAAAGGCCGAATCGATCTCCAAAAATTCGGTCAGTGTAACTGTCAGATCCGGGACTGCCACCGGTTGATTGACGACGACCTGGAGAGTGAGTGACTCCGGCAGCGCGGAGGGTGGGGCTGGTGGGAGGACGTTCAAGAGTGCGTTGTTGGTCGCCAGGCCGCTCTGTATCTCCGTCGCTCTGAAGTGAATCTCTGATCCAAAGGTCCCGGGCTGAATGGTGCCTTGCCAGAAGCCATCGACAAAACCCGAGGCCGTCGCTATCTCGAAGGGAAAGGCTTCTTGACGCACCACCGGCTCCGTCAGCGTGGGGACATCACTGTCATCCATCCAAACCCAGTCCTGCGACGTGTCCGAGTCGACGGGCCCCTTACGTGTCAAGGTGAGATTGAGATCGCCGGGATGTGGGACGCTGAGGCCTTTCCAAAGAAGGCCCTCAATCTCCCTGCCACGCTCGTCCACGGGCACCAATTGAGCGAGTTCCTCGCTCGAGTAGCCCCACACGACAAAATCGACGGCCTGTTGATCGGAATCGACGATGAGGGCCCAGCCGCGTTGACCGCCCTGGCGATCCTCCGGCGGATCATCCGACCAAAGGAGGTTGAACCCTAACTGATTCTCCGGGAGATCCAACTTGGTGAACGTCTCCGGCAATGTGACGACGCTCCCTTCCACTTCGTCGACACCGTGGATGGCGTGAATCGTGCGATCGGCGGAGGCATTCAAGAGCAGCCGCCATCCCCGGGTATCGATCTCGGGGTTTGTCTTGGTGACGGTTAGGCCGTCCGTGCCCGAATCCCTGATCTCGGAAATGACAACTGCGGGACCGGCGCCGCGGTTCACCGTGGCCGAGAGCGAAATGAATCCTGCGAGGTCTTGGACGAGGCGGCCCTCGGCATCGAGAGCCTTGAGGCTGACGGAGAACGGCGCGTCCAGGCCGGCGGTTTCGGGAAACACATCCCATTCGATCGATGCCAGGGGGCCGGATGCAGCGACGGACAATTGCCAGGGCACTTCCTCCGTGCCCGAGGCGTTCGTGGCTGAGAGCAGCACGTTGAATTGACCGAACTCCTGGGGACTGCCCGAGATCAGTCCGGTCGCCTCATCGATACTCAAGCCCTCCGGGAGTCCGCTAGCGCCATAGAGCGTCGGTGTATTCGTGGCCTCGATATTGAAGGCGAGATCATCTCCGAGAATGGTGGTGACGTGCGATTGAGAAATGATGACGGGGCGCTCAGAGGCTCCCGGAGTGCCGCCCACCCGATCTCCAGCCCGCCAATCGCCGGGATCATCGCTGTTTTTTCTCGCCTCGTGACGCGTGACCAACGAGCGGCCTTCCCCGTCTGTTGCGGGATACCAATCAGGCTGGAAGTCGAAGGCTAACAACTGGTGTTCGTCGGGGAACGGCAACTGAATGGCCAAGCTTTCCCCGGCGTTGTCCAACCGGCCTTGGAAAACGCCGACGAGGCGGATGTCGTCAGGGTACTGTCTTCGAAAGGCCTCTTCGCTGGAGACGATGACGGCACGCTCATTAGGTTCAAGCAAGAACGGAGGAAAGTCGAATGTCAGGCCTTGGGAGAAACGCAATCCCTCGAGATCAAGGACGTCAGATCCCACATTCATGATTTCCAACCACTCCGATTCGCCTTCGTTTGGGTGGAACATGATTTCGGTGATACGAAGGTCTTGCAGCAGAGCTTGCTTCCGTCGCAACACGGGCGCCATCGGGTCCGGGACGATTCCGGTGAGCTCAGCGGCGAAGACAACGTCACTGCTAGAATTGTCGTCTTGATGCACGCTCACCGCGAGGATGTTCGCTCCGGGGTGCAACGCTGAGGCATCGAGGAGAAACGGTCCTTCAATGGAGGCATTCGAGACACCGTCATTGGCGAAGGTATCGAACGGGACGGGCGTCACCTCCGGCATCCGCTGGCGCCAGACGATTTCACCATTGAGATAGATCACGGCGCCGTCATCGATGAGGAGTGAAAGCGCGAGGGCCTCAAAAGCCGTCGGGTCGTCCACACTAAAGATCTGGCGAAAGGCGTGGGTGTGAGGAGGGTTGAGCGCCAGCGAGGTGTTCTTCGATACGGCGAGAGCGGCATTTTCCCTGAAGAAGGCGCCGTTGCCGGATCCCCAGCTGAAGGTGGGATAGTTCAGGGTCGTCCAGCCATTTCCCGGCGGCTCTTCATTTTGGTAGAACTGCCAGTTACTTTCCCAGGTAACCAGGGGGGTCTCCGTAGGAGCGCTGACGAGACTTTCATTGGCTCGGCCCGGCGTGCCGGGAGAAACCACCTCCCAGGAGCCGTCGCCATTGGGAATTCGGGCGATCGTGCTGTGTCGCCCTTGACCCTGCCAATAAACGCGGTCGAGAATCTCGCCACCGGCGGCGCCGATCAGGGAAATAGACTCGAACCAGGCATCGAGTCCGAAACCCAGCTCCGAGGAGCGAATGACGACAAACTCATTGGGAGCGATGAACGTGTAGGGCGGGAAGATGAACTGATCGGGATCAGTTAGGGGATCGTCGGTGAGGGCTGTTCCGGTGAGATCGCCGGGCCAGGGGGAGACATTGAGGAGTTCGACGAAGTCCTCGTCAAAAGCGATGCCGGAAGCGGCGTAGGCCTCATTCAATCGAACATGGGGAGCACCTGTGGTTATCGCCTGACGATTGACGGCGCCGGGAGTGGGATAGCAGAGGCCCCATTGATTCGCATCGGATGGCAAACGTGCCAACGTGTGGTGGGGAATCTGTCTACCGAAGTGAATCTCATCGATCACGGTCCCGTCGGGGGCGATCAGGGCAAGCGAGTCACCGTCGCGGTCGAGGGCGAAGCCGGAGGTTTCGGTCGGGACCAATGGAATCGTGAGGCGCTCCCTGGCGTTGAGCTGGGTTCCCGGCGGGAGCAAGTGACGGCCATCGCTGCTGTCGCGCAGACGATAGCCGCCGAGATCGATGGCGACGTCGCCCGTATTGACCAACTCGACCCAATCGGGAAAGCCATTGGCGAGCTGTTCGCTGACATTGATGGCTGCGATCTCGTTGAGCAAGACGCCGGCGGGGTTTGTCGAAATCGTCCACCGGACTTCCTCGATGGGCGCATCGCTGTTCTCACGGAGTTGCAGAACGTGCTCGCCGTCCGGGAGCGCGTCGAGGGAGAGGAGAGCCTCGCGCAAGGTGTCGGCGGAGGGAATCCTCGGGATCACGGCGGACACCCAGGGGGCGTCGTTGAGCCGGTAGTCGAAGGTCCCCCAGCCGCTGCCATACACGCCGAGCCGCACGGAACTGGCGGATGTGCGACCGGCTGGCCGTCCGCGAATGAACGGGATCTGAGGGTCGATCAACCCGAGATCCTGTCCATGGGTACCCGCCCCCTTGCCCAGGGAACCCGGGGCAAGGGTGTCGTCGTCGTTGGTCATCACCAGAGACTCGGAGGCTGCGGTGAGGGCTTCCGAGAGGACAGCGCTTCGCTCGGTCAACGCTTCGGCCAGGCCTGGCGAAACCAGGTTGTGGGTGAACTGCACCAGACTATCCGTCTCAAGTTCCTCCGGAAGCGCATTCTCGACCGAAACGAGGACGCTATTGGCAATGTAGGCTCGCAGAGTGGCCGATGGCGGACCTGTCAAGAGATTGCCCACGCCGCTGGTGAAGAGATGTTCCAACGTCGCCTCGGCACTGGCGGAGTAGCGCAGAATTTCTCCCACTTGGTGGAAGGCGCTGTTTGCCAGAAGAAGACTGCCATGGCCGAGATGGATCGCGGTGGCCATCGATTCGAAGCGATTGCCCACGACTCTAGCGGAACCCTCCATTTCGATGGCCGTGCCGCCCCCGCCAAAGTGGTTCTGCATCATCACGATAGGTTCGTCGTCGCCGGCCGGGCGTTCAAGAATGCGCACGGATCCTAACTGATTTCTTTGCAGCCGTAGAGGGAACCCCGAGAGGAGGCCGCCACTACTGAGCAGAGAGGTGGTTTCCTCTTCCTGGGGAAAGAGGCTGTCTTCCAACGTGATGGAGGCTCCCTGGAGAGAAATACACACACCCTCGTGAGAGGAAAAATTCAGGTCGCTGCCCGTCAAGTGAGCATTGACCAAGGACAGAGGAGAGTTTGTGGGACTGACGTTGTTCCAGGTGACATGCCGCAAGCGGCTCTCGGACCCGTGTTCCAAAGTCACGCCGCTCCATCGGCTGCCGTGTCCGGCCGAGAACAGAATGGGGTCTTTCTCCGTGCCTTCAGCCACCAGCCGACCATCGACTCGGAGTGTGGCTTCGGCGGCAAAGAGCAGAACTGTTCCAGGTTCAAGTGTCAAAGTCCTCCCCGTTGGAACGTTGAAGGCATCGCGGACGAGATAGGGACCTCCTGCTCGAGGCAAGACGACATCACCCACGAGCGTGCCGCTGATTTCCTGCAGATCCGTGTTCGGTACTTGCACGCGAAGGGAGGCGGAGTCCAATGGGTGCCCGGCGGCATCGAGCGCCTGAACGGAGATCAGATTGATGCCTGGAGCGAGACCGTATCCGTCTAACTGCCAAGTCCCACGTCCACGGTCGAGGGCGGCCTCTTCGCTGTTGAGCAGCACACGGGTCGTCAGCCGAGGACTCACCGATCCCCGGAGAGTGATCTCGGTGGCATCCGTGATATAGAGGCCGTTTATTTGGGGCGCATCAATTGGTTCGATCGTAAGCGGTGCGTCAATGATTGTTCTGACATGTTCATGTCGATCCCGATTGAATTGCTTGATGCGGTCCCGTTCTCGTGCCGGAACATGCACGAGGAGACTGTCGAGGAAGGGCTCGAACGATGCGGGCTCGAGGACCGTTTCCATGAGATCGTGTAGGGCTTGGAAGTAAGCTGGACGAATGTCGGGATGGCTGAAAAAAGGTTCCAATTGAGGCATGCGGGCCGCTCCGTTACCAAAGCGCTCGTCTGTCATCTGGAAAATGGTGGCATCGGCCGTCGTGGGAGTATCTCCCAATCCGAAAATGGTATCGAGATCATGGGGCAGAAGACGGACACGGGGATCGACCGTTCCCTGGTAGATGCTGTAGTCGTCGTCGATCCCATTGCTCAGGCTCGTTTCTCGATTGTTGATGAGACACATGAGGGCAAACCAACGCACCCATTGCTCCACGTCGACACGGCGAGAAACTTCGTCGAAATAGCGGTCGGCCGGAGCCTCATTCATGGTCACGATGAAATCTTGGAAGCGAGACCAGTCGTTCGCGGCGGAATGCGTCTCCTTAGTCCAACGGTCGGTGACATACCATTGCGGCGTGTTGTAGACGATCTCGTCTTCGAAATGGACTCCCCACCGTTTGCGGTCTCGGGAAGGATCGGCGCTGACTTTCTTGTAGAGGTCGCCATCGGCGTCCTGCGGTATCGTCTTCTCGATGAATTCTCCGTTGAGCGGCTGGATGTGCGCATAGGAGCCGTAGTGCACGCCGTAGCGGTTGTCGCTGTGGGCGTAGTTGACGCCGTTCAATCGCAATTGCACAAAGATCGCTTCCGGAGCGGGTAGGCCCGCCGCCTTGAAGAGATGGAGGCCAAGCACCTGGAGATAGGTGTACTGCGCCACCAGGTTGAGCTGGGAAGTGGAGCGCCAGGGTGTGTCGGCCGGGAGGTTGAGACGAAAGCTGCGCGGGTTGCGACTGCGACTGCCGTTCCCCCTTCGCCGAAGACCTGCCTGGTAACGAATGGTCGTTTCCCCGTCGCGGGAGACGATGAAGGAGGCGTTCATCTGGGCGTTGCTTCTGGCAGGGAAACTCTCGGGCCGAAAGCGGAGATCCTCTTCCACGGTCATGACCACCCGATAGTAGGGTTGGTGGCTGGAGACGACCTCATCATCCACCTGATAGAGCGCATTCGCTCCCTGGGTTCCGGTCTCGTCGCTTGGTGGCGGCCAAGTGCGTACGGCATCGTTGTCGGCCTCCGCCCGGACGAAAAATTCGATGACGCTTCCGTTGGGATGGGGGGTAATCCGGGCGGCGTGCAGACCGCTGTCGTCGGGAAGCATCGCGACGCGGCGAAACTCTCCGGGATCCGTAGTGCTCAGGCGGTAGTAGAGTTCGACCTTGGGGTTCGTGCCCGCAGGCGCCGTGATCTGGGCGCGAACCGTGACGCGTTCCACCGCCGTGGGGACCGCGGGGTGATGCCGCACGCTGCTGATCAACGGGGCACTGGTGGTGGTGAAATTCCCGTTCGCCAGACCTGGAGTACCTCCTATGGCGGGGCTGGATCTCCAATTCTGTCCGTGCTCATTCGGCAGGTTGGGATTGACGAGTTCCAGGGACTGGCCCTGGCCGTCGAACGGTGCGACCCACTCCCAGCCCAACTGACCGGAAATCGTCACCTGGCGGCGCATGGCCCAGTCGCCCTCATCGGCGTAGCGCACCCGGTCCACCGTGTCGCCCGCCGAATCCACCAGCCGCACGGATTCTCCGCTATTGCTCAGCCGTCCCTCCCAGGGGCCCAGAGCGCTGAATCCCGGAGGCAGATTTGGCGGCCCCGACGGATCCGCGGCGATGACGGCGAAGCCGCCTGCCGGCAGGACAAAGGGCGGGAACGTGTACTGCACCCCCCGGTCGAACTGCCAGTTGGTGAGGTCAACCGGGCGATCACCGCGATTCCAGAGCTCGATGAATTCTTGGGTCAGCGGTTCGGTGCCGTCGACCGCCGCCGGGTGGATCATGAGCTCATTGATCACGACTTCCGCCAGTGTTGAGGGCACACTGGCGAGAGCGATCCAGGCAAGCAGTAGACGGGAGTGGGGCTTCAAGTTCTACAGGGATGAGGGCAGGGGCAATTAAGCTACGGCGCGGCCTGTGGCTTGTCAATGTGACCCCCGAGGCTGCGGGGAGGATGTTAGTGGATGCCGCCCTCGGCGGAAGGCCTTGGCCGTCTCCAGGCGGTCACGGCAAGCTCACCCATCGCTCTTCTCGGTTGCTCTGAAGGATGGCGTCGCAGAGCTGAATCTCCCGGTGTCCATCGGCGAAGGTGGGGAAGGGTGGGGGATCCGAGAAACGGCCGGCGGCGATGTAATCGTAAAAGGCACGGAAACACATCTTGAAGGTGTCGGGAAATCCTTCGGCATGTCCTCCGGGATAGGCGGCGGAGGGCGCTGCCGAGGGGCACATGAGGGCCGGATCCTTGATCAGGGTTTGATTGGGGAGATCGCGATGGCCTAACCAAAGCTGGTTCGGATTCTCGCTATCCCAGCCGATGGAGCCCTTTCGCGCGGCAATCTCGTAGCGCAGACAATTCTTGCGTCCCGCCGTTGCCTGAGAGACGAAGAGGTTGCCCTTGGCCCCGTTCTCAAAACGGAGCAGAACGTTTCCCAGATCTTCCGTTTCGATGTCGACCGGGAGCGTTTCTCCCTGATCTTCCAGAGGACCGCTAAAGGTTTGGACTTCGCCGGCGGGTCGCCGACGAATGGGATGGACGGTTTTGAGGTCGGCGAAAATCTCGGTCACTTTGAGGTTGGTCATTGATTGTACGAGATCTAACCAATGGGTCCCAATATCGGCGATGGCGCGGAGCTGACCGCCTTCATCGGCGAGGACACGCCAATTGTAATCGGTTTCGTGCAAGAGCCAGTCCTGAACATAGCTTCCCGTGATCGAGTGGATCGGGCCAAGACTGCCGGCTCGAAATCGCTCCCGCGCTTCAAGGCAGAGAGGATAAAAGCGGACGTTGTAATTCACTCCGGCGGCAAGCGCTTGTTTGGCGGCGGCGGCTTCAACCAAGAGCGATGATTCTCGAGACGTCATGGCGAGGGGTTTTTCGCAGAGCACATGCTTGCCCTCTTGGAGCGCCGCCATGGCCATGGGAAAATGGTGCCGGTTTGGTGTGGTGATATGCACTGCCTGGACTTCGGGATCCTGGAGGAGGGCTTCGTAGTCGGAATACGCCTTGGCAATGCCTAACTGATTGGCCGCTGTATTCGATTTCTCCGCCGACGAACCGTGGATGCCGACGACCTCGATATGGAGTCGTTTGAGGGCTTCGGCGTGAACCGTTCCCATGAAACCCGTGCCGGTGATGGCTACCTTCATGCCGTCTCTTTGCCGTTTTCTCGGGGAAGATGTCAATGCAAAGGCCCATTGCGCGGCAGCGAACGCCATGTGGGCGAGGCGGAATGCCCGAACGGAAGTCTTCGAATCTTACGTCGCCGGGCGGGGTTGGACCCGTGGCTGTCGGTGTCAGAACTGAGAGCTTATCCTATTCTCCAATGCACCAATCATCCATCCCATGGCTCGCAGTCACATCACTGATTCCTCTGATCCTCACGGATACAGCTCTTTCCGACCTTGAATCATCATCTTCATTGTCTTCGGAGGGCGGGAACATCGTGGTCACGGAGTGGGCTCGCGGGCCCGCGGTGGCCAATGGCGTGGGGCTCTCCCTCGATGATCACGGCAGGGCTTATGTGACCACGGCTGCCCGTCGAAAACAATCGAGCCTCGACATCCGGCACCATCAGGATCTGGTCAAGCAAGACCTCTCCTGGCAGACGGTTGAGGATCGGCGCCAGTTCTACCGTTCTTACCTCGATGGCCAGAAGTGGCTGCCGGATCGCAATGATGACGGGAAGCGCGACTGGCGTGATCTCACGGTGCAGAAAGACACCGTCACGCTGGTGACGGATCGCGATGGCGACGGGACCGGTGAATCCATTCGCGTGTTCGATGAATACCATAGCGAAGTCACCGGGATTGCCGCCGGCGTGCTCGCGTTGGGCAGCGATCTCTTTGTCGCGGTCGAGCCGGATTTTTTGCGTTACACAGATGAGGACGGCGATGGGATACCGGAGCGGGAAACACTGGTGACCACGGGCCTCCAAGTGCACATGGGGCAGGGCGGGCACAACTTGAGCGGTGTCGCCCTGGGCCCCGACGGGCGCGTCTATTGGTCCCTGGCGGACAAGGGGCATCACGTGATCACAAAGGAGGGTCGAACCTATCATCGACCCAACAGCGGGGCCATCTTCCGCTGTGAGATGGACGGTACTCAGGTCGAGCGCTACTCGACCGGAGAGCGCAACGCCCAGGAGTTGGCCTTCGATGACCACGGAAATCTCTTTAGCATGGACAATGACGGCGATTATCCCGGTGAGATGGAACGGGCTCTCTATATCACGGAGGGGAGTGAGCACGGCTGGCGCCTGAACTGGCAGTGGCTGCGCAAGCAAGACTTCACCAAGATCAGTGGTCTCGACGCCTACAATCCTTGGATGGAAGAGCGGCTCTACCTTCCCGATCACGAAACCCACGCGGCCTACCTCACGCCCACCCTGGGAAACTTCGGTCCGGGTCCTTGCGGATTTACCAAGAATCCGGGGACGGCTCTCAGCGCCGAACTGACAGATTGCTTTTTCATGACCAACCAGCAAAGCCAGGTTCGCGTCTTCAAATTCCATCCCAAGGGCGCGTTCTTCTCCTTTGAGGAACTGGCGCCGATGAAGGGCGGGGTGAACAACACGGGGCTGGCCATCGGCCCGGATGGCGCGCTCTACGCGGCTTCCTATGGAGGGAACCGTGGATCCATCTTCCGATTCGATGTTGGTGAGGGTGATCGGCATCCGCTGCGAGCGGAAACGCAGCGCATCCTGGCCTCACGCTCGGAGACTGCGGCCGCCGATACCCTCGTCGCCTGGCTCGATCACCCGGATCAGCGGGTGCGGCTCAAGGGGCAGTTTGAACTCGTGCGTCGTGGGGAAACTGATAGACTGGGATCGGCGTTGCGCGAGGACGCGGCCACGCTCCTGGGCAGGCTGCACGCCATTTGGGGCATTGGGCAGCTGGCCCGGCGAGAGCCCCAGTGGCATTCCCTCCTCGAGGCGGCTTGGAAGAGCGGGGAAGAGGAACTGATGGCCCAGGCGGCCAAGGTTCTGGGTGAGATTCCCGGTGGTGTGGAGATCATCGACCGCGAGGCTCGCGGTTTTCTCGTCACCGGGCTGGATCATTCATCGGCGCGAGTGCCTTTTTTCTGTGCCATTGCAGTAGGCCGGTTAGGTGATCGCCAGGCTGCGCCGGCGGTGATCGAGCTACTGGCATCCCGAGGTGCGAGCGATGCCTACCTGCGGCATGCCGCCGTCATGGGCCTTGCGGGAACCCTGACATCAGCACAGCTGGCGGAACTCCACGACCATTCCAGTCGCGCGGTTCGCCTGGGCGCCATCGTCGCCTTGAGAAGGCAGGCGGCTCCCGAGGTGGCGGCCTTTTTGGACGACCGCGATGAGCTTCTCTTGCTCGAGGCAGCCCGCGCGATTCACGACGATCAATCGATCGCCGAGGCCTTGCCTGAACTGTCGGCGCTTCTCGATCGCCAGGGGCTCCAGAGTGAGGCGCTGATGCGCCGCGTGATCAACGCCGCCTTCCGCGACGGATCGGCGACCAGCCTGGGACGGCTTGTGCGCTATCTGAAACAGGGTGAGGGCACGGTCAAACTCCGGCGAACGGCCCTGGCATCCATCCTGTGGTGGTCCCAGCCTCCGGTGCTCGATCCCGTGGAGGGCCGCTATCGCAAACACGCTCCCCGCGATTCCGCGGTGGCTGATCAAGCAGTGGCCGAACTGAAGTCGGCGATCGTGGACGACCGGGACCTGTTGGAAGTGTTGCTCAACGGTGTGGTGGAGCGCGGGCAGGCACAGTGGCTTGAAGGCTTGGATGGAGAAGAGGCCTTGGCCTGGCCGGAGGCCCATCAGGCGCTCTACCTCGAGGCCCTGGCGAAAACCAAGTCGCCGCATCTCAAGGAAGTGGTCGAACGGGGCCTGGACTCATCCCACGCCGGCGTCCGCGAGAAGGCTCGTGAGCATGCCAGTGCCGCCGGCGTCCCCCTGGTCGACGTCCTCATCGCCGTTCTCGACGATCCCAGTCCCGCAGGTCAGGGCAAGGCGGTGCTTCAGTTAGCCAAATTGGATGGACCCAGGGCGGAGGCCAAGCTGGAGGAACTGGCGGCTCGATACCGCGCGGGCGAGGCGGAGCCGGCTTGGAAACTGGAGCTTTGGCAGGCCGCTACCTCCAAGGGATTGGAGCTTCCTGAGACATCGGATCGGCTCGAGTATGGCGGTGATCCCAAGCGGGGGCGCAAGCTCGTCATGGAGCATGCGGCGGCTCAATGTGTGCGTTGCCATCAGATTGGCAGGGAGGCGAAAAAGATCGCCCAGGCCACGGTGGGTATTGGTCCGGATCTCACACAAATTGGCGGAAAACGTGATCGCGCCCATCTGGTTGCCTCTTTGATGACGCCTACTTCGGAGATCTCCGAGGGCTACGGGACCATCCTGCTCACCACGGAGGACGGCACGGAGATCGCCGGGGTCCTCTCGAAGAAAACCGAGTCGGAGTGGGTCGTCACCCTGCCGGAGGGCAATAACAGGTCGATCGATCCTCAAGACGTCAGAGAACACACTTTGACCTCGGCGATGCCGCCGGTTGGTTTGCTCATGAAGCCGGAGGAAATCCGGGATGTCGTGAGCTATCTGGCGACCTTGAAGTAGGAGGTTGTGGGCACTGTTGGGGAAGACTAGCGCCTTTCGAAAGCGCGGAGTTCGCCGTTGTTCAGGGTGACCACAATATCTTGTTTCCCGTCACCGTTGAGGTCGGTCAGGGCCAGGCCTTTGGCATCGCCGGCGACCACGAGGCCGCTTTTGTTAGGCCAAACGGGGGACAAGCGACCGGAACCGTTGCCTCGCAGGAGGAGACTGACGCCTCCGTCCATGTTGCCGGTTTCGCGTTGCGGGCTATGGGAGTTCCCGATGAGGTAGATATCGGAATGGCCGTCGCCATCAACGTCGTGGAGAGCAATGCCATAGACGGGAAATGCCTGAGCGAGACGGGGTAGGGGATCGAATCGAAACACTCCTTTTCCATCGTTGAAGAAGATTCCCGATGTGAGGGTGTTGGCCTCGAAACGCCGTGCCTTCTCGATGCGTTCCTCCGAGTAGATGGCCTCCAGGGAACGGCTGGCAAAGGCGTGGAAGGATGTCAGCTTCTTTCGCAGCGCAGGCATGGCATGGGTGGAACAACTGAAGCCGCGCCGGGGCAAACAGACATCGCCTTCAAACTTGGCCTCGAGAATTCGCGGTGTTCCCGTCCCGTCGAGATCACCGAAGTAGAGGAGTTCAGGGTGTTCTGCCGTGGCCTTGTACTTGGTATTGAGTCCGAGGTTGCCCGCGACGAGGTCGATGTCGCCATCGCCATCGACGTCTCCTGCCGCGAGGCTGCTCCACAGTCCTGTGAACTCTGCCAGGGCGGATCGCCCGGTGGCTTCGACAAGGGATCCCTCCTTGTTGAGAAAGACGCGCACGGGCCCCCATTCGGTGGCCAGGATGAGGTCTTCCCAGGAATCGTTGTCGATGTCCGCCCAGGCGGCGGCCGTGACCATGCCGATTTTCTCGAGCTTTGCCTCGTTCGCCAGATCGCGAAACTGCGACTTGCCGGCCACGGTGTCGTTACGCAGCAGTTGACTGCGAGGAGTCTCCGGGTAGCGCCCGGGGATCACGCGCCCGCCGACGAAGACATCGAGGTCGCCGTCGTGATCGTAATCCGAGACGGCTACGGGCCCACCACTGGCTCCGCACGGGGGAAGCGCGGTTTTGGCGTGAGAAAAGTCCCCTTTGCCGTCGTTGAGGTAGAGACGGTCTTGAAAGACACGGCGATCGTTGGGCGCGCCCTCGACGCCTCCGCTCACGACATAGAGGTCTTGATCCCCATCACCGTCGGCGTCGAAGAAAACGGCGGTGATGTCTTCACATTCGGTGTGCTGGTCGAATGGCGTCACCGCCGGCGCCTTCTTTCGAAAGTAGAGCCGGCCGGGGGTACCGGCGCCCTGGCAGAGGTAAAATTCCTCCGTCCCGTTGCCGTCGACATCGGCAAATGCGATCCCCGGTCCGAGTTGTGAATGCTTGCTAGGGAGCAAGGGTTGGCGCGCAAAGTCGTCAAAGGGACGTTCCCGGTGTCGGATGCCCTTGAGCTTCTGACTGGAGACGAAAAAGGTGGCCTCCTTCGCCGTGGACGGAGACTGTTGTGGCCGGCCGGAGGGTTCGCGAATGGTGTAGCGGTGATCGGTCGCCAGGTTTTCGAAGCTCTGGGTATGCCCACTGGGCCACCGGATGGTGAGTTTCGAGATCGTCTCATGCAAGCCGAGACCAAAATGCACCACCGGTTCGGGGGAGGACATGAACCCGCGAGACGAGGTGAGATAGCGCGTGAGCACTTGGTCCGAGTCCTTCGGCCGGACGGTGACTAACGTTCCCAATCCGAAGCGATTGCTACTGGCGCCGACGAGTCTCACGGCCATGCGTTTTCCCGAATGCTCTTGGTTTCGATAAAGCGAGGGTGCTCCGTCGAAGTGGTTGATCACGGCGTCGAGATCTCCATCGCCGTCGAGGTCGGACAGCGCCGAACCAAAACTCACACTGTTTGTATCGAGCCCCCAGGCCTTGCCGACCTCTTGCATCTTGAGACCGCCGCGGTTTCTAAAGGCGCGATTGGTTTGCCGCAGCGGTTTCTGGGCGTACCAGAAATCGTAGTAGCGATCCCAGCCATCCTTGGAGGGAGCTCTGGCCCGGAGGTCGCTGTTGAGCCAATCGCGGCTCATGCCGGTGGTGACGACGAGGTCTTCCCAGCCGTCGTTATCGAGGTCGCCGAAATTGACCGACCAGGTCCAGTCCGTCTTGGAAACGCCCAGCAGGTGGGCGGATTCCATGAACCGATCGGTGCCGGTGTTGAGGTAGAAGGCGTTCCGCATGTACTGCGGCGGCACGGGATGATTGAGAAACCAGGCATCGCTGTCCGGTCCTGACATGTTGCCCATCTGCATCTTCTCGTTGTAGTGGGTGCTTCCCGCCATGTCCGTGGCCAGTATGTCTAACAAACCGTCGTTGTTGATGTCGGCGATGTCGACGCCCATGGAAAACCAAGGGGTGTGGGGCAGGGAAGACGCGGTCCGGTTGGTGAAGGTGACCTTGCCGTCCGGGCCTGCACCGTTGTTCGTCCAGAGCTGGTCCGGGCCGAAGAAGTCATTGGCCACATAAAGATCGGGCCAGCCGTCTCCGTTCCAATCCCACCAGGTGGCGGAGAGGCCGTAATGGTTACCACTCATCCCGACCTCGCGGGTCACGTCCGTGAACGGTTTGCCGGGGCCTTCATTGCGGTAGAGATGATCGTACTGACCGGCGTCAATTCTCTTGTAGCCTTGTTTGCCCGGAAGCTTGATCAGATCGGCGTACTGGCGGAAAGCCTCGGGAAGGACGGGCTCTCCGTTCGCGTCCCGGCCGACGGAAAATCGTTCGTGGCGCAGAGATTCGGGCGCCGGGAGCCGGTTGGTGACGACAAAGAGATCGAGATCGCCATCGCGGTCGTAGTCGGCGAAGGTGCCCACGACGCTGGCGCCGCGGAAATCGACCCCAAGGGCTCTGGCACTTTCCACCAGGAGACGCTTGCCGGCGCGGGCGCGATTGAGATAGAGGCGATTGGGGCAATCGAAACCGCAGACATAGAGGTCGAGCCAGCCATCGTTGTCCACATCCGCCCAGGTGGCGCCGGTGGCCCAGGTGCCCGCCTTTGGTTGAGGCGTGAGGATCGAAGAACGATTGGCGAAGCGAAAGTCCCCGAGATTCTGATAGAGCTGGCCGCCCCTTGTCTGTCCGCAGAGGAAGAGGTCGGGGAGTCCGTCCTTGTCATAGTCGCCCAAGGCCACCCCGCCACCGGAGAAGGCGTTGGTCAACTGGTCCCGGTGTTTGGCCGGAGGGTTCCAACGATGCCTGAAGTCCACCCCCGACCGGGCGGCATCCATCGCCTGGAAGAGGGGCGATCCCTCCGGCGAAATGACGGCGATGAACCCGAGAAGATGACTCAACCACATTGGCATGGCGCCACTCTTTCAGGTAGAGGCGGTCAATGCAATCCCGTGATGATGGCTGAGGCCGACGGCTGCCGGCGGGCTGTCTATAGATCTGTCAGGACGCGGTAGAAGAGATCGTCGGCCTCGATGGTATCCGTGTAACTCGTCGTTCCGCCCTCGTCGCCCGGGAGTCCGGCGGCGCTGTCTTCCCAGTTGATCAAGTCGGCACTGGTTTGCACGGTGTAGCTTGCACCCTCCGAGCTGGGCCACGTGAGGGTGACTTCATTGCCATCCCGGGTGATCGATTGGATCTCGAAGTCTCCAGTCGGGGGCGGGGGAACGTCATCGCCGGGCAGAGGCTCACCGGGGTTTGTGTGCAAATAGATCACATCGTCAGCGGTCAGTTCCTTTTGGTAGATCTGGAAATCATCCATGACTCCGGTGAGGCCTAACTGGCCGGAAACAGCTCCGATCTGGAAAGCGCCGCTCTTGCTCACGTCGAATCCCTGGCTACCGGTTTCCTCGGTCAGGAGCTCTCCATTCACATAGAGGCGAATGCGGTCCACCGTGGGGTCTTCGCTTCCGTTCTCGTCCGCGTAGGTGAAGACGATGTGAAAGGTCTCACCCGGGGTGAGGAAGGGAGCAGAAGTGAGTGATTCCGTGCCGTCACTGATCCATTGGACGGGGTCGGTTCCGCCGGTGACCGCGAGGGCGACGCCAAAGGGATCGCCGGGCGTTTCGTCCCCGCGCCCAAAGAGGCCGGAGGTGGTCCCGATGTCGGCGGGATCGATGGCCACCCAGAAGGCATAGCTACCGATAGCCAGGGACGGCAGGTCGAGTTCGGCCGGAACTTCGCCAAAGCCGGCGCCGGCGCCGCCCCCGTCCGTGAGGCTGACCGCCGTGCCGTCGGCGAGGGCATCGGCCCCGAGGGTGAAGCCGCCTCCGTCCGCACCGCGGTAGAGCCCGTGGAAACCGTTGCCCGAGGCATCTCTCATCTCGGTGCCCTCGGTTTCGTCCATCTTGTAATGCGCCAAGAGGCGGTTGGAGTTCTCGATCTTCACGCGGAACTGCACGTGGGTGACGGCTTCATTCTCGTCATTGCTTTCGATTTCCAGGGTGGCGCGGAAAGTCCCGGTGGACGAGTTGGGGGGTGTGTAAGTCACCTCGAGGTCGGCGAAGGCTCCGGGGGCCAGCGTGGCCGGCAGTTCACTGACACTAAAGCGATCCGCGTTCTCGCCGGTGATGGAAGAACCCGTGATCGTCAGTTCTTTCTCGGCGCCGCTATTGACCAGTCTCAGGGTGCGCTTGAGGACGCCGGGATTGCCGGGGAAGGCGCCGAAATCCAACACCGAGGTGGTCGATAGGTTAGGATCACCGATGACGCTGAGGACGCCGTTTTCCATGACCTGCACGACCTCGTCTGCCGTGAGCGTGGTGGCGAAGACGCCGACGTCATCGATGTTGCCGACGAAGAAGAAGCCATCTCCGAGGTCTTGGCCGGCACCGATGTTGAATGGCGTGGTGTCGTTCGGAGCGATGGAGTCATTCGACTCCACCGCGAGTTCTCCATCGACATAGAGCTTTTTCACCTCCTCGGCGTCGTCATAGGTGATGGCCAGGTGTTGCCATTCGCCCAACTTGACCTCCGGGCCATCGAGGGTCTGCCAGTTGCCGGCAACTTCGCCATTACCGCTCCAGAAGGTCCAGGCGCCGCCGGGCTCGTTGTCGTAGATGAGGTAGCCCTGGCTGTCGGGATTGAGGTCGTGCCGGCTGGTGACGGGCGAATTCCAGGCGCCGGCGCCGCCGTCCGACTTGGCCCAGAGGGTGAGGGTGAAGCTCTCGGGGTTGAGCGCCTCATTGAACGGGACCTGGATACCTCCGCTGCCTTCAAAGAGCGCGGAAGTGCCGGTGACTGCGGTGGCACCCTCCTGACCAAAGGTGATGCCGTCACCCGGCGTGCCGTGAAAGCTGCCGAAGACGTCCATGACCGAGTCCTCGCCGCTGGTGCCGGCGGGATCGTCGAGCGGCCAATAGGCGACCAAGGGATTCGGATTGATCACCTTGACCTTGAGCGGCACCTGGACGGTGGGTGTGCGAGGGTCGTTGGTTTGCAGTTCTGCTACGGCGGTGAAGGATCCGAATCGTTCTTCGGGAGCAAAGCTGAGTTCGATGAGCGCTTGCGTTCCAGGGCCCACGGGATCCGGAAGGGTGGCGGTGAAGAGATCGGCGTGGCGACCGGTGAAGGTAATCGCACTGAGAAGCAAATCCTGTGTGGTCCCATCGTTTTGAATGGGAATCTGGCCGGCGTGGGGACCGCTGTTGATCTGGAATTCGCCCAGATTGATTTCAGCGGGCGCATTGAGGAAGGGATCCCGAACAATGCCTTGCACGGCAATGGCGAAGTCCGGTTCTGTGGAGCTGCTATTGGACACGCTGAGATTCACGGAGAAGGCACCGGTTCCTCCCTGGGGATCAAACGCGAGGTCGATGTTTCCTTGGGTGCCCGGGGCCAGGACACCGGGAAAGCTCTCCACGCTGAAGTTGGCCTCGTTTTCCCCACTGAGGGAGACGCCCGTGATCTGGAGATCCTGGGTGGCCCCGGTGTTGGTCACCGGGATCTCAATCGTGCCGCCCCCGGAGGCAAAGTCCAAGTCCCAGGAACGCCGGGCGGAGATGCCGGGATCGCCTAACAGGCTGGCCACACCGCTGTTCATGATCTGTTGGATGGTCTCTTCGGAGACCGCTTCGTCTAACAAACCGACGTCATCGATGAGGCCGACGAAGAAGAACCCGTCGCCGAAGTCTTGGCCGGCACCGACGTTGAAGGGCGTGGTGTCATTGGGGGCGATGGAATCATTGGATTCCACCTCGAGCACGCCATCGACATAGAGCTTCTTGGTCTCCGTTTCGTTGTCGTAGGTAATGGCGACGTGTTGCCACTCGCCTAGTTTGACCTCGGGGCCGTCGAGGGTTTGCCAATTGCCCCCTTCGGTGCCATTGCCGCTCCAGAAGGTCCAGGCCCCATTGGGCTGGTTGTCGTAGATGAGGTAGCCCTGGCTGTCGGGGTTGAGGTCGTGGCGGCTGGTCACGGGAGAGTTCCACGCCCCGGCACCGCCGTCGGATTTGGCCCAAAGGGCGAGGGTGAAGCTCTCGGGGTTCAAGCCCTCGGACCACTCCGCCTGGATGCCGCCGGTGCCCGTGAACTCGGCCGCCGAGCCGGTGCCGGCATGGGCCCCGGGGTGACCAAAGGTGACGCCGTCGCCCACCGTGCCCACATGCCCGTTGATGGGGTCGGTGACGGTGTCGGCGCCCTCCGCGTCGTCGAGAGACCAATGGAAGACGACCTCGGCCTGGAGGCCGGGTAGCAGGTAAAAGAAGAAGGAGAGCAGGGGGATGAAGTACGCTTTCATGGGTTGTTGAGGCAACTTTGGCAAAGCCATGGATCGCTTCCGAGTCGATGTCAACGGGTTCTCGAGAGGCGATGATGACCCCCTCTTGCCGGCATGATGAATCGTCCTTGTGTCCGGGATCGGCCTATGAGATCGGTAAGGTGATGGCTTTCAATCGGTTCGCGTTCATGGCATGCGGGTTCCTCGTGCTCCTGCCCGGCAGTTTCTCCCGGGCTGCCGAGGTGCGCATCAGTGAATTGGTCGCCGCTGCGAGTGCGGACGGGCTTGTGGATGCTGAGGGCGAGCCCGCGGATTGGATCGAGCTGCACAATGCCGGACCGGATTCCGTTTCCCTGGCCGATTGGGCTCTGACGGACGATCCCGAACGTCCCTCCAAGTGGCCTTTGCCGGACGTCGTTTTGGATGCCGGGACCTTTGTTGTCTTCATCGCCTCGGGTAAGGACGCTGAGCTGGGGGATGAGTGGCATACGAATTTCAAACTCGACCGCAGTGGTGAGTACCTTGCGTTGAGCAATGCCAATGGCGAGATGGTTTCCGCCCTTTCACCGGGGTACCCTCCTCTCTCTGATGGCGTTTCCTATGGCTACGACTCAGCGATGGATGCCTATCGGGTGTGGAGAACACCGACTCCAGGGAGTCTCAATGGGGAAGCGCCCGATCTCGGTCCCTTTCTCTTCCAGCCCGGGGCCGGAACGGAACTTGCCCAACAGGGCAAGGATCACGAGGTCTCAGTTCGCGTTTTGCCCAACGGGCATCCCATCGAGTCGGTCACCCTGAAGTACCGCGTCATGTACAAGGGCGAAATCTCGGTGCCGATGGAGGCGCGCGATGGCCGCTACACGGGGCTCATTCCGGCCTTCTTCTTGTTCGGGGAGCGCTATCATGCCGGGGAGATGCTTCGCTGGGCCTTTCAGGCTCGAGACTCGGCGGGGAGGGAAACACGTTTGCCGTCCTTGCCCGAGGATGAAGAGAAACCCCAGGCGGAGTATTTTGGAACCATTGTGGCGGATCCCAGCATTGATTCGCCGCTCCCGCAGTTGCATTGGTTCGCTGAAGATCCGGACAACGCGGTGACGGAGAGAGGCAGCCGGGCCTCGGTCTACTTCGAGGGACAGTTCTATGACGATCTGTTTGTTAGGCGTCGCGGGCAGTTCGGCGCCATCGATTGGCCCAAGGCGAAGTTGAAATTCGATTTCAATCCGGGAGACCATTTTCGTTATGACGCCGACCGGCGCCGCGTTGAGGAATTCAACTTGCAGTCTCATTTTCGCGACGCCTCCTTCATGCGGGAGAACCTCGCCTTTGCATTCTTTAACCACATTGGCACACCGGCATCGGACACGCGGCACTGGCATGTGCGCTTCAACGGGAGCTTCCACGGCTTGTTCTCGTTTGTCGAACAGGTCGACGAAGATTTCCTCCGGCAGCAGGGATTGGATCCCGAGGGGGCCCTCTACAAGGCCAACGGATTCCCCTCCACCCTGGCCAAAGGCGTGACGCGAGCTCTCTATCAGAAAGAGACGCGCAAGGACGAGCCCTACGATGACCTCGTCGAATTCACCGATGGCATCAACGGTGTGCATCGTTTCGATTACATCATGGATCATGTGAACCTTCCTGCCATGGTCAACGAAATGGCGGGTCAGTCGGTGATTCGAAATGCGGATCGGCTGACCAAGAACTACTACATGTACCGCGATCCTGAAACGGATCTCTGGCAGCGCATTCCCTGGGACATGGACGGCGCCTTCAGTACGAGCTCCGGCTTGGCCAACGAGAATTTTGCCAGTCCTCTCTACGGTGATTCCCAGCATACCCAGGCCGCCGGGCAACCCATCTATCAGAACTTCCTCCTCGATGCCATCCTGGACCACAAGCTGACGCGGCAGATGTATCTCCGCCGCTTGCGCAGCTTGATCGACGCCTATCTCTCTGAGGAGCCGGTGTATTTCAAATCGGCTGTCGATGAACGCACTGAACTGATTCGTCAGGATGCCCGGGACGATGCCGCCATGTGGGGGACGGGTAACATTGATAGCGGCACGCGCACGATCAAGAACACCGCGCTTTCCCTTCGCCGCGAGGAACTCTTGGAGACCTATGGCAAGGATCTCGTGCCGCCCCGGCAAACGCCGGGTCTCGAACTGACGGTCGGCGAGGTGGATCCGGCCCCAGGAGATTCGCAGGCGGAGTACTTTCAACTGATCAACCCGAACAACGAGGCCATCGATCTCTCGGGGTGGAGCGTGAGCGGCGCAGTGGCGTTTGTTTTTCCGTCAGGGACCGTGATCCCTCAGAAGGGAACCTTATTCAGTCCGGATGATGGATTTCTCCACGTGGTGAAAAATGTCAGGGCGTTCCGCGAGCGGAGCACGGGTCCCGGTGGCGGTCAGGGTCTCTTCTATGTCGGCGGCTACGAGGGCAGGCTTTCGACCCGCGGCGAGACCATTCGGATCCTTGATGATAGCGGTCGCCTGGTGGTGGAACACACGTATGAGAGCACGACGCCGGTGGCCACTTACGACGCGTGGGTCGAGGCACATTTTTCCGAAGAGGAACGGCTTGATGAATCCCTCGTCGCCTGGGATGCCGATCCCAACGGTGAGGGCGTTTCCAATCTTTATCGATACGCCTTTGGCGACCAATTTCGTATCGAGGTCGTGCGTGGCCATGCGGTGGTTTATCGGCGGATCTCTCAGGCTTCGGATCTCGAGTTTGTCCTCGAAGGCTCCGGGGATCTCGAGACGTGGAGGGAGCTTGAGTTTGCCGAGAAAGTGGTCGCCGATACCGAGGCGGAGGAGAGGTATGAGACGATTGAGGCCCTCCTGAACGAGCAGGCCGATGATGGGGAGAGTTATTTCCGCATTCGCGTTCGGCTCTTGGACTTGCCTTGACGGGCTTGATCGAACCTGACGAAGAAGATTGTCCGCTGGCAGCGGTAGGGTTAATCTGGCGCTCCATCTTCTTCTGAGAATCATGAGGCCTTTTCTGATGATCCGCCGGGCGATTCGCTTTGCGGTGTTTTTGTTAGCATTCGCAGTGGTCACGGGTGTTTCCGTTTTGGTGGAGGCGGTGGAAGTGACCATGCCTGCCATTTATGCCGATCACATGGTGATCCAGACGGATCGACCCATACGACTGTCCGGGCGTTCCGCGGGTGTTTCCGGCGAACTCGAGATTGAGCTTGCCGGGAGAAAGACGGTGATCCAGCCGAGATTGTTTGGCGGCTGGGAGGCGACTTTGGATCCGGTGAGCGAGCCGGGAGGATCTCACACCCTGACCATTTCGGCGGGAGGCGAGGTGATTCACACCTTGGAGAACATTACCTTTGGCGATGTCTGGATTTGCGGCGGGCAGTCGAACATGGAATGGGACATGACCACGATCAATGATAGTGCGGCCGAGATCGCGGGCGCGGACTTTCCCGATATTCGCTTGATGGAGGTGAACAAGCACACCCAGGCCACGCCTCAGGACGAGGTGAAGCGTTTTGATCAGGTCTGGACGCCTTGTACTCCGGCGAGCGTGCGTCGGTTTTCTGCCGTGGGGTATCTCTTTGGGCGTCAGTTGCACCAGGAGACCGGGCGTCCCATCGGGTTGGTGCAGAGCGCCTGGGGCGGGTCGCGCATCGAAACCTGGATTCCTCAGGAGGCCCTGGAGGCGAGTGCCTATGGCGAGAACGTGGCCGGGCGCAACTTCAGCAGTGCGCAACACAAGCCGTCCATTTGCTACAATGCTATGATTCACGGCTTGGCGCCGCTGGGGATTCGAGGCGTCATTTGGTATCAAGGTGAGTCCAATCAAGACCAGCCGCAGGAGTACCGCAGTCTGCACGAGACCCTGATCACGTCGTGGCGGGAATTGTGGGGTGCGCCGGATCTTCCATTCTATTTCGTGCAGCTGGCGAATTACGCCCCGGGCGCCGACTGGGAGTTGCTGAGGGAGGCGCAGACCCAGACCCTCGCCGTGCCCCACACCGGCATGGCGGTGACGATTGACATCGGGACCTCGAACGACATTCATCCGCGTAACAAACAGGGAACGGCGAGCCGTCTGGCCGCCATTGCCCTGGCAAAGTCCTACGATCAAGACCGGGTTTATTCCGGGCCACTGTTCAGGTCGGCCACGACGGATGGGCACGACATCACTCTCCATTTTGACCATGTCGGTTCCGGCTTGGCCGGTGTTGACGGAGGAGAGAACGTCGTGGGCTTTGAAGCGCTCACCACCGGTGGAAGATGGGCCAAGGCGAGCGCGAGGATCGTTGATGGCGACAAGGTCGTCGTCCCGGGCACGCTCTTTCGGACGGATCCGCAAGGGGTGCGTTACGGTTGGAGCAGCGATCCAGTGGTTAGCCTGGAGAATCAAGAAGGTTTTCCCGCGGTTCCCTTTCGCTTTGAGCGGCTGGAACTCGACTACGCCGGCTGGAGTGATCAGTTAGTCGGTCGTGCTCGTTTGCCTGGCGAAGACGCCAATGGTGATGGCCGGGTGAACTTGGTCGACTACGCCTCGGGCAGAAAGGTCCCCGTGGTGATCCCGAGACCGGATGGCGGTTACGAGCTGACCTTTCACCGGCGCGCCGGGGCGGACGATGTCGGCGTGGTTCTCGAGGAATCGCGTGACCTCAAGGCCTGGGACGAGATTTGGTCGGCGGATCCCTCCGGAGAGAGCGGCTCCGGGTGGATTCGGGAGAGCGATTGGGGGGAGACGATGACGGACCGCTATCGCATCACCGTTCCGGCTGATGCCGGTTCAGGTGCCTATTACCGGGTGCGGTATCGCCTGGTGGCGGAGTGAACGGTGTTGCCCGTTCGAAGGGGCATCGGAGCGAGTATCTGCGCTTGGCGGAGCAGCCATTCCGATGCATAGAGGGCTGGTGATGAAATCGTGCCAACTCTTTTTCGCTGTCGCTGTCGGTGTCGTCTGCCTTCGGGTTCAAGATGTCGTGCAGGCGGAACCTCTTCGTGTTCCTGCAGCCACCGCTTATTTGCATCCGGATCCGAATGGTGCCCGGGTTTCCGAGCGACGCGGAATCACGCGGTGGACGGATTCCGGGTTGAGTGTTCGATGGTACGGGAAGATCGCTGTGGGAGGCGAACTCACGGCCCGGGTTGTCGTGGACTTGGAAGAGGAGGCGTCAGTGAAGCTCAAGTTGACCGTGGCAGGGGAGACTCGCGAGGCCAGCGTGCGTGGTCGGGACGGGGATGGTGCGGTCGAGGCGGATTTCGGTAGTTTCGAGATCACGGAGCCGGGTTACCATGCCTTCGTATTGATGTCCGAGAAGCCTAACGGAGCGATACGGGAATTGCTGCTCGAGGGCGCGGCATTGGAGGGAGCGCATTTCAATCTCAAGCCTCGGCGGAACGCGGCCTCCGTCCATCTGGCCTATCCGGTGGATCGTGAGAGTGAGGTCTCGGCATTTTACTGTGAGATGACGGGCGTGGAAGACCCGCTATGGACTTACTACATGGCCTGCGGCTGGCATCGCGGCTACTTCGGGATGCAGGTCAACAGTGATACGGAACGGCGGATCATCTTTAGCGTTTGGGATAGTGGCAACGAGGCCATCGACCGTGACAAGGTGGCGGCGGAGGATCGCGTGCAACTGGTCGCCAAAGGTGAGGGTGTGTATAGCGGTGATTTCGGCAATGAAGGCACGGGGGGCCACAGCCACCTGAAGTACCTCTGGAAGACCGGCGAGCGCCAACGCTTTCTCGTCACGGCGGAACCGGTGGGCGAGACCCACACCATTTTTGCCGGCTACTACTTTCATCCGGGCAAACAAGACTGGATGTTGATTTCGAGTTGGAAAACGCCCAAAGAGGGAAAATATCTTCGCGGGCTCTACAGCTTTAGTGAAAACTTCGTCGGGCGAAATGGGCATGTGTTGCGACGGGCACTCTACGAAAATCAGTGGATTCGCACGGCTGCCGGCGAATGGCAGGAGCTGACCCGAGCGACCTTCAGTCACGACAGGACGGGCCGGAGCGATCGTCTCGATCGATTCATGGGGCTCACGGATAAAGGACAGTTCTTCCTTTCCCATGGAGGCTTTGTCGACGGGTTCACGAAGTACGGCGATCCGTTCGACCGGCCTCCCAGCGGGCGATCCCCTGCGGAGATGAAATTGCCCAGCCTGCCTGAACCGAAGAGAGATCGCGGAATCCGGGACCTTGAAGCGATCGATGGCGACACCAGCGGTGGGGGCATCCCAGCGGTTTCAATCAATACGCTTTGGCCCTCTTGTGCTTGATCACTGTGCCAGGAGGCGCGATGATTCTCCCGACAGCAGAAACAGCACGTTGATTTAGTCGAAACCGACAAGGTGCCTAACACACAATCGCTCAATGCAATCCAACAAGCCCCTAGAATCTGATTGGAAAACCTTTCGCAAAATGGTTCCAGAACTTCGTGAACGCTATCTCGCAAGAGTCAATCGAGAGCTCGCTGAACTCCTCGGCGGTAGCGGCGATTCCACCGAGACGGAAAAATTTTGGGATGCCGAGGAGATGATCCGCAAGCAGGCCAAGATTCTCTGTGACTGCCTCGATCGCCATAGCCGATCGAATATGATATTCTCCTGCTTGTTGATGTATCGCTACAAGATGCTCACAGCGGCGGATTTGGAACATTTTAGCGAGGATTTTCGGGAAAGCGTGACGCGGGAGTTCTAGGATTTTTGCGAACTCCTCAAAAGGAACGCTCACGCACTCCCCTACGAAGACGCATGATAGCGATCGAATGCCGTTGAGGAACGTTTTCCGACAGGAGCGCATGCACGGCGAAATGAGGCGGCGGAGCGACCAACTTCCTTGACTGGCATCGGTAGCGTGGCGAAATCATGTGATGATGAGGGTCAGCCTATTCTATTCACTGGGTGCAGCGCTGCTTTTTGGTTTGTCCAGCCTAGCGGAGGAGAATCGAGTTTGGACGAGCAGTAAGAATGGACGGCAGTTCGAGGGGGCCTTGGTCGAGGTTGAAGAGGATGTGGTGTCGATCCGTCGCGAATCTGACGACGTGGTCTTTCAAGTGAAGAAGGCTGATCTGGTTCAGGCTGATCTGGACTGGATCAAACAAAACCCACCGAGGGCTGTTGCTGCGGGTCCGGTTGAGGACCTTTCGGAGCTGATTTCCGGTGTTCCAGCCAAGACGGGGACGCCGGCTGTGGGGGTGCTGCTGGTGAAAGATGGCGGCCTCCGCGGGATCGGTGTTTCCGGGCTGCGGAAAGCTGGCGGCAAGCGAGAGGTGGAAGCCGAAGACAAGTGGCATTTGGGGTCGTGTACGAAGTCGATGACGGCAACCTTGGCGGCGACGTTTGTTGAAGATGGTGCCATCACGTGGGAATCGACCGTTTCCGAAGTGTTGGGGAAGAAGGTGAAGATGCTGGAGGCGTATGAAGAGGTCACGCTGGGCATGTTGTTGTGCAATCGAAGTGGCCTGCCTGGCGAGACGCCCGATTCGGTTTACGATTCGATCGATTACGGGGCCAGCGTGGATGATCTGAGAGATCGAGAGGTTCTGAAGCAGCGAGCGGAGTACGTCGAGGCTGTGTTGCAATTGCCGCCTTCACACAAGCCGGATTCGGCATACGAATATTCCAACGCGGGATTTGTTGTCGCCGGTGCCATGCTGGAGCAGGTGGCCGGCAAGCCCTGGGAGAAACTGATGCGGGAAAGATTGTTCAAGCCCCTGGGAATGGCGGACTCGGGGTTTGGAAACGCGGCACGCCAGGACAGAAACGATCCAACCCAACCCTGGCCCCACAAGGATGGAGCGACCCCCGTCGCGCCGGGAAGCGGTGACGACAACAGTTGGGTCATTGGGCCGGCCGGTACCGTGCATTGTTCCCTCAAAGATGTTTCACGCTACATCGCGATGCATGCGGCACGTGAGGTTGGCCCTGTCTTGAAGAAGAAAGAGACTTATGCGTTTTTGCACACCGCCGTGCCTGACAACAAGGACTACGCACGCGGATGGATCGTCAGTAGGACGCCTTGGTCCGGTGGGCAGGCGATCAGTCATAATGGATCAAACACGATGAACCACTGTCGTTTTTGGATTGCGCCGGAAACGAAGGCTGCTGTTGCCGCTTTCGCCAACTGTGGTGAAAATGGTCGTGATAGTTGCCGTCAAGCGATTGCCTCCGTGGTGGAGAAGCATCTGAAGTGACGGGAGTGGTGAGAAAGCTGGAGAGAAATAGAGCCCTCGATCAGAGTCGTGGCTGAGGAAATCTATACGCCGGGTCACACGCCCAACGCCACCGCTTTCATGGCGAAGCGGACATTGGAATCGCATGGCCAGTTTTTTGTTCCCTGGTTGGAAGGAGCGGGTCTCGAGGTTCTCGATCTCGGATGCGGCCCCGGGACGATCAGCATGGGTCTGGCCGAAGCGGTGCCCGAGGGGAGGGTGACGGGGATCGATTTCGGAGAGTGTCAGATTGCGGCCGCACGCGAGAAGGCACGGGATGCCGGGCTAACCAATTTGGAATTTGAGGTGGCTTCCTGCTATGAACTGCCGTTCGCGGACGGGTCCTACGACCGCGTTTTCTGCCACGCTTTGATGGAACACCTGGAGAGACCTCACGAGGCACTTGCGGAGGCCTTCAGAGTACTGAGGTCTGGAGGTGTCATTGGGATTTGTAGTCCGGATGCCGACGGATGGCTTCTTGCGCCCCCCTCGGCCGCGCTCACCGATGCGGTGGAAGCCTATGCGGATCTGCAGGCGTCCAACGGTGGTGATTTGCGGATTGGCAAACGATTGGGAGTGCTTCTCGAGGATGCCGGTTTCGTGCGGGTGCACGTGTCGGCACGTTACGAGTGCTACCCATCTCTGGAGTTCATCGGGAATTATCTCGCTCTGCAGCTTGAGCAGAACGGAATGGCAAGGCACGCGAAGACAGTGCGCGATTGGAGTGGATCGTCCCATGGGATGTTCGCGCAGGCATGGGTGGCGGCCACGGGAGAGAAGACCGATCATTCCGCCGCCGTCTTGACGTGAACAACGATAGGGCAACCTTGTAATCACCATGGCGAGGTCAACCGATGGACAGCTCAAGGCATCTTTTCTGGAGGCCTTCGCTAGAGCTGACGTGCGTCGTGCGAAGGCGATTCTGGATGGACTTCTGGAGGCGCCACCGGCGACGGATTACCGAGCCCATCCGTGGCTCCGGGAATGCGTGGTGCAGAACAAGGGACACTGTTACAGGGGACAGCACTTGGAGATCGCCGAGTTCTTGACACCAGAACCCGTACTCGGTTTTCGCGATGCCGTCATCCGTGGCGAGGCGCCTGGGGTTGAAAGGCGTTTGGCGAAGGAGTCGGGGCTCGTTCAGCCGGACGACCAAGCGTTGCCTCACGTTCCGGGCGTAGCGGGCGCTGGATGCCAAGCCTGATGGCGGTGCGGCCCTCCGAATTTCGGCAAGAAAGAAGGGAATCTTCTAAGAAATCGGGCAGCGAGGAGTCTAGGGACGTATGAGTACGTCTCGGTTGTCTCTTGCCTTCGTCGCCATGCTGCTAATGATGACCCAGATCGGCTTTGCCGAGGGCTTGGGGCTCGGCGAATCAAAAGAGGAGCTGAAGCTGGACTACGAGGTGTCGATCAAGGACCATGGCACCGGTCGGGTCACGGTGGTCTTCACCCTTGTTGATGAGGGCAGGCTCAAGCCGATCACTTCGGTCGACCTGTCCATCTTGAGCGAAAAGAAACACAAGGGTGGCGGTCACATGTCAGACCTCTCGCTCTCCTTGGCGACTCGAAAGGTGGATGGAAGGCAGGTGGCGAGGATTCATTTGAGGAAGGACTTGGCTGAGAAGGCGGAGCTGCACCTCACGACGGGCACCCTTGACGGCAAGCGTGAGCGGATGACGTGGTACTTTTACGCGATCCCGCTGGCCGATTTTATGAAGGGCGGAGAGCAGAAGACGAAGACGAGGACGAAGAGAAAGAGTGTTGCGTTGAAGCCGGTCGAGCGAGGACTTACAGCGCAACCCGCAAGCAGCGTCGAGCCTCAATGAGCGTCTTGTTGGTTCCGGGTTGGTGATGCCTGTTTCAAGCGTTCCGCGTGACCGATGTCGGCTGGCACTCCCGAAGTGAACATCTCCCGCCATCCCGCGGGCACTATCTTGATGGCGGGGCTGTCCTGGTTCATTTATGTCGGGATGATTGTGGTAGAGTATTCGCCAGAGCCACGCTACTCCGGCATTGGCTTGGGATCGTTTCATCTCTACGTGGCCGTTATTGCGGCTTTGTTCTTTCTTTGTGCCTGTGGCACCGTCTGGAATCGCGTGCGGACTCTTCCAGGGCACTGGTTCGTGGGATGCCTTATTGGAGCCATTCTGACGGCGGCCGGCGGATATCACATTGAACAGACGCTGCATCATGCCCATTGGCATCCGGAGAAGTCGGGAGGGATTCTGATCGTCGTGGGATGCGGGCTGTTATTGATCCCTGCACTGCCGTTGACTGCGATCGTGGTCACGCTCGAGAATCGTATGCGGAATGGTTAGTTGTGTCGAATGGGGACAGAATCATGAGGGGACAGAATCATGAGGGGACAGAATCATGAGGGGACAGAATTATGAGGGAACAGAATTATGGGGAGGGGTCGGAATCATGGAGATGGGTGACGCGGACAGCCCGACGGCTGCTTTTTTTGATTGAGTTTCCACGTCCGGATCTTCGACGTTTTGCGTATCAAGAGATCAAGGTTTGATGATGGGCAATCTGCTGCAGGTTCGGTCCTTCGGAGTGAACTTTTTCGTTCTTCGGGATGAGGCAGGACTTTATTTGATCGATGGCGGCTTTATCGGTGGACCCAGGAGCTTGGGGCGTGCGCTGCGAAGGAAGGGGTGGGATCAGGAGTCGGTCGTCTGGGTCTCACGGTCTCAGCCGGAGGAGGTGATGGGATTCCGGTCGACTTGTTGTCGTGCTTGACTATCGCTGATCACCATGGAGCCATCACTGATCGTACTTGGCCTGGTCGTGGTCGTGGTGATTTGTCTGTGGAACCGTGAGGAGCAACGACGGGCCGAGGTTTCGGGGGCTGATGAGGTCTATGTGGCGGCGATCCGCAAGGAGTATTCCTGGGTTCCCGCTGACGATTACGCTGCCGGTCGCGCTGAGCTGGAGCGATTGACCTCGGTTCCGGATTGGGCGCGGCGGGCAGGCGGGTCTGACCTGCAGAGATGATGGATCGGGTGGTTGGGGTTGAAGGAAATGGGTTGTTTGATCTCGAATGTATCTTTGCATTCAACTGGCCATCGAGTAAGGTGATTGGTTAGCACATCAATCTTGGAGATGACCTCCGGCGAATAGGGACGCAAACGGGGCGGTCAGGGGTGTCCGCATCACTTGGCTCCGCTTATTTGGAAGCGCTTTGGTCTTTCAGTTCGCCATCCGGAGGCAACGACGGGCATTGATCCGAACAGGAGTACCCGCTTCACGGGGCCTTCCTCAATTGGAAGACGATTGGTCACCAGTACGATGAGAAATATGGAAGAGGAGTCACGCTCGCACAAAGGATCCTGCATCTGCGGGGCGGTGAGTTTCGCAGTCACCGGCACGCTCTCGGCGCCCGACGCCTGCCATTGCTCGGATTGCCGCAAGTTGTCGGGGCATTTCTTTGCTTCCACGGATGTTCCCCGGTCTGCCTTGACGATCCATGGGGCGGAGAATCTCACATGGTTTCGTACTTCGGAGAAGGTACGGCGGGGGTTCTGTTCCACCTGCGGGTCCTCCTTGTTCTGGGATCCGATGGAGAACGATTGGACTGCCGTGGCCATGGGCGCCTTTGATTCACCCACGGGGACCACCCTGGGAATGCATATCCACGTGGCGGACAAGGGCGATTACTACGGGATCGAGGATGGATTGCCGCAGAATGAGCATTGAACTTTTGCCACGCGCTTCTCATCATCGGCCGAACAAGGGAGAAGCGTTTTTTGTATGATCGATCATTGTCTTCAATTGGCAAAAACGAAAGAGGTGGGCTCGCTCGGGGTGTATCATCTCAAGCGGCTCTGGTCGAAGACGATGCTAATCCGGTCCGGCGAGCCTTTGGGGCTTAGCGAGGAAGGCGATCTCGATCGATTGGTGCTCGATTCTCTCGGATTGGGTTTGCATCAATCCGTCCAGTACCTCTATCGGGAGGCGCCCTCCTTTGAGAGGTTTGAGGAATGGATCGTGATGACGGCCGGGCAGCCGAGCGAGGAGAGGGTATCGCGTTTGAATGCCGATATCGATGGTTCCGGCCACTCCGCGGAGACGCTGAGAGAACTCGCCGAGATCGAGGCCATGGATCCGGTGCTCTCCCGGGAGCAGTTGTCTTTCTGGGAGGAAAATGGTTACGTCGTCTTGAATGATGCCGTGAGTGAGGAATCTCGTTTGGAGGTGGAGCGGATTCTTTGGAATCATGTGGGATCGGAATCGGAATCTCCGGAAACGTGGTATCAAACGAAGGCTCAGGGGATCATGGTGGAACTGATCCAACATCCAGCGCTGGCCGCGTTGCGGCGATCGCCTCGCATCCACAAAGCGTTTGCCCAGCTTTGGGGGACGGCGGATCTCTGGGTTTCGTCAGATCGTTGTGGCTTTCATCCCCCGCAGCGCGAGGATTGGCCGTTTCCTGGTCCCGACCTTCACTGGGATCTCGATTTTTCCTTGCCGCCCACATTTGCCACTCAGGGGATTCTCTATCTCACGGACACGCCACCGGAACAAGGGGCGCTAACCGTGGTTCCGGGATTTCACCGGCGACTGTCTGATTGGCTCGCGGCGTTGCCGGCCGCGTCCGATCCTCAGGGCGAAGATTTGCACGCCTTGGGTTCGATGCCCATTGGAGGGAAAGCAGGTGACCTGGTCATTTGGAACCACGCGCTTCCCCACGGGAGTCGCCCCAATCTGGGTGTGCGCCCGCGGATGGTGCAGTATATCAACATGTATCCCGGACGTCATCGCGTTCCCAGCGGGTGCTACGGCAAATCGCCCGTCATGTGACGCCGGGCGATTCTCGTAGGGGATCCTCACGCATTCCGCGACGAACATTGGTCCGCCTCGATGGTGGGAGCGCAGGCTTCCTTGGGGCAGCGATCTTTCTCAGGGCAGAACTCGCACTCGCCATTGAGGCCGCCGCAGCTGCCCTTGATTCGGCGATCGCTGATGATCACGCCGATGGCCATGCCGAGGATGACGAGAAGAAAAACAAACAGCGTGATGGCGAAGAGAATCATGACCGGCTTTGGTTGGCCTGCCTGTCGTCAGGTATCCTTGAGCGTTTGGCGGAGAAGCCTCCCGTCTCTTGGTGGACGAATCCGCCATTGGAATGAACGACGAAATAGGTGGTGAGATTCAGATTCTCCGCCAAGTCGGGCCCGCGCTCGGGGCCGAGGACCATCAATGCCGTGGCCCAGGCGTCGGCGCGCATGCAGGAAGGATGGAGGACACTCACGGAAGCCAGTCCATGGTCGACCGGCCGACCCGTCTTGGGGTCGATTTCATGGGAGTATCTCTCGCCGTTCGCCTCAAAGAAATTACGGTAGTCTCCCGAGGTGGCAATCGACTGATTATGGAGGGGAATCACGTCATAGATACCCTTTTCCTCGGCGCTGGGGTTTTCAATGCCTATTTTCCAGGGTGCGTTTTCTGGGCTTTTCCAACCCTTGGCGCGCATCTCGCCCCCGATGTCGACCAGATAGTGATCGACTTGGCGCTCGTCCAGGGATTCGGCCAAGGCGTCCACGGCGAAGCCCTTGGCGATGCCCGACAGATCGACCCGGAGTTCAGGGAGATCTTTTCGCAGGGCCGGAGGATCGGAACGCACTTCCAGATGATCGGATCCGGTTTGCTCGATGCGGGCCTCTACGGATTCCGCGGCGGGCACGGTTTGCTTGCCTTTTGAAGTGCCAAACCCCCACAAATTGACCAAGGGGCCGACGGTGACATCAAAGGCTCCTTGGGAGAGGTGATAGATTTCGATGGCTTCGGCGACGACACTCGCGGTAGCGGCGGAGACGGGGAACCACTCGGTCGTTGCCTGGCGATTGAAACGGGATATTTCGGAATCATCACGATAGGTGGACATCTGAGCGTTGATCTCTTCGAGACGACTTTCGATCTGCTCCTGGAGTTTGGCCTGGTCCAACGGCTGAGAAGGGGCGGCCAGGGTCACCCGGTAGTAGGTGCCCATGGTTGCGCCTGACACAACGACTAAACCGTCGCCTGTTGATGAGGGCCACCGGGGACCCCGGTTGAGCAGGAGGAGGAACGCGCAGACGACGAGGCAGGCGGCTCCCAGGTTTCTAGCCCCCGAAGTCATCGAAGAGGTAGTTCTCTTTTTCCACACCTAACTCATCGAGGAGATTGAGAACGGCGCTGAGCATCAAGGGCGGACCACAGATATAATACTCACAGTCTTCCGGGGCCGGATGGTCTTTGAGGTAGTGATCGTAGAGCACCTGATGAATGAATCCCGTGTAGCCTTTCCAATCATCCTCGGGAAGCGGTTCGGAGAGGGCCACGTGCCATTTGAAGTTGGGATGTTCCTCTTGCAGACGGTCGAAATCGTCGACGTAGAACATCTCGCAGAGACTTCGGGCGCCGTACCAGAAGGAGATTTTCCGCTTGGAGTTCAAGCGTTGCAGTTGGTCGAAGATATGGGAGCGCATGGGAGCCATGCCTGCCCCTCCCCCGATGAAGACCATCTCGGCATCGGTGTCCTTGGCGAAGAACTCTCCAAAGGGGCCGGAGATGGAGACTTCGTCTCCCGGCTTGAGAGCGTAGATGTAAGAGGACATTTTTCCCGGGGGAATGCCCTCGGGACCGCGCGGCGGCGGGGTGGCGATCCTGACATTGAGCATGATAATGCCCTTTTCCTCGGGATAGTTGGCCATGGAATAGGCGCGGACGACGTTCTCCGTGACCTTGGAGCGGTAGCGCCAGAGTTTGAACTGATCCCAGGATGGCCGGTACTCCTCGGCGATATCGAAATCCTCGTAGCTGAGTTCGTGCGGGGGACACTCGATTTGAATGAAACCACCGGCGCGGAAATCGAGATCTTCGTCAGGGGGCAGTTCGAGGATGAGTTCCTTGATGAAGGTGGCGACGTCGTCGTTGGAGCGCACCTTGCAAGTCCATTTCTTGATCCCGAAGACCTCTGCCGGGACCTCGATGTTCATGTTTTGCTTGACCGCGACCTGGCACGAGAGCCGCAGGCCGTTGCGGGCTTCGCGTTTTGAAATATGCGTGCGTTCCGTGGGCAGAATATCGCCTCCCCCATCCAGAACCCTCACCTTGCACTGGGCGCAGGTGCCGCCGCCGCCGCAGGCGGAGGAAACGAACACTTTTTGCGAGGCCAGGGCGCCTAGCAGTTTGCCCCCGGTGGGAACGACGATGGCTTTCTCGGGGTCGTCGTTGATCGTGATCGTGATATTGCCGCTCTCCACGAGGTGGTTCTTGGCTGCCAGGATGACGGCGACAAGGAGCAGTACGACGAGGGTGAAGGTGGTGACTCCGAGAAAGATTTCAAACATGGTAATACTTGCTCTGAGGCCCGGTTAGCGAACTATAATTGAATGCCGGCGAATGCCATGAAGGCCAAGGCCATGAGGCCGACGGTGATGAAGGTGATTCCCAGGCCTTTCAGTCCGTCGGGCACATCACTGTACTTGAGCTTCTCACGAATGCCGGCGAGCCCGATGATGGCAATGGCCCAGCCCACTCCGGAGCCGAAACCAAAGACGACGCTTTCCTGGAAGTTGTAGTCGCGCTCCACCATCAAGAGCACGCCGCCGAGGATGGCGCAATTGACCGTGATGAGCGGCAGAAAGATCCCCATGGTGTTGTAGAGCGCGGGGAAGAACTTATCCATCGTCATCTCGAGGATTTGCACCATGGCGGCAATGACACCGATATAACAGATGAGCCCGAGAAAACTGAGGTCGACGCCCTCGATCCCGGCCCATTGGAGGGCATCTTCTTCCAGGAAGACGCGGTAAATGACGTTATTGACGGGAACGGTTAGGGTGAGCACCGCGATGACGGCGATCCCGAGACCGATGGCTGTATCCACCGTTTTGGAGACGGCGAGAAAGGTGCACATCCCGAGGAAGAAAGCCAAGGCCATATTCTCGACGAAGACCGAGGTGAGGAAAATGCTGAGATAGGATTCAAGCATGGCGTGTGCAACTCTAGGAGGTTTCGACTTGGTCCTTCTTCCAGGTCCTCAGAGCCCAGATGTAGAGGCCGACAATGAAGAAGGCGCTGGGCGAGAGGAGCATCAATCCGTTGGAGACATACCAGCCGCCCTCTGTCGAGAGAGGCAAGACGACGTTACCGAGAAGCCGTCCGGAACCGAAGAGTTCCCGGACAACGCCGACGACAATGAGAATGAAGCTATAGCCGATACCGTTGCCCAACCCATCGAGCACACTGGTGCCGACGGGGTTTTGCATGGCATAGGCTTCCGCTCTTCCCATGATGATACAGTTGGTAATGATCAACCCGACAAAGATGGAAAGCTGCTTGCTAATATTGAAGGCATAGGCCTTGAGAAACATGTCCACCATGATCACGAGCGAGGCGATGATCGTCATTTGGACGATGATGCGGATACTGGAGGGAATGTGATTCCGAATGAGACTCACGATGGCGTTGGACGAGCTGAGGACCACGGTCACGGCAGCGGCCATGACGAAGACGGTTTCCAGCTTGGTCGTGATCGCGAGGGCGGAGCAGATTCCCAGAACCTGAAAGGCGATCGGATTGTTGTTGAATAGGGGATCGAGGACGACCTTGGATGGTTTGTCAGCCATTGCTTTTTTCCTCCTTGGATTGCAACCGATCGATCAGCGGGCCGAAGCCATTCTCACCCAGCCAGTACTTTAGAAGAGCATCCACGCCCCTCGAGGTGATGGTCGCGCCTGCCAGACCGTCGATTTCGTGTTCAATCGTCGGGCTATCCGGGTTCACCCGGCCTTTGAGCACGGTGATTTTGAGGTCGCCCGATTCGTCGAAGGCTTTCTTTCCGATCCATTGTGCTTTCCACCGCGGGTTGTCAACTTCGCCGCCCAGTCCCGGGGTTTCCCCGTGTTCGTAAAAGGAGAACCCGTTGATCGTACTGAGGTCGGCATCGAGAGCGATGTATCCGTAGAGAGTGGACCAGAGACCTCTTCCATGCACGGGGAGGATGAGCTGTCGCAGATCCCCCTTTTCGTCTTGAGCGAGGTAGACGAGAGCATAGAGCGATCGACGCGCGAGGCCGGCGATATCGTCGGCTTTTTCCACGGGTATCCCTTGATCATCACTCTTGGCTGCTTTCCTCTGGTCGAAGGTGACCGCATCGATGTCGTCGCGGTATTCGCCGGTGGCCAGGTCGACGATCTTGATCTCAAATTGCTGAAACAGTTCTTCGATCGATTTGCCTTCCTCTAGCAGACCGGCCGCTTGGAGTATATTCTGTTTGCGGTCGAGATCCTTGTTCTTGGCCTGTTTGGGGCGAAGCAGGACGGCCGAGCTGGCGACGAAGGCGGAGCAGACGACGGAGAGGGCGCCGGCAACGAGGAAGGTTTTGGAAACGGTTTCGTTAGCCATATCTCTGACTCCTGCGTTTGATATGTGCCCGCACCACGAGGGCATCGATGGTGGGAGCGAAAACATTGCCGAAGAGGATGGCGAGCATCATGCCTTCGGGGTAGGCGGGATTGATGACCCGGATGAGGATGACCATGAAACCGATGAGACCGCCGTAGATCCACTGGCCGGTTTGCGTCATCGCGGCGGAAACGGGATCGGTCGCCATGAAGACCAAGCCGAAGGCGAAGCCGCCGAGTACCAGGTGCCAGGCGGGGTTCATGTCGAACATGGGGTTGGTGTCGCTACCGGTAAAATAGAGGAGCGAGGCGGTGGCCAAGGCGCCGATGAGAACGGCAGACATGATCCTCCAGGAACCGATCCCGGTGTAGAGGAGAAAACTGGCCCCAATGAGGCAAGCGACCACGGATGTCTCGCCCATGGATCCTTGAATGGTTCCGAAAAAGGCTGCCGTCCAGGAGACGTCGGCTCGCATGGCCTCCATGCCCTCGGCGGCGACGAGCCCGAGAGGCGTGGCTCCGCTAAACCCGTCCACGGCCGTCCAGATGGCATCGCCGCTCATGTCCGCGGGATAGGCAAAGAAGATAAAGGCGCGAGCCGTGAGCGCCGGGTTGAGAAAGTTCTTTCCCGTGCCGCCGAAGATCTCTTTTCCAATGACGACGCCAAAAGAAATGCCCACGGCAACCTGCCATAGAGGGATGGTGGGGGGAAGGGTCAGGGGGAAGAGCAGTCCGGTGACGAGAAAGCCTTCGTTGATCTCGTGTTTTCGTACTGTGGCAAAGATGATTTCCCACAGGCCGCCGACGGCATTGCAGACAAAGAACACGGGCGCGAAATAGAGGAGCCCGTGAATCACGTTGGCCAAGATATTCGCCGGGTTGTAGCCCACGCCTAACAACCCCAGAATCCATCCTCGCCACCCCGGCGCCTCCGTCAGTCCCATGTCCGCCATGGCGAGGTTCGCCTGGTAGCCTGTGTTGTAGAGCGCCATGGCGACGCAGGGGCCGAGTGCGACACCCACGGTGATCATGATGCGCTTCTGATCCACGGAGTCGCGCACGTGGGTTCTCCCCTTCGTCACGTAGCCGGGCGAATAGAGAAAGGTATCGATCGCCTCGTAGATCGGGTAGAGTTTCTCAAACTTGCCTCCCTTGGTGAAATGAGGAGCAAGCTTGTCGAGGAAATCTCTCAGAATCTTCATGATCTCTATCCGTCCACTTCGATCATTGTAAGGTTTCGCCTGAGGATGGGGCCGTAATCGTATTTGGCCGGGCAGGCAAAGGTGCAAAGGGCGAGGTCCTCTTCGTCCAACTCCAGACAGCCAAGAGCCTGTGCCTGATCCGTATCATGGACGATGAGCGCTCGCAGGAGAAACGTTGGCATGATGTCGAGCGGCATGACCAATTCGTAAGAGCCGATGGGGACCATGGAACGGGGGCTTCCGTTGGAACACGTGGTGATCCTGAACTTGGTGACGCGAAGGAATTTGGAGAGAAACAGCCGGGTGACGGAAAATCGATCGACTCCGGGATAGTGCCACTCGATGAACTTGCGCTTGGGGTCCTCTTCGATCGCGGTGACCTGCAAATGATACCGCCCGAGAAAGCCGATCGGTCCCACCGCCATGTGTCCCGAGAGCGCAGAACCGGAAATCACCCGGGCTTCATTCTCATGCCGAATGCGGTCGTGACGGTAGGTGCCGGTGTTGAATGGAGCCTCTAGTTCATTGGTGACGAGGTCTCTGATGTTGGCCCCCAACCGGGTGCGAAGCAGTCGAGGACGTTTGACCATGGGGCCCGCCAGGGAGATGATTCTCTCGACTCGGAGTTTGCCCGAGCTGAAGAGGGCGCCGATGGCCAAGACGTCCTGGTAGTTCAAATGCCAGACCGTTTTCTTTGTTGAAACGGGGTCGAGGAAGTGAATGTGGGTTCCCACGAGGCCGGCGGGATGCGGACCTTCGAATACGGCCGTTGTGATGCCGTCGAGATCGGACCCCGGGAGCGAGGCTTCGGGGTGCTGGCAGAGATAGAGGTTCCCGTCAGTGAGTTTGGAGAGGGCAATCAAACCACTTCGAAAATCGCTTTCCCTCTCGTGGATGACCGTCTCCGGCGGCACCGCCAGCGGATTGGTATCCATGGCGTTGACAAAGAGCGAATGAGGAGAGTCTTCGGGAGAGGGAACCTTGCTGTAGGGGCGGGTGCGAAGGCTGGGCCACAGGCCGGAGGCGAGGAGACTCTCGATGACGTCGCTACGAGAGAGTTCGGCGATCTGCGAGGCGGCATGAGAGGAAAAATCTTCCTCCTCGTCACCGTCGACGGCGATGACGACAGAGATGAGCATGCGCTTGGGACCGCGGTTAATGGCTTGCACCGTTCCGCAGGCGGGTGAGGTGTAGCCAACGCGGGGATTCTTTTTGTCGGTAAAGAGCAACTGGCCCAGCTTGACCCGATCGCCGACTCGCACCGCCATGGTCGGCTTGAGGCCGATATAGTCTGTACCCAGAACGGCGACGCTGGTCGCCGGGGCGGCGTTTTCCACCACCGGCTCGGGTTCTCCGGAGATGGGTACGGTTAACCCTCTCTTGAGATGGAAATGCCGCCTCGAATTCCCATCGCCCGGTGGAGTCGAGTCACCGTTTTGTGGCCTAACGGATCGGTCATGGTTGGAAGCTGTAGTGGCTGAGGACACGATGGCTAAGAAGGACTTCCGATATGCGTGGCGAGTTCTTGGTAGTTGGGAAAGATGCCCGCGGGATTAAGAGCGCCAAAAGCGGCCGGCGCCGCGGTGTTTGTTAGTGTTGTCGAGTGGAGAGTTCTAGCAACTTCGAGTGACCCAATTTGCCGAACTCGTGAATCGGTCGGTGCGACCAGCTCCTTCTTGAAAGAAGAGACAGTTAGCCGTGTTTCCAGCCATAACGGCGAAACTAAGATCCCGGCGTGAGGAAAGTCAAGAGCGTTTCGCGGCTAAGAATCTTTATTTGCTCGGGGTGGGTTTACCGTCCTTCGCAGGCTCGCTTTCTCTGGGGAAGGATGCCGGGAAGTTAGGCGATTGATCAGTTGTAGGGGAAGGGTCTGCGGGTGAAATTTCC
>JANQJH010000008.1 GCA_028281705.1 Verrucomicrobiales bacterium
TTCGCGCGCGTGCAGCAACACGAACGGCTGCTCCTCGTCCAGGCCGAGCGAGGCAAGCAACAGGGCGCCACGCTCCGCCAGATCATCCGGCAGAGTGTAGTGCACCAGCCCGCCACCCCCGATCCGATGCGCCGAGTAGTCGCGGTAGAACCGGTTCGGCCCGGCGAGATAGAGGTCGTAGGTCCCGGTCGGCACCAGGCCTTGGTTCAGGACGCCGAGCTTCGGCACGATCGGGTGCTCCGTCTCAGCGATCGCGAGGCAGTTCGGTCCTCTATCCTCTGCGGGCGTAGGAAAATTGAGGGGTTCAAACTCTAGTACGAGAGGACCGAGTTTGACGCACCACTGGTGTTCCAGTTGTTCCGTCAGGAGCATCGCTGGGCAGCTAAGTGCGGACTGGATAAGCGCTGAAAGCATCTAAGCGTCAAGCCATTCCCAAGATAAATTTTCCCTGAAGGATCGTGGAAGACCACCACGTTGATAGGCTGTGGGTGTAAGCATGGTAACATGTTCAGCTTAGCAGTACTAATCATCCGTTCGGCTTGTTTACTTCTCCCATACTTGTTTGGTGAAGATGAAAATGGAGCTGTTCCTTCGAATGAAAACGGACGCACGAAGACGAAAAACAGACTTCGGGAAGTTGTGTGAAGAAACCCTTTATATGCAGTTGTTAGAGAATCGGGATCTCTCCCGTGAGAGTGGATCTTTGAAACGAGGAAAAACTGGTCGTTGGCAGGTCGTCAGAAACGCTGCCTTTCTTCGCGGAGTGCGAACTGAAGGCAGGCTTCTGGTGATCATGGCGGCGTGGAACCACCCGATCCCATCCCGAACTCGGAAGTGAAACGCGCCCGCGCCGATGGTAGTGCGGCGAAAGGCCGTGTGAGAGTAGGTCGTCGCCAGTTTCCCTCAACCCGCATCGGATCCGAAAGGTTCCGGTGCGGGCTTTTTTATGTTTTTGATTCGGATGCGTTTGATGGCTGATTCTTCTTGGGAGTCAGGACCTGCTTGGCAAAATCAGCCAGTCTTGCGTAGAGAAACAGCATTGGTGGATGCTGCTGAATCTTCCCGTCGACGATGGTCTCTGCCTGGTTGGCGAACACGAAGCATCGGCCTTTCTTCAATTCTCGCCGCGTTTTCTCCCGCGTAGCTTGGCTTCGATGAAGGGATCGAGGGCGCCGTCCATGACGTCGGCGATATTGGAGGTCTCCTCGCCGGTGCGGAGGTCTTTGACCATCTGATAGGGCTGAAAAACGTAGGAGCGGATCTGGTTGCCCCAGGCGATTTCACCTTTCTCCCCATAGGCGCGTTCGGACTCGGCGCGCTGCTTGTCCTCCTCGATTTGCGCCAGCTTGGACAACAACATTTCCATGGCGAGTTCACGGTTTCTCCCCTGGGAACGTTCCTGGGTGCAGCGAATGATGATGTTGGTCGGGAGGTGTTTCAAAATCACCGCGGTCTCGACCTTGTTCACATTTTGCCCTCCCTTGCCGCCGCTTCTGGCGGTGGTGATTTCGATGTCGCTGTCATTGACCTCAATTTCGCCCGTGTCTTGGATCTCCGGCGTGACGTCGAGCGAGGCAAACGAGGTGTGACGTTTGGCGTTGGCGTCGAAGGGGGAGATGCGCACGAGCCGGTGCACGCCCCGTTCACAGTTGAGGTTGCCGTAGGCGAACTCGCCGATGACCTGCAGGGTGACCGAGCGGATGCCGGCGGCTTCCCCGTCCTGGAGATCGAGCACATGCACCTTGAAGCCCGAGCGCTCGGACCAGCGTTGGTACATCCGCATGAGCATCTCCGCCCAGTCGCAGGCCTCCGTACCTCCCGCCCCGGCGTGAATGGTGACGAAGGCGTTGCAAACATCGTGCGGTCCGGAGAGGAACTGCTTGAGTTCGAAGGAGGAGAGATCCTGCTCGATCTCCTTGATCTCCTGGAGGACTTCGACGTAGGAGTCCGGGTCGTTTTCTTCTCGAGCCATTTCGTAGAGGACACCGAGATCCTCCACGCGTTGGGTCAGCGCATGGAAGGGGTGAATCCGGTTCTTCAGCCGGGAAACCTCCTCGACCTTGGATTGCGCCTTGTCCTTGTCGTCCCAGAAATCCTGGGCCGCCATCTCCTCTTCGAGTGCTGCTAGTGAAGATTCAAGCTTGGGGAGGTCAAAGATACCTCCGGAGTTCACCCAAGCGGCCCTTCAGAGCGTCCGTAGAGAATCCATCCAATTCCTCGAAATTGCCTTTATTGTGTTCGCTCATGGTGGTTTAAGCTGTAGGCCGTCCTCGCGCGGATTCAACCGTGAATTAGGCAGGCGCAGCCTCAGTCCCCATGGAGAAGACACACGGCACGGTCATCCAGCTCCATCCCTATCAGGAGACGAGCCTCATCGTCCAGTGGTCGAGCCTCGATCACGGCCTCATTCGCACGGTGGCCAAGGGCGCCCGGCGGCCGAAGAGCGGATTCGCCGGCAAACTGGATTTGTTCTTCAAACTGGAATTGGCCTACATTCCGAGCCGCAGCTCTACTCTACACACGCTGTGCGAAGTCGGCCTGATGGATCCCAGAGAGGGACTGCGTTCGACCTACGTCCAGACATTGGCGGCGTCCTATTTCTGCAAACTCATTGTCACGGTGGCGGAAGAGGGAACCCCGCTACTCGAATTGGCGGGATTGTTAGAGCGTGGACTGGATTATCTGGCGGAGCAGGTGCCCACGCCGAAGGCGATCCACTATTTCGAGAAACAAACGGCTTCCATGCTCGGGCTCGGTGATCGGGGATTGGAGGGGATCGGTGCCCTCTACGGCCGGATACCTTCTCTCCGAAAAGAGCTTTTACAGAAGGTGGCAAGATGCTAGGTTTCGTGCGCCCAACCTGAAGTTCAGTGGAGCTAGCGAAGACGACGATTCACTTGGAGATTTCATGGATTCAGAGAGCCAGTCCGCGTTGTTTCGAGTGCTTTCCGAGCGCTTGCAACACTACCTGAGCGAGGGGGAATGGGAGCGGGCCGAGAGCGTTTCCCGCACGGCCATCGACCGCGCGCTCCTGGCCGTTGAAGAGAACGAGCTCGAAGTGAGTCTGTCCCATTTGGTGGAGGCGTTGCGAGGGCGAGCTTCCCTTAGCTTGGCACGCGGACATCTGGAGCGTGCTCTGGAGCGTTTTGGGGAGGCCTTGGAATTGGTGGAGGCGAGTCCCCATGTGCGGCCTGGCCAACGGGTTCTGCTAAAGAGTGACTGCGCACGCGTCTTCGAGGCCCTCGGGAGACCGGAGGAGGCGATTCCGCTCTACCAAGAGGCGATCAGCATACTCGAGGCTGAAGGGGTTCACGGGGACGTCCAATTGGCCAACCTGCACAACAACCTGGGCATGATTCTCAAGAACCAGGGCCGGCTTGAGGAAGCGGAGGCCCAGTATCTGACGACGCTCGAGGCCTTCGAGAAGGTCTACGGGCCAGCGTCGCTCGAGACCGCGTCCATCTACAACAACATCGGAGGCCTCTATCAGGCGGCGGGCCATTTCGATCGCGCTCTCGAGATGCATTTCCAGGCTCTCGAGTTGCGCCTCGCGTTGGGTGGGGTGGACGGCCTTGAGACCGGGCAATCGTTGAGTAACCTTGCGGCGGGTTATCATGCGATGGGCGACGAGGAACAGGCGGCCAAGTTCTACCAGCTGGCTTGTGAGGCCTTGGCCAGGCACCGGGATACGGAGCCCGAGATTTGTGCCATCGTGGAGGAGAACTGGGGGATCTTGCAGGAGGAAATGGCGTCGAAAGGGGACGAATCCGACGAGGTCGAATCGTCCTCCGAGCCTGAGGCACCAGTCGAGCTTTCCTACCCGGCGCCGACGGTGTAGACTGGTTCGACTCACGCACGCGAAGAAACCTTGATTGGAGCCCGGGGTTTTTCCTTCCGGCATTCAAGGGCCATTCAGAAAGGACGACGACCGATGCTTACCATTCAGGGACAGGACAGCGGGGAGGCATTTTGTGACGGGTTTTCGCGTCGCAACTTCCTTCGGATTGGGGGACTTGGTCTGGGCGGAATGGCCCTGCCTGATCTCCTGCGGGCGGAGGCGGCATCCGGCCGGCGAGCCGGGGACAAGGCCATCATCATGATTTTCTTGCCCGGGGGGCCCCCGCACCAGGACATGTTCGATCTGAAGATGGACGCGCCTTCGGAGATTCGCGGCGAATTCACCCCCATCTCGACGAACGTCCCGGGCATTCAGATTTGTGAACTCTTCCCCCGCTTGGCCAAGCGCATGGACAAGCTGGCGATCATTCGCTCCATCGTCGGGGCGACGGGCGACCACGATGCCTACCAGTGCATGACGGGGCGTCCGCCCAAGCGGAATCTGCCCCCTGGCGGCTGGCCATCGATCGGTTCGGTGATGTCGGCCTTGCAAGGGGCGAATGGTGAGTCCGTGCCCCCCTTTGTCGGGATGGCTCCCAAGATGGGTGAGATGCGTTGGGCCGACCCTGGCAGGCCGGGTTTTCTCGGGCCGGCGCACGCGCCGTTTCAACCCAACGGTGGAGGGAAAGGGGACATGGTTTTGAATGGGATCACGCTCGATCGTCTGGCTGACCGGAAGAATCTCCTCACCAGCTTCGACCAGTTTCGTCGCGAAACGGATGCCTCGGGAGCCATGGACGGTCTGGATACCTTTACCCAGCAGGCCTTCGGTGTCTTGACATCGAGCAAGCTGGTCGAGGCCATGGATCTGGAGAACGAGGATCCCAGAATCCGTGAAGCTTACGGCAAGGGATTGCCCAAGAACGTGGCTGACGGCGGTCCCCGGCTCATGGAACAATTTCTCATGGCGCGTCGCCTGGTCGAGGCGGGCGTGCGTTGCGTGACCTTGGCCTTTAGCCGTTGGGATTGGCACGGGGGCAATTTCCGCCGGGGGCGGCAGGACATGCCGATGCTCGACCAGGGCGTTTCCGCCTTGGTGGACGACTTGCACCAGCGGGGATTGGACAAGGATGTGAGTGTCATTGTCTGGGGCGAGTTCGGCCGCACACCGACGATCAACGCTCAGGCGGGCCGGGATCACTGGCCCCGCGTCTCCTGTGCTCTCCTTGCTGGGGGTGGCATGCAAACCGGCCAGGTCATTGGCGCCACCGATCGCCTCGGCGGCGAGGCTTCGGATCGGCCGGTGCATTTCCAGGAAGTCCACGCCACGCTTTATCATAATGTGGGGATCGACGTGAAAACGGCGACGGTCGAAGATCTCACCGGGCGGCCCCGCTATCTCGTCGACCGGGAATACGAGCCGATTGCCGAATTGATCTAATGACCGGCGAGTCGGCCGGCCAACAGGATCGCCACGTGCTTTTTGTCGATGGTGTCTGTGTGCTTTGCCATCACTTGGTTCGCTTTGTGTTGAAGATCGATCATCGAGCCGTGCTCAGCTTTTCCACGCTTCAAGGAGAGACCGCCCGGCGGCTGTTCGCGGGCCATGCCGAAGCGGAGGCTCAATTGCGGAGTTTGGCCTCCGTCGTCTACGTGAGGCATTGTGAGCGACCCGGACAGGAGATCTTCTACCGTTCGACGGCGGCCTTGCGCTCCTTGCGGGACCTTGGCGGCTTCTGGTGGGTGCTCTCCTGGTTCACCTTGATTCCGCGGCCCCTGCGTGATTGGGTCTACGACGTGATCGCGCGTTGCCGTTATCGTTGGTTCGGGAAACATGAAGAGGCCTGTCCGCTGCCGCTTCAAGAACACGCGGGAAGATTCTTGGCCTAACAACTCTACTTTTTTGATTCGCTGACTTTGTGCTCATGAGACGTTCTTCACTCCTCGTTCGCTGTTTGATGGTCCTGACGCCGGGTTTTGCGTTAGGGGAAATCCCCTGGCCGGACAAGAGCGGCCCGAGCAAAGATGGTGTGGTGCCGGCGACCCATGCCGCAGGTCTCGTCACGGATTGGGACGAAGAGACGGGCAAGCACGTGGTCTGGAAAACGGACCTTCCTCTCGAGGGCCACTCCATTCCGGTCATTGATGCCACGACCCTGTGGTTCACCAGCGCGAGCCCGGATGGGCGTGAGCAGTATCTCGACGCTGTCGATCGCAAGACGGGGAAGCTCGTGCATCATCATTTGATCTTCGAAAATGAGGCGCCGGAGCCCTTGGGGAATCGGGTGAACAACTATGCCGCTCCCTCCTGTGTGCTCGATGAATCGGGGCTCTACGTGCACTTTGGAACCTATGGGACCGCCAAAGTGGATCCGAAGACGTTGAAGAAGATATGGGAACGCCGGGACATCAACTGCCGTCACTATCGCGGTCCGGGTTCTTCGCCGATCCTCTACAAGAATCTTCTGATCCTCACGATGGACGGGATCGATCAGCAATTCGTCACCGCCTTGAACAAGGATACGGGCGAAACTGTTTGGCGCACGGATCGTACCACGGATTATGGCGATATCGGGCCTGATGGAAAACCGGAGCGGGAGGGCGATCTTCGCAAGGCCTACGGAACGCCGAGCATTGCCATGGTGGGTGACCGGGCGCATCTAGTCTCGGTGGGTTCTCGCGCCCTCTTTGGTTATGATGCGGAAACCGGGGAGGAACTGTGGACGGTCACGCATGGCGGCTTCAATGCGGCGGTCCGTCCGGTCTCAAAGGATGGTTTGGTCTTTGTCAATACGGGCTATCCCCGGGCGCACCTCCTGGCCATCCGGCTTGATGAAACCATGAGAGGTGACGTGACCAAGTCGCACGTGGTGTGGGACCGGGCGAAGCGCAACAGCGATTTCTCCGGCCATGTCTTGGTCGGAGACCGCATCGTGCAGGCGACCGAGGGCGGCATTGTGACCTGTCTCGACCAGAAGACCGGTGATGAACTCTGGATGGGACGTTTGCCAGGCACCTACGTGGCCACGCCCATCGTGGTGGGTGACCTCGTCTACTACAGTAACGAAACCGGACAAAGTCGCGTCTTGAAGATCGGAGACGCTTTCAATGTGGTGGGCGAGAGTGAACTCGATACCGGTGTGCAGGCGTCGGCAGCCGTTGCCAATGGTGCGCTTTTCCTCCGGACCAAAATCTCTCTCTACAAGATCGCCAAGTCCAAGTTCTGAACTCTTTCGTGGCTAGTTGGTGTTCTTGTTTTTGGACTTGGCTGGCTCTTCGACGAGCCTAACAGGTTCACGGCAACAGGAACAGATCTCCGGGGTGAGCGCTTTGATCGAGCAGATGTCGCAGTAGTAGTAGAGTTCGTGCATCCGGCCCTGATGGACGGATTGGATGAACGTGGCTTCGACGACTTGCGAACCGGGAAATTGGCGCCCCTTGATGATGAGTTCTCGTTGGTGAAGACGCTGGTCCATGAACAAGGCTTCGGATTGTCGCGTTTTGATCAGGGTATAGATCCGGCCTTCGGTGGTTTTGAATCCGTAGACGGGCTCGACCTGCGAACTGAGTTCGAGGCGATACGATTTCTTGAGTTCACCGTGGATTTCAACGACGCGGCCGCGGAGCGTGATACTTGTGGGCTCCTTGGAGTCCGCCGTCAGCGTCTCGTCGGCCGTGCCGTGCGTCAGGGCAATCGCTGCCCAGGCCAGGATGAGGCTTTTCCACGTCATGGGATCACTCTAACGTAAGCGGGCACGTTCGCCCAGTAATGAATCCCGCCGACTACCTCTATCTCGATCATGCGGCCACGACTCCCGTTCGCCAAGAAGTGTGGGAGGCGATGCGGCCCCATGTCATGGGTGGCTACGGCAATGCGAGTTCGCTTCACCGCTTCGGGCGCGATGCCAAGAAGGCGATTGATCGAGCACGAGAGCAGGTGGCCTCGTTGATCAACGCGGATCCGAGGGATCTCGTCTTCACCTCCGGCGGTACCGAGGCAAACAACCTGGCGCTACGTGGTTCAGCCGATTCCGGGCGGAGGATTCTGGCATCGGCCGTGGAGCACCATTCTGTTCTTCGTGCGGCGGAGACGATCACCGAAATCTCCGTGGACGCTGAAGGCCTGGTGGAGGTGGATCGCCTGGAGTCCGAGCTTTCCGATGATGCCATCGTTTCCCTGATGCACGGGAACAATGAGACGGGAACGGTGCAACCCATTGCCGAGGTGGCGGCAAGTTGTCATGATCGTGGCGCCCTCTTCCACACGGATGCGGTCCAGTCCGCCGGAAGGATTCCGATCGATGTGGAGACCTTGCCGGTGGATCTCCTCAGTCTTTCGGCACACAAACTCTATGGGCCCAAGGGCGCCGGTGCGCTCTTTGTTCGGCGGGGCACTCGTCTGGCTTGGCAGATGCGTGGCGGATCCCAGGAGCGTGGACGCCGGGCGGGAACGGAGAATGTCGCTGCCCTCGTGGGGTTCGGAGAGGCGTGTGCCTTGGCGAGACGAGAATTGGAGACTGAGAATATTCGGCAGAGTCAATTGCGCGATGCCATGGAAATCGCTCTTTTGAATACCGTGCCGGGCAGCTGGGTCAATGGCTCACGCCGGTCTCGCCTGCCTCACATCCTTCATCTCGGGTTTCCCGGCGTGGAGGGCGAGACGATCATGTTAGGATTGGATCAGGAGGGAATAGCCGTTTCCACGGGGTCGGCCTGTAACTCTGGGAGTGTCGATGCCTCCCACGTCTTGTTGGCCATGGGGCAGAGTCACGCCAAAGCCCACGGCGGCGTGCGGATCAGCTTGGGGAGGGAGACGAAGGAGAGTTCGATTCCGCGTCTTTGTGAGTCCATCAAGCGTGTGGTGGCCGCTTCTTCGTAGTAGCTTTGTAGTCTTCCGGCGTATCGATATCCTCGAGCACTTCCGGTGATTCCGTGGGAACTTCGAGAATCTCTCCAGGGCAGGCGGTCAACAAACCGCGCAGGCCCACGTCGTCGAATTGGGTCAAGACTGCCGCGCGATGTCGCAGATCGAACATCAGGGGGTGACCGCGGCGCTCTCCATGGGTGGGGAGGGCGATCGAATGACTCGAATGGATCCAGGCGCTCAACACGGCCTCGATGGTCGAACGGCTGAGTCTAGGCTGATCGCCCAGAAAAACGGCGACACCTTGGGCGGTATCGGAGTCGATGGCGTGCAACCCGCAGCGCACCGAACTCAACATGCCCCGTTTGGGATCCGGATTGCGGACTAACTGAATCCTCTCCATGTCCTGGAGAATCTCGCCGATGATGGCGTGATGTTCTCCGGTCACAACATGGATGTTGTTCAAGGAACTCTCCGCGATGGTCTCGACGACCCGGCGAACCATGGGCCGGCCATCGACTTCCAGGAGAAGCTTTTGCCGTCCCTGGCCCATGCGGGTCGAGGCACCGGCGGCGAGGACGATGGCATCGACGACACGATTCATCAGGGTTTGAGGCCTGCCGGCAGGTAGTTCATGGCCTCGGCATCCAAGCGGCCTTGGCGGCGTACGGCGATGAGCTGAGCCACGATGCTGACCGCGATCTCCTGCACGGTTTGCGCGCCGATGGCGAGGCCAATGGGAGAAACGACGCGCTCAATTTCCTCGCGAGTCGCCAGGCCCTCCTCGATGAGGCTCTTGCGGATGAGCAGGCTCTTGCGGCGGCTGCCAATCATGCCAATGTAGCGCGCCTTCGATGCGGCGCAGGCAGCGAGAACAGCGCCGTCATGCCGGTGTCCGCGGGTGACGATGAGAATGTAAGTGTTTGTCGTGACTTTCTGCGAGGCGAGTTCACTTGCGATATCGCCGCAGATCGTTTCCGTGGCATCGGGATGACAGGTACGGTTGGCGAACGACGGCCGGTCATCGATGACGGTGACATCAAAACCTGACAAGGAGCCTAACTGGCAAACCGCCTGACCGATGTGTCCTCCACCGGCAATGATGAGTTTGGGAGCGGACAGAATCGGTTCGAGGTAGAGTTCCGTTGCCGTTTCAGACGCCGCATTGGAGGTCATGGCGCCGGCCCTGCCCTGGTGCAGGCGATCGATGACATCCTTTTCCTGGCCTCCAAAGAGGGCGTGCTTCCCTTCGGCAATCTCGGATTCACGCGTCCAAAAAGCGGAACCCCGGTCGTGGCTGGGGTGGGAGATCACGGTGGTGAGCATGCCCGATTCATGATTCTCTTGTGCGGCGAGGGCGTCCTCATACACCTTGACATTTTTCTGGGCCGCCGGGTTGACGAAGATGCGCACGCGTCCCCCGCAGATGAGGCCATCGTCCCAACCGGTGACCTCATCCAATTTCAGATCGAAGACCCCCGGCTCGCCTTCATCCAGCGTCTTGAGGGCGCGTTGCCGGGACTCCGCTTCCAGGCAACCGCCGCCGAGCGTGCCCCAGATTTTGCCCGTGGGCTCAATGATGGCGTTGGCGCCCGCGCGCTGCGGTGTCGACCCCACCGCGTCAATGACCGCCGCGAGGACGAAGGGTTTGGCTTCCCTCGTCAGTTCGATGGCGTGCCGATAAAGGTGGGTGGAACTCATGCCTGGGGAAGAAGTATAGAGGAGGCTTGGCCGATGACTGGATCGTAAGGGGCACGGCTGGGAGCGTCAATGATCGGTGGTGTTGGGTTGGTCTCCACATCATTGGGATGTCCATGGAGAAACCCAACCCAATCGTTCATCTCATCCACCGCGATGAAGAGTGCGTTAGGACGAATGGCACGTGGTTGAGCAAGGTGGAACCGGCGTCCCGCCGGCGAGACGCCTGTTCCACGTTTTTTTGAAAAGCTATCTTAGCCGCGTGCCAATCGCATTAGGACGATCGTCTTGGCCGAGAGGATGAGGGAGAAGGCAGGCCAGCCGTGTGTTCCCCTTGTCTTCCGGTGGACTTTCCCTTAGGAAGGCGGCATGAAACGGAACTTTTCCCCTGCGGTTCGATGGTTTCTTTCTCTGGGAATCCTCGGCCTGACGCAGGCTCTTTCGTTAGCCAAGCCGAACCTGGTCATCATTTTCTGCGACGATCTGGGTTATGGTGATCTGAGCAGTTTCGGGCACCCCACCATCCACACGCCGCATCTGGATCGCATGGCGGCTGAGGGACAGAAGTGGACGAACTTTTACGCGGCGGCCTCTGTGTGTACGCCGAGCCGGGCCGGGTTGCTGACGGGGCGACTACCCATTCGCAACGGGATGTGTTCGGACAAACGGCGGGTGCTCTTCCCCGATTCCGCCAGCGGACTACCGGCGAGTGAGATCACGGTGGCCGAAGCCTTGAGAGAGGCCGGCTATGCCACGGCGGCGGTGGGCAAATGGCATTTGGGGCATCTGCCGGAGTTTCTGCCGACGGCCAATGGTTTCGATTCCTACTACGGCATTCCCTATTCGAATGACATGGACCGTGTGCCTAACAAGGGTCCGAAGGGGCGTGCCGGCCTCATGAAGCCGGAAAGCGCTTATTGGAACGTGCCCCTGATGCGGGATACGGAGATTCTCGAACGCTCGCCCAATCAATCCTACCTCACGCGGAATTACACTCGGGAAGCCGTGGCCTACATTGAAGAACAGGCCGAGACGCCGGGAAGACCCTTTTTTCTCTATCTGGCGCACAGCATGCCGCATGTTCCCATCTTTGCCTCGGGAGCTTTTTCGGGAAGGAGTCAGGCCGGGCGCTACGGGGATGTTATTGAGGAGATCGATTGGTCGGTGAGGCAAGTGTTAAAGACCTTGCGAGACCATCAGTTAGACCGGGACACCGTGGTGCTCTTCACTTCGGACAACGGGCCGTGGTTGCCCTTTAAAACCCATGGCGGTTCGGCCGGGCATTTGCGGGATGGCAAGGGCAGTACCTGGGAGGGCGGGATGCGGGAGCCGACGATCTTCTGGGGGCCCGGGTATGTGGAACCGGGCATCATTCACGAGATGGGGAGCACCTTGGATGTGTTTGCCACCTTTCTCGATCTCGCGCAACAGACGGTGCCCAGTGACCGGGTGTATGACGGTGGGAGCCTGGCCCCGGTCCTGTCGGGGAAGGGGCATTCACCGCGCCAGGAGATGTTTTTTTACCACGGAGAACAGCTTCACGCCGTTCGTCTGGGCGAGTACAAACTGCATTTCACAACCAAGACCGAGTACGTAGGTCAGAAGCCGAGGCGGCACGATCCTCCCTTGCTCTTTCATCTGGGGGAAGACCCGGCGGAGAAATTTGATGTGGCCGCGGATCAACCCGAGGTGCTCGCCGCCATCCGTGCGTTGGCCGAACGGCATCAGCGTTCCTTCGATCCTCCTCGGAGCCAGCTCGAGGCCCGGATTGCGAAGTAGTTAGGCGGCGTCGGCGGCCGGGAGCGCGTTCGCCCGGGAGAGGATGGGGAGGCGACTTGGATTCTTTACCGGGAGATCAGATGGCAGAGAACAACAAAGCCGGCTCATCCAGCCAAGACGAAGAGAACTATTCCCTGGGCACGCCCATCGCCCGTGGAGGGATGGGTAGCATCTTGGTGGCGGAGGACCGGAAGTTAGGGCGCAAGGTTGCCCTGAAGGTGATGACCTTCGACGCCTATGCCGATGAGGCCATGCGTCGACGATTCGTCCGCGAAGCGCATGTTCTGGCGCGTTTGGCGCATCCAAACATTGTGCCCATTCATGACATCGTCTGGGAGGGCGAGATCCCGCAGTTCTACACGATGAAGCTGGTGCGGGGCCGTACCCTGCAGGCGATTTTGGACGGCCTGCGCCAGGGCGGTCCGGATGATTGCCGAGAGCATACGCTGGATGAATTGCTTGCGATCTTTCTCAAAGTTTGCGATGCCATGGCCTTCGCCCATTCCCAGGGAGTGGTGCACCGCGATCTGAAACCGGCCAACGTGATGGTGGGCGAGTTTGGCGAGGTCCTGGTGATGGATTGGGGACTCGCCGGACTGGAGGGAGATGAGGCGCCGGTCTTTCAACTGAAGTCCAAGAACCGGGATGGCGAACTGGCTGGGCTGGGTGACGAGCCGGCCGGCATGAGTCTCACGATGGATGGCGTGGTCATGGGTACGCCGCGCTACATGTCGCCCGAGCAGGCCCAGGGTCGCGTCGATGAAATCGATGTCCTGTCAGACATCTTTTCCCTCGGCGGGATCCTCTATGCAATTCTAACATTACGACCTCCGGTGGATGGCGCCTCCGTGGAGGAAGTGCTGAAGAAGATCTCCAGCGGAAGCATCGAGCCTCCCACGGGAATTCATTCCGATGGGGTGAAGGGGAGGAGAGCGGGCGTGCCCCACTGTCCCGGAGGGCAAGTGCCCAGAGGAATCGCCTCGGTGGCGATGAAGGCCTTGGCTCTCGAACGGAGGCAGCGCTATCAAGGCGTCCCGGCGCTGGTTGAGGACATCACGTCTTATCAGACCGGGTTCTCCACCAGCGCGGAGACCGTGGGTCCCGTCGGGCAGCTCCTCCTGTTGATCAAACGGCATCGACTGGCGACGGCGTCGCTTCTGACCATTCTTCTCCTGAGTGTCGGATTCATGATCAAGCTGATGGGCACGGTGGAGTCCGAGCGCCGTGCGGCGGACTCGGAACGCCGCACTGCCTACTCCGCTGTGCTGGCCCAGGCATTGGCGGCACGGGAGCACCACGACTTCGGTCAGGCGCGACGGCTTCTGGCGTCGATCGATCCGGGACTTCGTGGTTTTGACTGGCGCCTTCTGAGCGGTCATTGCCAGGGGGATGAAGTCCATGCATTTCGTCTGGGCCAGGGCAGTGAGACCGCTCCGCAGTGTCTCGCCTTTTTGCCCGGCAGTCAGCGAATCGCGCTCATTTCCCGGGATGGCCGTCTTCACGTGCGGGACATGGACGGGAGGGAAGCGGTGGCCGCACGTCCTCTACCGGCACTGCCGGAGAGTCACGGCAATGCCGAGCGCTTCCACGGAATATCTTTTTCCCCAAATGAGAAACGGCTAGCGTATGCCTGCGGTGACCTCTTGCGCGTCCTCGACACTGAGACGCTTGGCGTTCTCTATGAGAAAACGAGCCGCCTGCCGCAGTTCGGTTGGCTTGACGATGAGCGGTTTCTCTTTGGTTTTAATGGTAGTGTGGCGCCGCCGCCGAGTCCCGAACCTGGAGCGTTCATCCTCGATTTTCAGGGAGTCGAGGGTGCGGGTGGAGAGATCCCAAGTACGCCCCTGCGTCAGATGTGTGCCCCTCTGGGCATCTCGGCTGACCGCCAGGTATTCGTGCTCCATCAAGTGAACACGGATCCCGGCTCGTGGGAGCGGACGCTTCACGTTTTTCGCGCCGAGGGAGATCTAGCTGAGATCCCGGTACCCATCTATTCGATGCCCGGCCGCGAATATCCCGGTGTTCTAGCGCTTTCCGACACGGGCCGGTTTCTCGCTTTCACGGCTGGGGCGGCGCTGAAGCAATCGGTTCGCGTGCTTGATGTGTCCAGTGGCCGGGTTCTCTTCGATCATGAGTTCCAGTTTCCGATTCACGGGCTTGCCATCGATTCCGCGGAACGGCGTCTGGGAATGGTGGGCGACGATAGTGTGGTGCGACTTTACGATTTTACACGGGGGAATCCCAGAGGCCGGGAAACGAACACCTATGATGACGAGATCAGTCCTTCCCGTTGTCAGCCGGTCGATGGCCGAGGGGCCCATGCCCCGCCGCGCGAATTGATGACTCGTTCTGCTCAGGACGGCCGTGCCTGGTTCTTTTACGGACATGAGAAACGCGTTCTCGGCCTCGTGTTCGACACTCAAGGCGCCTTTCTAACAGCGGGCGGCGATGGCGTGATCCGCCGTTGGTACAGGCATGTCGTCCGGCCGCAGGTTCGGATCGGTTACTTGGATACCACTTACGACTTGGGCCATCCGGCTGCCTCCGTCGATGGGCGCCTGGTGATCCACGAGGTTGGCCGGGACGTCTTTGTCTTGGATTTGGAGACGCGCTGGCAACGCCGTTTGGTAAAGCGGCATGCTCCTCTAGCAGTGCTCAGCGGCGGGCGGCCTGTCACACAGGATCGCGTCAGTGGGGACGTGGTCGTTTGGGCCAAGCAGGGTGAAATATGGCACGAACAGACTCGAGTCCTGGGAGAGGTGCCGTTTTGGCACGACGGCAAGACGCGAGCGGGCGTTCTATCGCGAGATGAAACCCGTCTTGTCGGGGTGCTGGCGGGCCGGCTCTTCTGCGTGGATTTCGAGAAGGAGACGATCGCTTGGAGTGGTGATTTGGGAAAAGCATCCAGTGCTTTTGCCCGCCATGCGCTTTCGCCGGATGGTGTTTGGGTGGCCTCGACCGATTTCGGCCCGCGGGTGTCGATTCATCGTTTTGCCGAACCGGAGAAGATCGTCACTTGGCTAGGCGGTGAGCCCCGGGATTACGACACGGTCATGGCGTTTGCTCGAGATGGGCGTCTGCTTTACACAGGCAATGAGGACGGACGCATTCGCGTCTGGAACACGGCGACCTGGAAAGAGCGTCCCGCGCTGGGTTGGCCTGCCCACCTCAGCGCTGTCACGGCGATGGCCGTGTCCCATGATCAGACGCTGATCGGTACCAGTGGCGATGCCACGCTGAAACTCTTTCCTGCGCGGGGCGAGTCCGAGAAGATGCCGCGGCGCGAACATCTCTCTTTCCAACTTGGGCAATCCGCGAACTGGATTCAGTTTGCTCGCGATGGAATGGGCCGGGACCGGGCCCTGCTACACAGCGCTCCGGAGCGAGCGCTCGAGATCTGGCCGGCCGGCTCCGAAACGGCGGTGCCGGAGATCATGGTGGCGAAGGTGGACCCGGAGCCTAGGTCCCTTCGTCATCACGGGGCCGTTCTCTTGCCCGATGGAAGGTTGCTTGTCGCCGGAGGGGAAGCCCACCCATCCGTTAGAGAGGCGGTGGCTCTCTCCGATTGCCGTCTCTACGATCCTGACAAAAAAACGTGGAGTTGGACCGGTTCCATGCGGACGCCACGGACTCGTGGTCTCACGTTATCCGTGCTGCCCACGGGCAAGGTGCTAGTGGCGGGGGGAATGGCCCGAGGGGGTGCGCCCCTGGCCCTTTGCGAACTCTATGATCCGGCAACCGGCATGTGGACCGCGGCGGGTTCGATGGCGAGCCCGCGTGCGGGTGGCGTCCGCCTCTCGCTGTCTGATGGCAGTGTGCTTGCTGGAGGCGGTCGAGAGGATGGGAGCGTCGAACGCTATCGGCCGGGTCAGGACGCTTGGTCTCCCGTGGGGCCATCGACTCATGCGGCCTCGGGTGCTTCATGGGCCGTCTTGCCGAACGGTGACGTCTTGGTCGTGGGAGGGCGTGCCCCGACTCCACGTCGAGGCGGCAGCGTGTTCGATCCAAGCGCCGGGACGTGGCAGGAAATCAGTGCCCCCTTCGAGGAGCGGACTTCATCGTCGGCGACCACGCTCTTGGGTGGTGGTGTGCTCCTCGTCGGGGGACGTAGCTCGAGTGGCCTCACGGAGGGGGTCGAGCTGTTTGATCCCGTGACCCAGCGGTGGCGGGTGACGAGTCCGCTTCCCCAACCGCGATCGAATCATACGGCGACCTTGTTGGCAGACGGCAACGTCCTGGTGGTCGGTGGAATGGTTAAGGGCGGGCCTTCCCACGTCTCCAATGAGGCGCTGATTTTTGATGTAGAGACCGAAGAATGGAGGGGCGTGCCAGGCCTTTCCCGAGCCCGTGTCCATCATAGCGCCACGCGATTGAAGAACGGAGATGTGATGATTGTGGGAGGGCGCGATGCCGAACTCGTGCCCCAGGGGGTGGAACTCCTGATCACGTCACCAGGAGGCGCTTGAGCCAATTCAGCTCCTCGGTCACGTCCTCGGGCGAATCGACTGTTTGCCGGACCTCTTCCCGCAAGAGATCGCCCAGTTTTTGTCGCAGGCGAAACACTTGCACGCGGAGCGAGGATTCTCTCATGACGAAGTTCTTGGCAAACTCTTGATAGGGCACCCGATCCTCGCCTGGTTCGAGGAAGGGATCCAGTGCCTGGGCTACCTCCGGCCGGGGTGCGTTGAGGTAGCCGGCGCGCAGTTTTTCTCGCGCTTGCTCGATCAGCGTTCGGGCCCAGGCGGCGAGATAGATTTTCTCGGGGTCATCGGTATCGATTGGCTGACCGGCAAATCGTGTTTCGGCGTCTTCGATATCGAAGGAAAGGACGTCGTCCCCGCCACCACGTTTTTGCGTGCGGCTGTTTCGGAGGTAGCTCGCGTGGTAGTTCTTCAACGCCGTGAGGAGGAACGAACGGAGCCGTCCACGTTCCGCGTCCGCCGCTTGGAAGAGGCCCTGCCGTAGCAAGAGTTGAAAAAACCCTTGAGTCACGTCCTCAGCTTCTTCTTTACGGCACCCGCGCCCACGGAGGAAGGCGTAGATGGGAAACCAGTAGCGGCGACAGAGTTCCTCCATCGCGACCTCGCCTTCGCCGCCCGGCATCCGGGCGCGGTGGATCAAGGTCCAGCGTGTGGCGGGGAAGATTCCATCTTTGGGGGGCTGAGATTCTTGCTCGAAGGAGGGCATGGAGTGGGGACCGGGGCACCGCAGCATGGGCACGGTCGTCGACGATTTACAAGAATTCGCGGAATTCATGCCTTCTCTGTGAAACAAAACCACGTTTTCCGAGCATCACCTGGTAGGTAGATGAACCCCACGCTCCAATTCTCTCTCCTGGAGGCAGCGCTTGTTACGGCGTCTCCTCTCGACGCCGTCGGGGTATTGGCACACTGGCGTTCCCTTCTCATCGGGTTTCGCTTCAATCTCGACCGTGAGGCCGGACGGAATCGTTCGATGATCGCTGCCATGATCAGTGGCGAAGGATTCGAGGCTGAGATTCCGTCGTTGTTCGAGGGCACGGTCATAGGTACCTTGGCGGCGGGTCTCAGCTTCGAACCGGCACTCTCGGTTGGCGCTGTGGAAGACGGTCGCGGTGTCGATGACGCCAGCGTTGAATGGCGGTATGTTGGTCATGTTTAGGGTGAAACCATCCCACCTGCGAGGAGGTCGTTTCCAAGCGTTTTCCGTTTTCTTGGTGGGCGCCGTTTGGGCCGAAGCCGGGGTCGGGCCGGTTTTTTCCCCTGAGCCATGGTCGGATCCCGTGACTTGGCATGGTTTCCCGCCCATGGAGGGAGAGGTCGTCACGATACCGGCGGAGCATCATGTCGTCCTCGATACGAATCCACCGGATCTCGGAGGATTGATTGTGCGAGGGCGGCTGACCTTTGCGGAAAAAGATCTGACATTGTCCTCTCGTTGGATCTTGATTGACGGAGGAACTCTCTCCATCGGCGCGCCGGATGCCCTTCACGTGAGCGAGGCGGTGATCACGTTGACGGGGACCGACGAGGAAGAAAGTATTGTCGGGGAAGGGAGACGACGTATGGGCACCAAATGCATCGGCGTGATGCACGATGGGCGTCTGGAATTGCACGGAGCCCGTGCCGGGGCCCGCCACTGGACCTCACTTGCGGGGCATGCACCAGCCGGGGCCCGTCAGCTTCGCGTTACGGACGAGGTTGACTGGAGAGTGGCGGACGAGCTCGTCCTCGCCCCCAGTGGGTTCGATCCCACCGAGGCGGAGAAAGTCACGGTGCGTTCTGTGGAGAACGGCGTCATTCATTTCGAGCCGCCCTTGCGTCATGACCACTGGGGCGAACTTCAGAGCATCGGCGGCCACACGATCGACGAGCGTGCCGAAGTGGCTTGCCTGACGCGCAACATTGTCATTCAGGGAGACGAAGCCTCGGAGGCTTCCGCATTCGGCGGACACCTGATGTTCGGTCCGGGCACGGCCGTCCAGATCGAGGGCGTGGAATTCTACCGCATGGGCCAAAAAGGCCATGCCGGACGTTACCCGGTCCACTGGCATCTCACGGGCGATCGCCAAGGGGACTATGTAAGGGGGAGCAGCGTCCACCACTCCTACCATCGGGCCATCGTGGTGCATGGATCATCCAATGTTCTCGTAGACCATAATGTCAGCTACGACGTTTGGTCTCATGCCTTTGTGCCGGCGGAAGACGGTAGCGAATCGGGAAACCGTTTCGTCAACAATCTGGCGATTCTAACGCGCGCGCTCGCATTGGCGGACTTTGCCTTTCCCGTCAGTGCGGGCGATGGATCCACTCAATCAGAGGGTCGTCCAAGTGCCTTTTGGCTTCGTAGTCCGGACCAGATCCTGGTGGGGAATCATGCGGCGGGAGTTCTCAACGGGATGGGTTTCTTTTTCGATGGGCCGGGGTCTGGCGACCACTGGTCTGGAGAGTTTTCACGGAATACCGCCCACAGCTGTTCCAATGCAGCGACGGCGCACTACCGCTATCCGGCTCTCAATTCGGGATACGGCCTGTTCGTGGAGAACCACCACCCCCGGCAAATGGATTTCGAGGTGTTCACGGCCTACAAGAATTCCCTTGCAGGCGTTTGGCTGGAGGTGCCGGGGCATCGTCTAGAGGCGGCAAGCCTAGCGGACAACGGAGCGGGCGCCATTCTCTTTCAGTCGGCCCTGGAAGATTCCGTGATCGTGGGCCAGACCTCGAATATCAATGGAAAGCCCCCCACTATCGGCAGATCATTGTCCGGCGGCGTGCATCTCGTGCCCGGTGATGACTTGAGAGCTCCGTCTCTGCGCAATGTCGACTTCATTGATCAACGTGACGCCGGTATCGTCATGCTGGGAACGCGGCTCCATCCCCGGAGTCATGTGGAGAACCTCACATTCCGCAACACGAAGCCCTGCCGAATAACGGAACCCTTGCAGTTGTTAGGCGGCTTCACCGATGCCGGCGGCACGCTGCGGGGAGATGGAGTTCCTGTTTTGATTCACGGAAACGATCCCCTCGTCATGACGCCGGAAACCGAATTCGATTCGGAGATTAACGGGTGGGTCACCCCATTGGAACACCTTCAGTACCTGAGTTTCACCGGCGCGCCGGGTGCCGAAGAAGGACTGGGTTTCACCGTTCTCCTGGGTGAGGACCGCATCGATCTCCTGCAGGAAACCGGGCTCCGTGGGCAGGCTCCAAGTCTTTCGGGATATGTGCCCAATGAGCAGCCGTTCATCGTGTCTCGATTCGACCCGCTTCCCGATGGCGTTCGCATCGCCGTTGAGGGCGTCGCACCGGGCTTTGTCGAGTTGGAGCTTCCCTTCACTGGGAACCCTTATCTATACGGTGCGACCACGGCGGGAAGGGGTCAGCCAGCGCCGGATTTTGAGCGCGCGGTTTTGGCCGGCGAAGAGTCTTGGTACGTGGATGCCGAATTGGGTGTGCTCGTTTTGAGACTTCACAGCGATGGGCCCGTCTATCTCTTTGACCGGCCCTTTGGAGGAATCGCCCACGACCATCCCGAGATGATGTGGAAGACCCAGGCATTCGGTTATGAGATCCTTCAGGATGCTGGGGCAGAGGATCGGTGGGGATCCTTCGCCGATCCCGATCGCGATGGCTTCAACAATCGGTTGGAATATTTCCTGGCGACCGATCCGCTTCGTTCCGAGAATCCGCTGCTTTTCGATTCGGCGAAACGCCGTTTGTCCTTCTTGCGTAATCCGTTAGCATCCGGCCTGAAGTGGTCGGTCTCGTATTCTTCCGATCTGTCCACCTGGTATGAGAATGCGGTCATTGCGGAATCGCCGGGGTCCGACGGGCGCATTCACGTCAGCGCGACGGCGCCGGCTCTCCCTACTGAACGAAAGCTTTTCATGGTGCTGAGGGTGGAACCGATCAAGCCCTGAAGATGACCACTAGACACCAGTCTCGCATTTAGCCAATCAATGAAAACTATCCAAGCAGTTCTCTTCTGTTTTTGTCTGCAACTCGTGATCGCTATCAGGGGTCATGGGGCATTCGATCTTGCCAATGAAACGCGCCCACGATTGGAAAGTCGTGATGGGAACTCCGTGGATACAGCGACCGGCGCCTTCATTCAGGAACTGAATCTGATCAATATCCAGAGTTCCCGCGCACTCGACTTCAACCTGACCTACAACTCTTTTCTGGCCAAGGGGCGCGGGGACCTGGGATATGGTTGGAGTCATCAGTACGAGGCCCGAATCCAGGGCGAAGCGGAGGGCGTCGTGACGGTTTATCTGGATCGACATCACCAGAATCAATTTCGCTTCGCCGGCCAGGGGAATCCCTACACGCCGCTGAACGA
>JANQJH010000437.1 GCA_028281705.1 Verrucomicrobiales bacterium
TCCTCCTGGGTGTAATCGGTTTCTGTGAGGATGCGGAAGCCGTCGATGAGTCCGGAGAAATCGTACTCCGTCTCGCGCGAGCGCAGCATGTACTCGCTGTGGTAACGGCCCGGCCGATGCCCGTTGGGTGACTTGTAGTTCCACTCGGCGTTTCTCGAGTTCCGCTGGCTATCGAGGTTGTCTCCGAAATCCCATTCGTCATCGATGCGGTACATGTGGCCCTGGTTGCCATTCTCCCACAGGCGGTTCATGAAATCGGAGGAACCCGGTGTCTCTACTTCCTCGCGGGTGACCCAACGCTCGTCGTTGACGGCGAATTTGATGAATTCGTTATCGTTGATCTTGTGGCCTAGCAGATAGAGCCAATAGCGGATCACCCGATCGTTGTGGGCGCGTCCCGAGGTGGGATCCTGATCGTAGGTAGTCTTGATGCGTCCGCGCCAGGCGTTGGATTTGGGCATCTTCCACTTCCCCTTGAGCCCCAGGTTGGCCCGGTCGCCGGTGTGAAACGGGCTACCCGCGGAACGGATGACCGCATTGTAGTAGATCTCGGATTCGTTGTAGATCACGGTGCTGTTCCAGTAGTGGTTCGAGGAGCGTGGGTACTTGCCCTCGAACTTCGCCGTACTCCCCCTGGAGATGGCTTCCAGATCTCGCTGGCCAACCACGGCCCGGACCGTGCGGAGTTCAAAATTGTCCGTCATGTCATCGACGACATACATGGCGGGTCTCTCGGAGCCGCCTTGAGGGAACACAAATTCCTCGCCGCCCTGACTCTCCGCCTCGATGTAGAAGACAACGATGCGGCCGTCTACTTTCATGTCACTGATAGTGGCGCTGTAGATGCCATCGCCGGCTACGGCGTCGCCGTCGGCGCCTTCGTCATTCATCTCATTGCGTTTCCACTTGCGGAAGAGGGACTCCTCGTTCCCGCCGGCGCTGTCATCGATGTAGGCCAGTCTGACGGCTTCCAATCCGTCCGCGGCGGAGACCTTGGCACTGACGACCACGTCATCGTTTTCCGTGGGGACGGCGGGCGAGTGCCAGAGTTGATCGACTTGCGGCGGGGCGCTTTCCTTTGCCGCGGTGTTGGCCTCTCCCGGCGTGCCCAGATTGGTAGGGACGTCGATGAGAAACTCATGGGACCAGGCGTGATCCGCGGTCTGGGCGATCATCCGGGGTTTCCCATAGATCCAGCGTGCCTGGAAAGTAAGGACGGCCTCGGTGGAGGAACCCAGGCTCTCCATGTCAATCTCGACCCGGTTGGCGCGGTTATCACCGCGGCCGGTGGCCTTCAAATGGACTTCACCGTCGGCGTAGTGGCCCAGGGCGTGCGTGCCTTGAAAGACCCAGCCGCTATCGCTCTTGGAATTCACCGACTCCTTATCGGAGTTCAAGAGCAGGTTCGTGCTGTCGGGATTGAACAGGCTCACGGGCCGGGCAAAACTGACGTCCTTGAGCAGAATGTAGCCTTCCCCGACCAGGTGGAGGTGCAGCTCATCATCCCTCGTGGGGTGCCACACGCCACTGCTCTCGTAGCGCATTTGCATGCTGTACTCGCGCAGCTCGGACTTCTGGCTCTCGTCACTGTCGCGCCAGGCGGATCCCAGGTTGTTGTCCATGTCGGGATGGACGAGTTCCAGGCTGGAGCCGAGGCCATCGGCCAGCTCGGGCCACTCGCCGCCCGAACCATAGTCGACCTGATCGACAAGGTTGCCCGAGGCATCGACCACACGGATGGTTTCTCCCTGATTGCTCAGTCCCAATTCAAAATCACCCAGGGGTGAGGTCATGCTCTCGTAGTTTGC
>JANQJH010000036.1 GCA_028281705.1 Verrucomicrobiales bacterium
CATGGGTGCCGCGACTTCCACAGCCGATCATGGCCGCCTTCAAAGTGCTCGAGCCTCTCACTTCGCCGAGAGTGGCCGTGCCTGCCGCCGCGGCAGCCGTGGTTGTGAGAAAGGTGCGTCTTGGAATGTTCGAAGATTTCATTGGTCTACTGGTTGGCCGGTGTCTGGGAATCGGCATGTCCGTTTCTACGGAACCGTGTCCGTTTCCTCAAGCCAGAGTGCTTGTCGATTCCTCCTAATCGTGGAGTATGGGTGATCCAGTCCATTCCGATGAGTCTCATTTCCACTGTCGCTCACCCGTCCTCGATCGCCGATCGCTTCCGTTCGTCCACGGGCGGGAAGCCCGGCGTGATCGTGTGTGCGCCCGGACGCATCAACCTCATCGGCGAGCATGTCGACTATCAAGACGGCATTGTTCTCCCAGCTGCCATCGATCGCCACGTCTTCGCCGCCGCGAGACCGATCGAGAAACCGGAATTACGGCTCTGGAGTTCCATCAAAGGCAAGCCGATCACCGTTTCTCTCAATCGCCGCGAGCCGCTCCGCGGTGATGAGGCGTGGGCTAACTACGTTTACGGGGTCGTGGCGACGTATCGTGCCGATGGCCACGTGATTCCCGGTTTCGAAGCGGTGTTTGATTCCACCATTCCGGAGGGAGCCGGCCTCAGCAGCAGCGCGGCGATGGAATCTGCCACCGCCTTGTTGATCGAAGCGCTTTCTGACCGGGCCCGATCGCTGAAAGATCGAGCCGCCCTTTGCCAGCAAGCGGAACACGAATGGGCCGGCGTTCCCTGCGGCATCATGGATCAGTTAGCCTCGAATGGTGGCATCAACGACCACGCTCTGTGCATCGACTGCCGCACGCGTGAGATCTCCCCGATCGCCCTGCCTGGCAGTCACGCCATCGTCGTGGTGAACTCGGGAATCCGCCACGCCTTGGTCGAGGGCGCGTATGCGAGTCGCCACGCCGATTGCGCGACCGCAGCCTCACACTTCGATGTTCCGGCCTTGAGAGACGTCCGTCTCGAGCAGGTGATCGCGGCGAGACCAAGCTTGGGAGAACGCGTCTTCAAACGCGCGCGCCACGTGGTGACGGAGATCGCTCGCGTCGGCCGATTTGTCGAGGCACTTTCTAACGATCACGTTCACCAAGCCGGCCGGCTGATGCATGAGAGCCATGTTTCTCTGCGGGATGACTACGAGGTGAGTTGTCCGGAGCTCGATCACTTGGTCGAACTCGCTTCTGAGCTGGGTGCCACCGGCTCGAGGATGATGGGCGGCGGTTTTGGCGGAAGCACGATCCATCTCGTTGCCAAAGAACACGCTGCTAGCTTCGCGGAGAGAATCGTCACAGCCTCTCGACAACGCCACGACGCGGAGGTCGAAAGCATGGTCGTCCATCCTGTCGCGGGTGCTCACCGCATCCAATCCAACCCCCAAGAGAACTCATGAAACTGGTCATTGGCATCATCCCCCGCCTTCTCTCCTGCCTCGCCTTCTCTCCTTTGGCGGAGGCGATGGAAAAACCCAACGTCCTCCTCATCCTGGTGGACGATCTCAAACCTGCGCTCGGCTGCTATGGTGATCCTCATGCCAAGACCCCGCACATGGACGCGCTCGCCGCCCGCGGGATGCGTTTTGACCTCGCCTACTGCAACCAGGCGGTCTGCGCCCCGTCACGATTCACCTTAATGCTTGGTTCCCACTCCACTTCCACCGGGCTCTATGGCCTCGGGAGTCGTCTTCGGCAGACCTTTCCCCATGCCGTTACCCTGCCCCAACACTTTGCCAAACACGGCGGCTATCGCACGGAATCGTTAGGCAAGATTTTTCATGTCGGTCATGGAAATCAAGGCGACCCCGAATCCTTCTCCATTCCTCATTTCAAAGACAAGGTCATCGAGTATCTCGATCCCGAGAGCACCAATGGCGGCCAATTGACCCGGGAAGAGGCGCTCTTCACCAATCAGAGGCTCGGCCAAATCCGCCGTCTTCCGCGTGGTGCAGCCTTTGAATCACCCCACGCCAAGGATGACGATTATGCCGATGGCAGGGTGGCCGGCGAGACCATCGCCAGACTACGTGCCGCCAAGGAGCGCCGGGACAAAGAGGGCACGTCCTTCTTCATCGCCACCGGCTTCGTCCGTCCGCATTTGCCCTTTAGCGCGCCCAAGCGCTACTGGGATCTCCACGATCCCGGAAAACTTCCCCTGCCGGAGTTCACGGATCTCCCGAAAAACGCACCAGCGGCAGCCGGCAAACGCCGAGGCGAAATCTGCGCCTACAAACCCGTGCCCGAGAACGGCCAGATCGACGAAGCCCTCGCCCGTCAACTCATCCACGGCTACTACGCGAGCACGAGCTACGTCGATGCCCAAATCGGCAAGGTGACGGCGGCGCTGGACACACTCGGGCTGACAGACAACACCATCATTGTCCTTTGGGGGGATCACGGTTTCCACCTCGGCGACCTCGGTATCTGGACGAAGCACACGAATTACGAACAGGCCAATCGCATTCCACTGATTATCGTAGCGCCCGGCATCACCAAACCGAATAGCGCCACCAAACAACTCGCAGAAAGCGTTGATGTGTTTCCCACTTTGGCGGAACTCGCCGGACTGCCCGCGCCCCAGGGACCACAGCCCAAGGATGGTGTCAGTCTCGTTCCCGTGCTCAAAGATCCATCCGCCCGCGCCCGCGACCACGCCTACCACGCCTACCCCAAAGCCAAGCTCGGCCGCGCCGTCCGCACCGAACGCTACCGGCTCGTCGAGTGGCGTGGTCAGAACGACGCGGCAGCGGAATACGAACTCTACGACTACGAAGCCGACCCAGAGGAACGGGAGAACCTGGCCGACAAGGAACCTGAAGTGGTGTCCCGCCTACAGGTCATTTTATCAAAACACCCTGCCCCCGTGCCGCGGAATCGAAAAAGGTAGCAGCTATGGCAAATCCCCTTTTCGTGACTTCCTTAGTTTGCGGCCTTCGCCTCTGGTGTGGAAAGAAATGCAACTGAGTCCCATCAAGACATCTTACGACGCCGTGATCATTGGGAGCGGACACAACGGGCTTGTGGCAGCTTGTTATCTTGCCCGGGCGGGACTGTCCGTCTTGATCGCGGAACGCAACCCGGAGATCGGGGGAGCCACCCAGTCGAAACAGGCTTTCGTTGGTGTGAACGCTAGACTCTCCGTTTATTCCTACCTCGTCAGCCTCTTCCACTCCAAGATCATCCACGACCTCAATCTGGTACTGAAGCTCCGATCGCGAAAAACCGCTTCGTGGACGCCCGTGATCGAAAATGGGAGCTTGCGAGAGCTGCTCATCCGCACGAGCGATGAGCACGCCAATCGGCAGGCCTTCCGTGCCCTCACGGGGAACGGCGATGACTACGAGGGCTACATTGAGCTTCAGCAAATGCAGCAGAAACTGGCATCGGTCGTTTGGCCGAGCCTCACGACGCCACTGAGATCCAAGGAAGACATGCGCCGCAGCATGGGCTCAGACGGTGGCGCGGCCTGGCAAGCTCTCATCGAAGAGCCGCTGGGAAACGTCATCGAGCGTTTGATCTCGAATGACCTCATCCGGGGCCTCGTCTTCACGGACGGGAGGATTGGTGTCTCCACCTTTCCTCACGACCCCTCACTGTTACAAAATCGTTCCTTTCTCTACCACGTGATCGGCTGCGGCACCGGCGAATGGCGCGTTCCCGTAGGTGGCATGGGTGCCTTGGTGGATGAACTCACTCGCGTCGCCTCGGCCACTGGAAGGGTGACGATCATCAAGAACGCCAAGGTCACCGGTGTGAACCCCGGCAAACGCCGTTCCTCCATCGTGATGGAACTCGACGGCAAAACCGTGGAGACGGATGCTCATTTCGTGCTTTGCAACGCCTCGGCACGGATTCTCGACGAACTCACCGGGGAAGAGAATTCAGCGAACGCGCCCGGTGGTGTCGAAGGCGCCGGATTCAAGGTGAACATGCTGCTCGAACGCCTGCCTCGCCTACGCTCGAAAGGCTGCACGCCGGCCGAAGCCTTCGCCGGCACTGTCCATATCGATGAAGGGTATGAGCAAATGTTGACCAGCTATCGCGAGACGGTCGATGGCAAGATCCCCACCAAACCACCGGGAGAAATTTACTGCCATACCCTGACAGACGACTCTATCCTCTCGGAAGATCTACGCCGGCGCGGCTTTCAAACGCTCACTCTATTCGGTCTGGACACGCCCTATCGTTTATTTGAACGCGATAACGAAGCGGTTCGCAATGAGGTCCTGGCGAGATATCTCGCTGGAATCAATCAGTTTCTCGATGAACCCATCGAAGATTGCCTGGCGAGAGACGCCAACGGTGATCCATGCATCGAGGCCATGAGCCCGGTCGACCTGGAGAACAAGATCCATCTACCGAAAGGCAACATCTTTCACGGCGATCTCACCTGGCCCTTCGCCGAAACCGACGACGAGGTAGGCCAATGGGGCGTTGAGACGGCACACCCAAAAGTGTTCCTCTGCGGATCGGCCGCCAAACGCGGCGGGGCCGTCAGCGGCATTCCCGGTCACAACGCGGCCATGAAGGTGATGGAGGTCATGCAGCGGGGAGAGTAAGAAACGTGGAGCAGGCGTCTCGCCTGTCGTCCTGGCAATCACACTACTAGAAAGACCGGCGAGACGCCGGTCTCACGTGGGGAGCCCAATCAAATACGTCCTTAATCAATGGGAGTGCCGGAACGTCTTGGAGGACTGCTTCGGTACTACTACCGTGTGGCGACGTAGGGATTCGATCGAGTATTTTGACCATACGAGGTTGAGTTTGATTGCATGATCGAATCTACGATCAAAAAACGGCTGCTTTGGCGATCACGGAAACTCCTGCGCGGCGGACGGTTCACTTCAGAGTCTTGTTAGCTTTGTTTGCTAGTGGGGCTGCTGGCCTTGTAGTGCAGTACTCGCAGTGCGGATCTCCACAGGCGCCCTCCAACCATCGATTGCAGAACGCGCAGAAATAAGCGCCGAATGTGTCGTGGTAGAATCCAATGTGGATTCGCTACGTGCTTCTCGATTAACTCGACGTATTCTCAAGTGTTTTGGCCAGGAATGTGGGAGGGACTTCAGTCCCTCCATCTCCTCCCAAACTCAGGGACTGAAGTCCCTGCCACTTTCTTTTTTGCGACGTATTCTCAAGTATTTTGCCAGGAATGTGGGAGGGACTTCAGTCCCTCCATCACCCCCCGAACTCTATTCTCTATACCTACTGCTCCACCGCGCGATAGTAACCCACGTCGAGGGCGCCGCGTGCCGCATCCGTGTCCTCATAGGTTCCCGTCACGCCGGTGGCAATCACTTCCCACCCGATGAGGTCCGTCGAGTACTCGATGTCCGCCGTCACCCCTTCCGGCAAGTCGAAGGACACGTTGCCTCCGGCCGAGATGAACACGCTTCCGATGTCGAAGGCATCGCCCGGCATCGGCGGCTCGGGGCCCGGTGGCAACAGGGGCAGGCCATCCCGCCCGAGCTCGTAGACCTCGACCGCTTCATCCGCGCTCAGGGCCCGATCGAAGACCGCCACCTCATCGAAGAGTCCACTGAAGTTCTCGTTCCCATTCTGTCCCCCGAGGTAGAGCGGCTGCGCATTCACCGGCGCGCCCGTGATCGTGCTCGAGGCCACCTCTTCGCCATTCCGATAGTAGGTCAGGCTGTCTCCACTCTTGACCACCAGGTTGTGCGCCCACTCGCCCACTTCAAACAGCGTGTTGTCTCCGGGCACATTCTCCCCACCGCCATCGAAGTGCCACTCGAACACCCGCGGCGTGAACTTGATGAACTCCCGCGGAGCGAAGTCCGTCCCATCCGGACTCCAGCGGTTCCCGAACACAATGTTATTGTTGTCCGTCTCATTCGGATTGACCCAGAACGACCAGGTGAAATCCTTCTCCACATCGATCACCGGAAGGAACGTTCCGAAGTCGATGTAGGATCCCCCACCTGACTGGTAGACCGTGCCCCGCTCGGGATCGTCCACCCAGGCCGCCTCAGGAGCAACAATCGTCCCGTCATTGCCGTTGCCGCTCCCATCCGTCGCCGTGTCACCCGTCCCTTCATCGAGTGGCCAGTAGCCTAACACCCCTTCGATGCCACCGCCTCCAGGCCCTTGGATGAACTCCAGGGATACCCCGCTCAAGATGGCGTTGCCATCCGGATTGGGCGCATCCGCGCCATTGAGATCGATGACAATATCTCCCAACGCGTCCTGATTGAACTCGTAGATGATATACGCCCCAAGAGCGCCGCTCTGGTCGCCACCTTGTTGTTCGTTCGGACTGAAGACATCGAGAATGACATCCTCATCCTGTGCCGGCGATTCACCCGCCAGCAGTTGGAGGATCTCGCCATTGATGCGCACGGCAAACCCGCGATCACAGCACTTCTCACCGAACAACAACTGCAAGCGATGCGCACCGGGCTCCACGTCCTTCAGCGTGACCACCACACCGTCCGGCCGCGCCGACCAGCGGATGTCATGCACCACACTGGCCAAGTTCGTGTTGTCCGTGTCCGGTCCGAAATCGTTGGGGTTGCCCCAATTCTCAATGTGGTTGACCGCAGCCCACTCGATGTTGTCAGGGCCCGGCGAATCGGTGACGAAATTGATATCCCCCACCTGGTAATCCTCCGTCGTGCCACCGATGTTGATCGCATGGGTGAAATCCCCTTCGATGAAGAGATCTTCCACGCTCGACAAGGGCCCAATCTCCAATCGCGGATTGAAATTCTCCGGATCACGCGGCGCTCGGAAGGTCGCCACATTCAGGATCTCGGCCTCGGATACGGCCCCGTCATAGATGCGGATGTCATCCAGATCACCGCTGAAGTCCCGGTCCTGATCACCACGCGTGGCCCCGATGACGACCTCGCCCGGATCGTTGAAGTTCCCCTTGGCATCGGAAGCGACCTCAACCCCGTCGACGTAAATGGCCTGCGTCCCCTCCTTGTAGCGGTAGGCCACGTGATGCCACTCACCGACCACTACCGTGCCCCCGCCGATGTCGTTCCCCCAGTGGCCCATGTGATAGACCGCACCGCGGAGACCGTTGTGCAGCACGTTGCCGTTGCTCAACTGCCCGAAGATCATGTTGTCTTCACTGTCCCCGCCGGGCGTCACCGTGTCCGCCCGCACCCAGGCCATC
>JANQJH010000042.1 GCA_028281705.1 Verrucomicrobiales bacterium
GCGCCGTGGTGGGGCAAACGGACAAGCTCGGCGGCCACCCCATCGCCGATCCCAAGACCCCGGAGGACTTCGCCGCCACCATCTACGCCGCCCTCGGCATCCCCCGCGACGCCACCTGGGACGACCTCAGCGGTCGCCCCCATCACGTCTACCACGGGCAACCCATCGCCGAGTTGTTCTGACAGAATCTAACTGTCGTTCCTCAGAGTTCGGATCGATTGAGGAAAGTGGGAGGGACTTCAGTCCCTCGGCTATTCGAACGCCCATTGGGCGAACAAGAGTGTCCGCATCAATTCGCACAACCTATTCGGAGATCTATTCCGGACGCCCTGCGATCACGCCGACGATCGGCCTTGAACCGCCACGGCGTCTCGTGATAAGCGTCCGCATGAGATACCACCTGGCCATCCTGGGATGCGTGGGAGCGCTATCACTGGCGGACGCCCTCCGCGCACCAGCCTTTGCGGCGCCTCTCCGGCTCGAACTAGACGAGGAAACCCATCGCATCGCTGTATACCGCTCCGGGAGCCGCACGCCCATTCTCACGCAAAACGCCCGGCCCGATTTTCGCCCTTATATCCATCCAATCATATCCCCGGATGGTACGGGCGTCCTCACGGAGTACAGCCCCGGTCACCACAAACACCAAACCGGTCTCTACTGGGGATTCACCCGTTTGAACGGCCGGGATTACTTCCACCATCCCGAGGGAACGCACTGGCGCCGTGCGCGCTTCGAGTCCCTCACCAAGAGCGGTGAAAAAGTGTCGTGGAAAACGGTCTATGATCTCCTGGATGAACAGGGTGAGGCCGTTCTCACGGAGTCGCAAACGTGGACCATGGAAGACCAGGGCGACCACTACGTCTTGGATCTGGAATGGCACGGCGAGGCCAAGACGGAGGTCACCATCAACCAGTACGACTACGGCGGGCTTTTTCTCCGCATGCCCTGGAGGGAAGGCATGCCGGGCGAGGTCGTCAATGCGGCCCGGGAGCGCAACGCCAAGGCCGAGGGCCGGCGCGCCATGTGGCTCGACGTCGGTCTCCAAATCGAGGGCCGGGAGGACCTGGCCCACATCGCCCTCTTCGATCATTCGGAAAACGCCGGCTTCCCCCAGCCCTGGCGGGTCGATCACCAGTTCGGTGTCGGCCCCGTGCGCGCACGGCTCGGCGATTGGAAAATCGAGGCGGGCGAAACCGAGACCATCCGGCACCGATTGCTCGTCTACACCGGCGAACTCAATGATATCGCCCTGACACAACAGTGGGGACGCTACAGCAAGCAAGGGGGCACCTACGCGCTTTGGGGGCTAGCGCAACGCGAGGGCCGCGAAGCCAAGTTCCTCAGCCCGGAGGACGCGGTCGCGGCGATGACCGTGCCCGAGGACTACGAAGTCAATGTCTTTGCCTCCGAACCGATGATGACGCAACCCATGGCCTTTTGCTGGGACGATCGCGGCCGCCTTTGGATTGCCGAGAACCGCGATTATGAAACGCGCAGGACGGGGTTCTCCAAGTTTGGCGACAGCCGCGTCTCCATCCTGGAGGACACCGATCGCGATGGGGTGGCCGATACGAAGAAGGTCTTTCTCGAAGGCATTCCCTTCCCCGCCGGCATCGCTGTGGGATTCGACGGACTCTGGTTAGGGGCGCCTCCGAACCTGCTCTTTGTTCCCGATCGCGATCGCGATGACAAAGCCGACATGGAGGACATCGAGATCCGGCTCACGGGCTGGGGCATCCGGGATCGCCATGAAACTCTGAACAGCTTCCACTGGGGACCCGACGGCTGGCTCTACGGTTGTCAGGGTTACGCCACGCCTTCCGTGGTGCGCAAGCCTCGAGGCAAGGGGCGTCTCTACCAACACGGCGAGGAGTTTCCCCAGGATCTGCTCGATGCCGAGGGAGTCCATATCAATGGCGGTGTCTGGCGTTATCACCCGACCAAGGACGTCTTCGAGGTCGTGGCCCACGGCTTCAGCAATCCCTGGGGCATCGACTACGACGCCAAGGGCCAGCTCTTCATCACCGCCTGTGTCATTCCCCATCTTTGGCACGTCATCCCGGGCGGGATCTATCACCGGCAAGGTGGCCGGCACTTCAATCCCTATGTCTATGCTGACATTCGCACCATTGCCGACCACCGGCACCGCTCGGCCCACGGCGGGGCTCGGGTCTATCTCTCCGATGCCTTCCCCGCGGAACAGCACGGCAAGCTCTTCATGGCCAACATCCATGAGCACGCCGTCCTCGCTGACGTCTTGGAACCCAGCGGCTCCGGCTTTATCGGTCGTCACGGCGACGATTTCATCCTGGCGAACAACGCGCAGTGGATCGGCTTCAGCATGGAATTGGGCCCCGAGGGAGCCCTCTACGTCCTCGATTGGCACGACGCCGACATCTGCGGAAAGGAAGTCCTCAACAAGGACACTGGCCGCGTCTTCCGCATCACCCCCAAGCAGTCACTGGCCAAGCACTGGGAAGGCCGCTACGGCGATCTCACCCAGCTGGACGACAACGCCCTTGCAGAACTCCAGACCTCGCCCAGTTCCTGGCACGCGAGACGCGCCCGCGTCATTCTCCAGGGCCGCGCCGCCACGGGCGAACTGGATTCGGAGGCGAGCCGCACGTTGCGCCACATTCTCGAGTCGCAGACCAACATGGACTACAGCCTGCGCGCGCTCTGGGCCTTGCATGTCACCGGAGCACTGGCGGAAACCGATTTGTTAGGCCTGCTCGATCACCCCGACCAGCATTTGCGCGCCTGGGCCGTTCAATTACTCTGTGAGGACAAGAATCCCTCAACCGCGGCTACGGACAAGTTCATCGCCCTGTCCAAGAGCGACGCCTCGCCGGTCGTGCGCCTCTATTTGGCGGCAGCCTTGCAGCGTGTTCCCCCACAGGCTCGCTGGGCCATGGCCAGGGCCCTGGTTCGGCATGAAAAGGATCGTGAGGATCACAATATTCCCAAGATGATCTGGTTCGGGGTCGAGCCCCTGGTCTCCCAAGCGCCCCGGCGCGCACTCGAGCTGGCCTCACAGAGCCGTCTCCCCCTGGTGAGAAATTTCATCGCCCGGCGCCTGGCCGATGCCGGCGAATTCGATGTCCTGGTGCAAGGTCTCGGAGTCCTGGCCCCGTCCGAGGGTGTCCTCGAGATCCTGCGGGGGATGCAAGACGGCCTCGAAGGCCGCACTGAGGTCACCGCGCCTCCCGCCTGGGCCGGCGTCTATGATCAGTTGAGATCGCATGCCAACAGCGAGGTCGCCCAGATCGCCGTGGCCCTGGCGCAGCAATTCGGCGACTCCGCGGCGGCGCAGGAATTGCTCAACCGCCTAACAAACGCCAGCCTCCCGATCGTCCAGCGCCTCGACGCCCTGCGGGGTTTGGCCCGGCAACAGCGCCCGGAGCTGCGAGGCCTCTTGGTCATGATGCTGGAGGAGGACGCCATGCGCCGGCCCGCCATTCGCGCCATGGCCGCCTTCGAAGAAGAGAACTTCTCCAAGGCCCTGCTCAACTACTACGAGGAGTTTTCCCCGCCGGAACGCCTGGACGCCGTCCAAACCTTGGCTTCTCGGCCAGACTATGGCTGGGCGCTGACCCAAGCCCTGGAGCGCGGCGAGGTGCCGAAACGCGACATCCCCGCCTACGTCGCCCGGCAACTGCGACGGGTTGTGGGCAATGGCTTCGTCGAGATCTGGGGCCCCATCGATGACCTTTCGGCCGACCGCGCCGCCGCCTACGCCAAGTACCGTGAACTTCTGCAAAACGACGCCGTGCAGACGGCCGACGCCTACCGTGGCCGCGCGGTCTACGAACGCACCTGTGCCGCCTGTCACAAGATGTACGGGGAGGGCGGCGAGATCGGACCGGACATCACCGGATCCAATCGCGCCAATCTGGATTATCTGCTGAGCAACATTCTCAATCCCAGCGAGGAGATTCCCGAAGGCTATCAAATGGTCATCATCACGACGCGAGACGGCCGCACTTACTCGGGAAACCTGGCCAACGAGGATGAGCGTCAGGTCACGCTGCGCATTGTGGGACAGGATCCCGTCGTCCTGGCCAAATCCGCCATCCAGTCACGCGAAACCCTGCCTGTGTCCATGATGCCCGAGGGCCTCCTCGGCACCCTCGAGGACGAAGAAGTCGTCCAACTCGTGCGCTACCTCCAGACCGCGGAACAAGTCACCCTCCCTCGAGAATGAAGTGGCGCCACGTTCGGCACCTCGCCCTTGCCCTTGCATTGATCGGCGCGTCTTGTCTCCCCTCCCTCACGGCCCAAGACGACACCCAGTTGGAACCCTTTGTCGTCACGGGCGAGGCCCCATCTCCATGGCAGGGTTCCGTGGGCTACAGCGGTGACACTCTCGACGAAGACGAGATGGCGTTGCGTGCCGGAAGCACGGTGAGCGATCGGCTCATCGGGCATGGCGGTTTCCGTCTTTTTCGCCGACAGTCCACCCTGACCGTTCATCCCACGACCCAGGGCGCCGCGCTCCGTGTCGCCGGGCCCAACGCTGCCAGCCGCACGGCGGTCTTCCTCGACGGAGCGCCAATGAATGATCCCTTCG
>JANQJH010000124.1 GCA_028281705.1 Verrucomicrobiales bacterium
GACTTCGACGGTGGTCCTGGCAATCCGCTCGACCTGGTCAACGGGCTCGAAGCGGTGCTCACCGATGGAGCGGTGATTGGCGAAGGTCTCACCGGAGGCGCGGCCGACTTTGGTCCCGACGCCGCCGGACCGACTCTGGTGGTCGAACCCTCCTTCCTCGAGCCCATTGCCTTCAGTGATCAGCTGACAGTGGCGTTCTACCAGAACCTCTCTGCCGTGACGAACAGCAGCGCCTTCTGGGCCACTTCCGCGGCAAGTGACCGCTCGTTCCAAGCCCACACCCCGTGGGGTAACGGGTCCGTCTTCTTCGACACGGCAGGTTGCTGCGGCGGCGATACCCAGCGCATCTCCGGTGCTGTCGACACTCCAGTCGATACCTGGCAGCACTTCACCTTCGTGAAGAACGGTTCGGAGAAGAAGGTCTATCTCGATGGTGTGGAAGTCCTCGCCGGCGAGAACACGCTGCCGATTCCGGGCGACTTCGCCACCTTCAACATCGGTTCCGATCCCGCTGGTAATAACAGCCTGGCCGGCCGGATCGATGAGTTCAGCATCTGGAGCGTGGCCCTGAGTCCGGAGGACATCGCGGCCCTCGCAGCGGGCGCGCCCGCCTGGGATCCGAACGCGATCCCAACCACGGCGAACAGCAGTGCCATCACCTCCCCGGCCGATGTCGACACCAGTGGCGACATTGTTTACGCGGTCAACGTCGGCGGACCTGGCGGTCTTACCGTTGGAGACGCCAACTTCACGGCGGATACGGAAACACCAGGGCTTTCGTTCTTCGCTCAGAACCACATTCCCGAGTGGGGCCCGCTCATCGACTTCGGCGATACCGCTGAGGACGATGCCATGGAGGCGGTCTTGAACTCGATCCGCTGGACGGCGGTGAACAACGATCCGTCGGGTCTCGATTTCGACTTCGAGGTGATGCCCGGCGGGAACTACCAGGTCTCCCTGTTGTTTGCCGAGAAATGCTGCGACCGCGGCTTCGATGTCCTCATCAACGGGGCACTCGTGGCCGATGAGCACAGTCCCGACGTCGTCCAGGGCGAAGGTAATCGTGGCGTGGCCGGCTCCCAGTTGGTCGTCCAGTTCACCCAGCGCTCGTCTCTCCTCGAGATTGATCTCGATGGCATTGATGCCGACTTCCCCGACCGGAACGCCATCCTCATGGGCGTCTTGGTCGAGCACATCGGCGGAGGCGGCGGAGGCGGCCCGATGCCAATCGCTCACTGGCCGCTCGACGAGATCACGGACGGCGTTTCGCCCGACGTGGTCGGTGGTCACCACATGACGGCGGTGAATCTCACGGCTGACGACGTGGTGCCTGGCGCCCGTGGCAATGCCATCGCCTTCGACAACTCCCGCGAGACGATCCTCGAATACATTGCTCCGGACGGTAATGACGGGCCGCTGCCCGTGAACAACTCCCAGGCGGCGTTCTCCATCGGCATGTGGGTCAAGGTGGCCGGCGAAGGTCAGAACGATCTGCGTCTCTTCTCCGAGGCGTCCACGACCGATAATGGACCGCTGTTCAACATCGGGACGGCAAACGACGGGGGCGACGGTTCGGTGGATATCTACATCCGGGGTGGTGATCCGACGGTCAACCATCCGCACACCACGGCCACGCCGTTCGACGACACCTGGCATCACCTGATGTATGTCCAGGACGGAGCCACGGCCAACGTCTTCATCGACGGCGTGCTCGACGACATCGCTCTCGATGTCGGTGAGGCCTTCCTCGCTGATCCCGGCGTGGTCAACACGGTCTCCATCGGCGGAATCCGCCGCGCGGCTGCCTCTCACTGGGTCACCGGAACGATCGATGACGTCAAGGTCTGGAATCAGGCGCTCACGCCCGAGCAGATCGCGGCTGAAGCCAATGGCGGCGTGCCTCAGGTCACGAGCAGTAAAGAACTGGTCGACAGCGACTACGACGGCATGAGCGATCTCGCCGAGAGCATTGCCGGAACCAATCCGAATGATCCGAGCGATTACTTCCACATCAGCCGGATCGCTCACGGCGAAAACGGCTTGAGCATCGAGTTCGATGCGGTAGCCGGGATTGCTTACGAGATCGAGTACTCCGAGGACCTGTCCCCGAATTCCTGGCAGGTCATCGGGTCGGAGAGTGCTGGTGAGGCGTCCGTGGTGGAATTCATCGACACCGATGAAACGCGTGCCCAGCAGGGCTTCTATCGGGCTCGCGTGGTCCAGGATTAATCCCTGAAAAGCTTGGGGGCAGGCGGTCTTCGGGCCGCCTGCCCTGCCAGGCCGAATTTCTCTAACTACTGAACTTCTCTCAACTTAGACCCCTCGGAAGCGTAAGGCTCCTTGACATTGTCTCGCTTTCCGATCATTCTTAGAAAAATTATGAAGAAACGCCCGCTCACCTTGTTCCTCTCGGGAGCTCTTTGCTTCGCTGCGCTACAAACAGCGTCGGCCGTGACCAATTTGGTCGGTGTCTCGGTTCCCTGGATCGAGGGCCAAACAGGAATCCTCCCCACCCAGACTGATGGTGACACGATCGGTGGGAACACCGGATGGAATGCCTACATCCGTCCCGTCGGAGGCTCGTTCCTGAACTCTGGCAACGGACCTTCCACGCGGTTCTCCATCGAGCTGACTCCTGGAACCTACAATTTCGAAATCGTGCTCCAGCACGGTTCCTGGGCCGATAATTCGCCCAACAACCCGGGTAGTGTGTTGAATTTGTTCTTCAACGACAACTACGCCGATCCCGGCATCTCGGCCAAGCTCTCCGGTGGCAACGTCGGCGACCTTCAGCCCTTGACCACCGATGATTTCGCCCTGGTGATCAACGATGAGGGTGGCATGACCGCTCCCGCAGGTTCTCTGGTCTTTTCCGACGGATCGCACATTGTCACCATGACGGATTTTTCCATGGAAGTCATTGGCGACGAAGTCCAGGCTTTCGAGAGCTTTCCCGGCGGTGGCGAGGATTCGTCCCTGAAATTCACTTTGGACGTGGTGATTCCGGAACCCTCGACTTCGCTTTTGACCCTCCTCGGGGTTGGCTTTCTCCTGCGGCGGCGCCGGAGCTAGAAATCGCCTCTCTTCGGTGATTTTCTGACGCGATCCAAGTTCGTTTTCTATTTCGAGGTGCTGGTAGTCTCAGACTACCAGCACCTTTTTTTTGTCTGCGAGGACAGGGACGACGGAATTGGTGAAACTCTCGCTCCTGTAGCCGGTTTGAGAGGAATCCAAAAAAATCTGTCATGAATTTGAATCTCTCTCGGGTTTCTTCCTCTCGCTGCCTCATACTCGTCGCGCTCACCGCCACCGCTTTCTCCGTGCGCGCTGACTGGAACCAGTACCGCGGTCCCAGGGCTGACGGATCAACGGCCGAGTCACTACCGGCAAAGGTCGACTTGAAAAAGGAGGCCTGGCGCCATGACCTCAACACGGGTTTCAGCTCCTTTGTCACCAGCGGACCCTTGGTCTACACCATCGTGCGAAGGGAACATGAAGGAAGTGACCATGAAACCCTTCTCGCTCTCAACGTCAAAGACGGAGAAGAGCAGTGGAGCCAGACCCTGACCTTTATCCGCTACGGCCACGACGGAGGCAACTCCGGCGCCCGTGGGAATGACGGCGGCGATGGCCCGCGGTCGACTCCGGCCGTCCTCGATGGTCGCGTCTTTGTCATCGATGCGGACCTCGTGGTCTCCGCCTTTAGCGCGAAGGATGGCAAGCTGCTGTGGAAGCGGGATGTGATCGACGAATTTGAGGGGCGGAACATCAAATGGAAGAACGCCGCGTCACCTCTGCTGGATGAGGGCTGGCTCTATTTGGCCGGCGGGGGCCGAGGGCAGTCTTTTATCGCCTTGGACCAGAAGACCGGCGAGGTCCGGTGGAAAACCGGTGACGCGCTCATGACCCACGCGACCCCGGTGGCGACCACGATCCACGGCCAGCGCCAGATTCTCTTTTTCAATCAAAAGGGTGTCACTGCCGTCGAGGCGGCAACGGGCAAGGCTCTCTGGCACCATGATTTTCCTTTTTCCGTCTCCACCGCGGCTTCTCCCGTGGTCTTTGAGAACATCGTCTACTGCTCTGCCGGTTACGGGGTTGGAGCCACCGCGTTCAAGGTGGTGCCCATCGATGGCGGCGGATTCGAGACTGAGGAACTCTGGCGGGAACGCGGCAATGACCTGGCAAATCACTGGAGCACACCGGTCTGCCGGGAGGGCTATCTCTACGGGCTTTTCGGATTCAAGCAGTATGGCAGGGCGCCGCTCGCCTGTGTCGATATCCGGACCGGGAAGATGGTCTGGGAAGAACGCGGCTACGGCCCCGGCCATCTGACCTTGGTCGGTGATCGTCTTCTCGTTCTCGGTGATCAGGGTCAGCTTGCAGTGGTCGAGGCCAACCCCAAGAGTTATCGCGAGTTGGCAAAGAACGATCTCCTGGAGGGAAAATGCTGGACGACACCGATCTATTCCGGGGGTCGCATTTTTGCCCGGAGCGCGAGTGAGGGCATCTGCATTCTCGCCAAGCCCTAGCCAGCTCTAACGAAATGGCACTCACGGCAAGCGAGGCACTTGCCCGACAACTCCCCGAGTACACTCGATAGTGTTGTCGGGCGGCCGCACCGGCTGCCACCCTTTCCGGATCACCCTAGCCAGGTTTCTCACCGTGCGAGACTCACACCCTGACGGCTCGGTCACCGCCGAGTTGAGCGGATGCTTGCCATTGGTCGCTTCGACTTCTAAAACTGGAAATGGTTTTGAAAGCGCTGCTCAAGCCGTCACTCAATTGGCTCTTGGTCTGCGTCTCGCTGGCCGTCTATTTCCATTACGTCCATCATCTGCCCACGACGGCCTTTGTCCTCGCTTGTCTTTCGATCATCCCTCTCGCCGGATGGATGGGGAAGCCGACCGAGCATCTGGCAGAGCGAACGAGCGAGGGGATCGGCGGATTGCTCAATGCCACCTTCGGCAATGCTGCGGAGTGGATCATCGCCATCGTCGCCCTCTCCAATGGAATGAGGGAGATCGTCAAGGCCTCGCTCACGGGGTCGATCATCGGCAATATCTTGCTCGTCCTCGTCCTCTCCTTCCTCGCCGGAGGGCTGAAGAATTCCGAACAGCAGTTCAATGCCAAGGGGGCCCGCATCCAAGCCGCCCTTCTCCTTCTGGCGGCGATCGGCCTCATCGTCCCAGCCGCCTTTCACCAGTCCGGGGGGATGGCGGCCTTGACCCGGGAAGGGTCGTTCAGCGTGGCGATCGCCATGGTCCTTCTAGGGGCCTACATGCTCGGCCTGTGGTTTTCCTTGCGCACCCACAAGCACCTCTTCGCTGGACGTGGCGCCGTGGCGACTGATGCTGCCTTGAGTTTCCGCCGATTGTGAAACTGGACTCCGACTCTCTTTGTATCACACTGACGGATAACGGGTCGCTTCGGCCGGAAGCCACCTTGAGTTTGCAGCGTCTGGCCCAGGGTTTGAGCGAACGCGTGGCTCGCCGCGTCCACCCGGTCTCGCTCCTGCACTCGAACAAGGTCCCCGCCACCGCACTTCAGGGCGAGCCGGCGGCGATTCTTGAATCCTTTGTCCTGGAGCGGCGGAAACTCGGGATCGCATCCTTTCTCGTCGTCCCGCTCTTCTTTGGTCCCAGCGCCGCCATTGCGGAATACCTGCCCCAGCGGGTGGACGCCATCCGGGAAGCGCATGACTGGCCCGAGTTGACGCTTCGGGTGGCGCCTTGCCTGGTGGACGTCACGGCCCCGGCGGACTTTCGCATGGCGCGGATCTTGGCCGATCTGGTGGAGGCCAAGATGGAGGCCGTGGGTGTGGGTCCAGACTGTGGGGTCGCCCTGATTGACCACGGAAGCCCGAGGCCGGCCGTGACCGAAGTGCGGAATTTCCTGGCGCGACAGCTTCGGCAGCTCCTGGGGACGAAGGTGGCGGCGGTGGAACCCTGTTCGATGGAACGCCGCGATGGACCGGCCTACGATTTCAATGAGCCCCTCTTGGAGCGATTGCTTGGAACACCCGGCTTCGATCGCGAGGTCGTCGTCAGCCTTCAATTCCTTCAACCGGGTGGCCATGCCGGTCCCGAGGGTGACGTGGCCACCATTTGCCGCGAGGCGGAACGGGTGCTGCCCGGGCTGCAAACGCACCGCACCGATCTTGTGGGAAGACATCCCGCCTTGCTCGATCTGTTGACCGAGCGATTGGAAACGGGTCTGTCGGCCGACCCGGTGTCGTGGAAGGCGATGATGGTCAGGGAGTAATCGGCCTTGGTGCCGGATGCTCTGCCGTTTCCAAAGGGGAACTCAACAAGCATGCGCGCCGTCTTTCCAAAGCTTCTCCCGCCGAGAAAGGGAATCCAAAAAGTTGACGGCTTTCCTGATGCCGCCAAAGTGCCTGCCCACCCATTTCATGAATCTGGACTCCCGACGACGCGCCGCCGCCTCTGCCGTGCCCATGAGCACGGATCGAGCTACGCTCGATTTTCTCAACAGCTTTGACGAAGAGGCTCGAAACGAGGGCACTGATTGGCACCGCGAAGGATCGGTGATCCAGATTTTTGGCAACCACTTGCAGATTGATGCCAGAGTCCAGGTCGACGGCACGCTCTACCGGACGCGCCTCTCCTTGAA
>JANQJH010000448.1 GCA_028281705.1 Verrucomicrobiales bacterium
TCGCCGACCCACTCCCTGCTCGTGAACTGGCTCCCCTGGTCGGTGTTGAAGATCTCGGGCTTCCGCCCGGTGGCCGCCATCGCGCGCCGCAGCGCCCGCAGGCAGAAGGCCGTGTCCATCGTGTTGCTCACCTCCCACGCGAGCACCGCGCGGGTGTGCCAGTCCATGATCGCCACCAGATACGCGTGTCCTTTCTCCATCGGTATATAGGTGATGTCCGCGCACCACACTTCGTCGGCCCGCGTGATAGCCCGGTTCCGGAGAAGGTAGGGGTAGACCGGGTTCTCGGGCGAGGCCTTGCTCGTGTAGGGCTGCGGCACCAGCGCCTCGATGCCCATCAGGCGCATCAGCCGCCGCACACGGCCCCGGCCGACACGGTGCCCGAGATCGCGCAGCTCGCGGACGAACTTCCTCGCCCCGAGATGCGGGAACTCGGTGTGCAGCTCGTCGATCAGGCGCATCGTCTCGAGATCCGATGCTGTCCGCTTCGGCGCCCGTGGCTCCAACCGGTTGCGGTTCACGTCGAGCAATTCGCACTGCCTGCGGACCGATAGCTTCCTGTTGTCACGTTCGATCATGGCTTTTCGCTGAGGTCTATTCCCAGCTCCCCGCACTTTTTTTCGAGGAACTCCTTCTCGATTACCAGCTGTCCGATCTTCCTCTCCAGCTTCCCCTCGCGGCGCTCTTTCTTCGTGAGCTCACGCGCGGCCTCACCCCTGCCCTCGAAAACCTCGGGCAACCGGCTCTCCAGCTCCCTCTTCCATGCGCTCACCTGCGTCGGCGCGATGTCGTTCTCCCCGGCGATGTCGTTGATCGTCCGGATGCCCTTCAGGGCCTCCAGCGCAACGCGGGCTTTAAATTCGGCACTCAGGTGCCTTCTTTTTCTCTTCATATGTCTGTCCTTTCGGTGGTTTGCCCACCGGAGAACAGCTCAATTTTTCAACAATCCGCTGGCTCCGTTCTCTGGGGCCACTTCACGTTTGGACCACACGCCAGGAGCGCCCAGTGAATGCGATGGGCAAGATTCTGGTTCAAGCTTTGCTCACAAGAAAGTTTTTTTCGGGATGCTAGAGTCCGGTTCCAAACTCTCTAAGACACCCTTGAACGCCGCCGGACACAATGGGATTTGTTCTCAATATGTTCTCATTCTCCCGGGTTCTTGCCGCCAGAACACGCAATACCCTTCATTACAAGCATGGTGCGCGGGGACGGGATCGAACCGCCGAACGACTAAACGAGTGATGTTCTCTTCCAAACGCTGATCTGGCTTGGGAAGTGGGCGAACCTGATTTCGCCCATGAGAATCCACATTTGTAGTGAATTGCCATCAGCCAACAGACCAGCTAATCAGTCGAGATCGGCTCGCACGCCGCTGGGGAGTCTCCAAAGAAACGATTAAAGCGGCGTGGGTGCGAAGGATCTTTGACACCAGAATCAGGTTTAATCAGCGCCTTTTGCGGTACCATTTGGAGGATATCGTCGTGGTTGAGCAGTCACTTCTAGCCTGATCTAATCTTCGAGTTGGACTCTTTGCTAGGCACTCACCCACGACTCAAGAGCTGTAGCCAGGTGTTGGCGGAGGAATAGGCTCGTAGCGCCCAGAATACTTGAGTGCTCATCTGTGAGGGTGGATTTGGACAGGCCGGGTTGCACGATCACGACGGAATAGGTGATCCGGACCTTGTGGCTTTGCCGTCTTACGCGATCGAGGATCTTTAGCGTGCCCTTCTCGAGCCTTGTGGGGCGCCCGTTCCTAGAGTTGTTTTCTCGATGAATGATTCGCTGGGCTAGTCGCTCAAATCCGTAGGCCCAGTGGACTCCCTTTTGGGCTTGCCCACATACAGTGTAGAGATCGGATGCGCGGCTCCCCGGCGCTTCGCCACCTGAGAATTTGCAGTGGTAGAAGTAGACTTGGATTTCCCCATCCTCTTCAGAGACTGCGATCACATCAGCCACTTCACCGGTGTCATCGTCGTCAACTACGAGACACATTTTGGGGTCGGCGCATAGCTCGTCTATCACGAAGCCTTGGACGGTGTTTGCTCTCCTGTGTCCGTCCTTCCACAGGGACTCTTTATCGATGTTCACATTAGTCCAGTCCTTCACGATCAGGGACTCCGATTCCACCTGGGAGGAGATAGTCGTCTTCGGTTTGAGGATAACGTGGCCGTCGATTTGTCCGCCATCCGGCATGCGCGCGATCGGTGGGTGCTGGGTCAGGAACTCATCGAGTGACCAACTGTCCGAGCCGCAGGACGCTCTTGCTGCCACAGGGTTCGACTGGGTGACCGCTAGCGTATCGTCCAGTTTGGCGAGGAACTCAAATGCTTGGCCATCTTTCCCGACGATCGCAAACTTGAACTGGGTAGACTCCCAGGAACGAAGCTGCAGGTCACAATCGAGCCACGAGAGGCGGCTTCCCGACCCTTCGAACTCTAGCCGATTCGGCAAAGATTCGAAGACGAAGACCGGCCAATCGAGACAGATTGGAGTTTCCGTGGGAAAAGCGGTGATCTCTTCAGGGACCAAGGTATGGTTGAGGTACTCCGTAGTAGAGATCGAGTTGTCCAGGAGCTTGCCTCCGATATGGCGGCACCACTTTCTCCACTCTGGGACAGTGCTGGATTGCAGGGACCAGATTGTGCCCTTCCGTGAGCACCCGATGGTCACTCTCTTGCCGTCTTCGTACCCAGCACCAAACAGATTGGACTTCAATGCGCTGTGCTGCTGGGTAGGATCAATTGCCCGCGCTACATCCAGTCCCGAGAGCATCTGAAAACGAATCCCGCCAACTTTCCCCCCTAGCAAACCCGCATTGTAGAACATCAATCGCTGGATCGAGCCGAGGACCCTGAAGACGTCTTCGCCCTCGATTACTCTGGGTTCATGCCCAACCGCCTTTGCTACGCGCTTGTGATTGGCCTTGCTCGAGCTATGCACGAACAGGAGATCGCGTTCTTTGTCATGGTACACGACATAGAGGTCATGTACCTCGTCGCTAATAGCCTTAGTACTCGCCCAGGCTAGGGGAACCCTCTTCCGGGTCACAAACATGAGGACATCCTCGGAAGAATTCTGCCATGAAGCGATGAACTCTTGGGTGCGGGGGAACGCTCTCGGGAAGTTTGCTGGGGTAAAGCGCCGGCTACGGAAGACGAACGTACTCATCTTTGGCGACAGCGACCGGTCTGATAGTGGTTGGGGTGAATCGGAATACTCCGACGAGGTCACGCCGTCATGGAACTCGGAGAATTCTAATTGCGGCTCAATCGCGTTGCTGCTTAGGCCAGCGAGTAGCAGATTCCAATCCGCGTCCTCTGAGTAGAGATCCTCTAGCGATTCCGAAAACTTCTGGTTGGCTAGATTGGCTACAACCGTCGCAGCGCCGATACCCTCCTGAGAGGTGCGCGTGAATCGCCCCACAAACTGCAGAGTCACGCCCAGGCTCCGATGCGCATCGTGTATCGCAGCTATCTTGAGGCTGGGGAGATCGAATCCTTCCCCTAGCATATCGACGCATACAATTATGCGGTGAGCACCTCTCTTGATGTTGGAGATTACCGAGTTTCGCCCTCTGATTTCCTGATGGATCACTACTGGGGTGAGATCCTGGTGCCGCTCGTAGTGTTCCTCGAATATTTGATTGGCCCGGGCTATCGTTCGCGCACGCGCCATTAGGATGTGGTCGAACCCCTGGGCGATGTCACGCCTGAGCAGATCCACTGCAGCTTCGGCAATGACCGAATCCGCTTGTTCGTCGTCCCATTCCCAAACCTCCTCTAGGTGGATAGGTTTAAAGTAGTTCTCCGATTGCGCTTTCGCTAGTGGGTAGTTGTAGAACATCTTGCCATCCAACCGTTTACCATCTTGCCTGAATGGCGTGGCGGTGAACTGCAAGATCGTCTTCTTCGAGAATGCGGCTTTCAGTCGGCTCCAGGAGTCGGCCCCTGTGTGGTGGGCTTCATCGAAAAAGAGGTGACTGCACTTCGATGCTATCGAATCAACTACTGCCGTCGGGGCGCCTGCTAGTGCTTGCATCGTGGAAATCACGACATTGCAGCGATCGAATGCCTCCAGTTCTCCAGTGGTCCTCGGGGTGTGCTGCAGCCTGCCGACAATTGGGAACAAATAGTCGTCTGGTACCACACCAATTTTCTTTAGGACTCCTAAGTTCTCAAACTTCCCGGAGATTTGCACACGGAGCGCATCCGAAGGAACGATGACGAGAACACAGCCTCGGCATTCACCCACTACGGTAGCGAGCATCACCTCCGTCTTGCCAGTGCCTGTTGGCATGACAACGATTCCTGGTGAGACCCCCAGGGTCCAGTTCGCAGATATCGAATGAAGAGCCCCGAGCTGGGGCATTCGAAGCCCAGTACCAGTTCGGTCCGACGAAAAAGAAATGCCTTCGTTCCAAGAATCCCAGACGGTAGATCTGTTCTGGGCTTCGATACCGGATTCGAGAATGTCGGGGTGACTGATCCAACGTGCTCTTGAGTCAAGGCTTGGATCTGCGTCAGAGTCGAGCGTGAGTGTCTCAGTTGCAATTACGTGGCTATACTCCTCAGCAATTTTCGGCTTTGAGCCGGTGTAGATCAGAATCTCCTCTCCTGACGTTGAGGCTAAAGAGTACCGTGGCTTGGTCCGTCCGGCTGAGGCCAACCGAGTGAGTCTTCCCCGGATCGTGCGAACCGGTGCTGAGAACCACGTAGCGGCTACTGGTCCGAACTTCTGCCGCGCGCGCCAAACGCTCGGCACCTCAATCTCACACTCCTCTCCCAAAACTTCATCCATCGCTCGGCGATGTTAGACCAACCTTGGCAGCTGTTTCAATGCTCTTGACGGTCTTTTGCCCGGTAAATTCACCATTCTAGTAAACATCTCCTCAAGTCGGTTTCGCAGGTCGACGTTGCCTGATCCTAATGGGAACTGGAGGCGCTACGGGTACAGAGTTGCTACCCGGATGCCTTGTGAATCCAATTTGAGGTCAGCTTGGGTTGGTATAACGCACGAGAAGTGAGTCGATCGATCCTTGCCTCTAGCTCGGCCATCCCTTTTTGGCCGCGTAACTTATTGATGGTAAATGAACTGGGGGGATTCGATTCTTCGAAGGCCTGCCAAGCAGACTACAGTCATCACCCATTCGGTCAAAGGAGTGAACTACGGGCGGTTGAGAGTTCCGTGATAAGGCGAATCGCATGCCCACTTTCGTTCGCTCGATTCAACCGAATCCTAAGTACACAGTTTGTGTGTCTTCCGGAATCTATTGAGGCTCTGACTGGGGCGACAAGATCCTAGTGAACCAGTTCAAATGGCGCCGCTTTTTCCCGAATAATTGGACCGATTGCCCAGAATTCTGCAGCCTCGGATTTTGTCCTCGCCCGGTGGTAGTAACGCCATAAGGTTTGGGGGCTGGATCGGTGCCCCATCGCTTGGAGTAGCCCATCGAGGTCGCCAAAATGGGCGAGGTGATTGCTGGCGAAGGTGTGCCGCATGACATCTTGTTTCCAGCAGGTGAAGCCGGCGAGTTGGTAGTTGGCTCGGTGTTTCTCGGCGAAGTTGGCTGGACAGATCCGGCCGCAACGACTTCTGCCGTAGACTTCGAGCCAAGTCTGTAGGTTGTCCGGGAGATCGACGTACCTGTGTTCCCAGGTCTTGGAAGCGGATCCAGGAACGTAGATATGTCCCTCCTCCACGTTTACATGTTTCCACTCTAGGCGCTGAAGTTCTTTCGGGCGGATGCCGCAGAAGAGGCCGAAGAGATAATAGGGAAGGAGTTCGTCGGTGCAGTGGGTGAGTAGCTGGATGACCTCGGTATTGGTGAAGATCGGTTTCTGGGAGGGGCGCAGCTCGACGGGGTCGAGCTTCAGGACTGGATTCGTGGAGAGATAATCCCTTCGGATTGACCAGTTGAACAGGGTCTTCAAGACAGCCATGAACTTTCGGCGACCATATTCGCCAGGGCATTCCTGGTTGATGGCGGCGTCGATGTCGCGTGCCGTGATGTCAGCCAACAACTTGCCTTTGAAGTGCTTCTCCAGCTTCCCGGAGACGTGGGTGTAGTCGTCTTTCGTCCGCTGGCGACGATTGGATTTGGCAGCCTTGAACTCTTCGAAGGCAGCACAGAACTCCCTGCTTGCGGTTCGCTCCGCCTGGTGCTTGAGGAAAAACCGAATCGCATCTTCAACCGAGGCCTGATGTTCGCCAAGGGCTGGCAGGAACTGGCTCTGCATCGCGACGAAGAAGTTCACCGCTTCCCAAAGGCTTGCGCCGTAAGGCTCTAGTGTTTTTGCCAGCTCAGCCCTGTTCGACTCGCGTCCTGAAACCCTGCTCAGGCAGCGGATTCGCGCCTCCGCCTTGCGCTTCGATTCGAAGAACTCGCGCTTTCGCTTACCTGTGTCGGAGAGGCTTGCGGGGACGTTTACGAGCCAGGG
>JANQJH010000185.1 GCA_028281705.1 Verrucomicrobiales bacterium
CGCACCCAGCAGGTCTGGGTCACCATCGATCTCGAACGTCAGCGCCTCATCGAGGCCATCGTCCTCATTCCGGCAAACGTCGTCCACGATTCGGGAGAAAGCCGGGGCTACGGTTTTCCCACCCGTTTCCGCGTCGAGGTCTCGGACACCCCGGAGTTCTCCGAGACCCAAACCACAATCATCGCCGACCACACCGAGCGCCCCTACCTCCATCCCGCTCCCGCTGTCGTTCTCCAACCCGAGGACTGCCACGGACGCTATGTCAGAGTGACCGCGACTGAACTCTGGGTCATGCGAGGGAGCAATCGAGCCGTCTTTGCTCTCGGCGAACTCCTCGTCTTTTCCGGGGGGAGAAACATCGCACCGGGCAAGCGTGTCACCGCACTCGATTCCATCGAGGGAAAACCCCTCTGGTCGGTGGACAATCTCGCCGACGGACAGAGCGGGCTCGGTCATGCCATTCTAAGTGAACGGAGCGCGACCAATGGCTATCACAGCAATATCGAGGACTCGCCCGCGCGCGCCAAGTGGGTCCAAGTTGATCTCGGCGCCAAGATCCCCATCGACGAAATCCGCGTCTTCCCCGCCAGACCGATCGACTGGGCGGAATCTCACGGCTTCGGCTTTCCCGAACATTTCCGCATCGAAGCTTCGGACGAACACACCTTCGCCAATCCCGCGATCCTCCTCGATCGCTCGAGCATCCCCTTCCCCAATCCGGGGGACAACCCCATCGTCATCCCCACAGACACCCTGGAAGCTCGCTACGTGCGTTTCACCGCCACTCAACTCTGGAAGCGCGAGGCCGACTACGTCTTCGCCCTCGCAGAAATCCAGGTATTTTCCCAAGGCGACAATGCCGCCCTGGGATCCCCCGTCCAGGCCTCGGACAGCCTGGAATGGGGATTCTGGTCCAAGGAGAACCTCGTCGATGGTTATGATAGTCAACACCGCCTGGCGAATGATGAATTGGCCTGGCTCCAGGGTATTGTGCGCAAGGAAGCCCTCCTCAACGAAACCAAGGAACTCGAAATTGCCCTGGCCGACGAGGTCGGCCAGGTGACCTCTCTCCTCGTACGGCTCGCCAGCGCTTTCGGCATCGGTATCGCCGCACTCGCGGGATTCGGCGTCATCCGTGGCCGAGCGCTCCGCCAGCGCGCCACCGATCGCATTCGCGAACGCATCGCCAGCGATCTCCACGATGAGATCGGAAGCAACTTGGGAAGCATATCCCTCCTCAGTGAACTGGGGGGCACCGAGGAAGAGATGGCGGAGATCAATCGCATCGCCCGTGAGACCGCTGAGTCCATGCACGACATCGCCTGGGTCATCCGTAGCGGCCACGACACGCTGCAGGATCTCATCCTGCACATGCGCGAAACCGCGGCCTCGATGCTGAAACAGATGAACCATACCTTCGAGATCTCGCCGCCGGACCTGCCTAACCAAAAGATTTCTCTCGATTTCAAGCGCAACACCCTGCTCTTCTTCAAGGAAGCCCTGCACAACATTCTCCAGCACGCCGCCGCTTCCAATGCCGCCATCACGATTGACATCACACCGCCACGCTTTTCCCTGCGCATCCGGGATGACGGTTGCGGATTCGATCCTCAAGCGGCAGCCATCAAAGCCAGTGGCGGCTTGAAGAATCTGGTGAAGCGCGCCAAGAGTCTCAACGGCGAAGCCACCATCGAATCGACGCCTGGCGAAGGGTCTCACATTGCTCTCGTAGCCGTCATCTCCTCATAAATAATTCACTTCCGACTCCATGCCACCCACCCAAGAACCTCTCACTCCTTCTCCTCCGCAGAATCCCATCACGGTCTGGTTGATCGAAGACAACTCCACCTTTCGCAAGACCGTGGCTCGGGTCATCGATCGGATCGAGGGCATGACCTGTCCCAAGGCCTTCTCCGCCTGCGAAGAGGCTCTCAGCGCCATTCCCTGCCCGAATCCTCCGGACGTCGTCTTGTTAGACATCGGACTACCGGGAATGAGCGGGATCGACGGCATCCGCGAACTCAAGTCCAAGGCCCCCCATATCCACACCATCATCCTCACGGTATTCGACGACCAAGAGAAAGTCTTCCAGGCCATTTGCGCCGGAGCCTCCGGCTACCTCTTGAAGACCTCGCCCGTCGAGGCTATCACCGATGGCATTCGCGACGTCATGAATGGCGGCGCCCCCATGAACGGCCGCATCGCCCGCATGGTCCTGGCCATGTTCTCCAAGATCGCTCCCAAACCGGCGGAGAATTACGGTCTCACGGAGCGCGAACGCCAAATCCTCAACCTCATGGTCGAGGGCCTCATCAAGAAGGAAATCGCCGATAATCTCGGGGTCAGTTTCCACACCGTCGATACCCATCTGCGAAACATCTACACCAAGTTGCACGTCAATACCCAGACCGGTGCCGTGGCCAAGGCGCTCCGCGAAGGCCTCATTCCCTAGCTTTGTGCTGCCGGGGAGTCTCCCCCATTCCGCTGACCATCGTCGATCACTCGAAACCCGTTCGCTTTTTCGCCGCTCGCCCGAATAATCTGAAAGACGATAGATGGAATCCCTCAGTGATCGCGAACTGATCCAGGAGTTCGCCGCCTCTCGATCCGAGGCCGCGTTTCGCACACTCGTGGATCGTCACGTGGATCACGTGCACTCCGTCGCTCGGCGCGTGACACACAACGACGATCTCGCTCGCGACGTCTCCCAACAGGTCTTCGTCAAACTAGCCACCCGACATCAGAAGATCCCCCAGAAACTATCACTCTCCGTCTGGCTCCACGTCAACACGCGTTCTCTCGCCATCGACCTCGTGCGAAGTGAGGAAGCTCGCCGCCGCCGAGAACAAGTCTCGCAACAACTCGCCGCCATGAACGAATCCGAATCAACCGACTGGTCGCGCCTCGAACCCGTGATCGATGAAATGATCGAATCCCTGCCAACGCTCGATCGCGAAATCGTCATCATGCGTTTCTACCAAAAGCGATCGCATGGAGACATCGGAAAAATGTTAGACTTGGCGCCGGACGCCGCGCGCATGCGGGTGAACCGCGCTCTCGAGCGACTCCGCAAACACCTCTCCAAACGCGGCGTGGCCACCACTGCGGCGGCTCTCGCGGTCGCCCTGCCGGCGCACGCCGTGACTCCGGCTCCCGCCGCCTTGGCTTCCACCATCTCCACCTCGGCCATGACCGCAACCACCGCCGTGGCCACGGGAGGATCCACCGCCACCTTGATCACGGTGGCGAAAACGCATCTCGCCGCCATCGCCACCGTGGCCGTGGCCACACCCATCATCAGTCTCCAGCACGCGACTCACGTGGAGTTGCGAAATGAAAACGCGGCGCTCCACCAAGAGATAGCCTCCGCCGCGGAAGAATCGACACGGCCGCCCACGGTTGGGGGGACAGTCTCTTCCTCGCCCTCGCTGCGACCCGGTGATCTCAAGGACATCTTCGCTCAATCGGACCCCATGAAGCGGATCCGCGCCCTCATCCAGTACGTTGATGAACTCCGTCCGCATTGGATTGGCGAGGCCCTGGAGGATCTCCGTCAGGGTTCGCCCGAATGGGATCGCGAAGCCGAATTCATCGCCCACATGATGCTCACGCGCTGGGGGAACGACGATCCCGAGGCCGCCTTGAGCAACCTGGGCGAAGTCGATCTCGGACAGGGTAGCATCGACGCCAGGAGTATTCTCGCCAGCTTGGCTGCCAGTGATCTCGACCGCGCCCTCGCTTGGCTCAATGATCCTGACAATACGTTAGCTCAATTACCCAAGAATGGACACTACCTGGCGGGCACCATCGCCAAGGAATGGGTCCGCCAGGATCCCGAGGCCGCCCTCGCCTGGGCGCAAAGCCTTCCTCTCGATCAACGCACCGGGGCCTTCTACGGTGTCCTCGGCAGCCTGGCGACGACGGATCCGGAACGTGCTTCGACTTTGGCCGCGGAGCTCGAGTCCACGCATGATCGCACGGAAATCATGGGAGAAATCGCCCACTACTGGGCCAGGCAATCCGCCGCCAGGGCGCTCGAGTGGGCGCGATCTCTGGAGGGTGGCGAAGGTCAGAACGCCATGACCGGCGCGCTCCGGGGCTGGGCCCAGACGGAGCCACAGGCAGCCGCCGAGTTCATCGATCAGCTTCCCGAGAGCGAGCGATCGGGCCGCCACGTGGCTGCCGTGACCAACACGTGGGCGCGGCAGGACCCCGCTCGGGCGGCGCTGTGGCTCGATGAGCAGCGCGAGAGCCCCGGCAAGGTCGAGGCCATGGGCCATCTCATCTGGAACTGGACCACGGTCGATCCCGAGGCCGCATCCACTTGGCTTGCCAATCAGCCCCAGACCGAAAGCCGGGACCGCGGCATCGCCGGGCTGGCCACTGCCACCTTTGAGAGCGATCCCGCCAGAGCCCTCAGCTGGGCTTCCACCATCTCCAATGCGCCCATGCGCCAGCAGATCGTTCAGCGCCACCTGGCAAACTGGGAGGAGCGGGACCGGCCAACCGCTAGGGCGTGGGCCCGGGAGAACGGGTTCTCCATCACCGGGAAACGCGAAGCTTACTGAATCTGGGTGTTCGCTTGTGGGCATCGGCTCCCCGATGTTGAACATTCCCCACACCCCCAGGCAGCGGGCCGGCCACTCGTAAGACTTTGACGTTCTTATGGTTACACCTTCGAATAAATCCTTGGGAATTGGTACGGGCGCTGCAAACTACGGTGAGACATGAGTAGCCAAGAAGAACCTCTGATTCTGTTGGAGGACATCCAAAAGGTCTTTTACACCGACGAAATCGAAACCCATGCCCTCTCTGGCGTCCAACTGGAAGTCTCCAAGGGTGAGTTTCTCTCCATCTCCGGCCCCTCCGGCTGCGGAAAATCGACCCTCTTGTCCCTGTTGGGACTCCTCGATACCCCCACCAGCGGCCAATACACCCTCAACGGGCAATCCGTGGCGCAGCTCGGCTTCTCCCAGCGGGCTCGCATCCGCAATCGGGAGATCGGGTTCATCTTTCAGAGTTTCAATCTCATCGGAGATCTCACTGTCTTCGAAAACGTCGAACTCCCCCTGACCTACCGCGGCATGCCCGCGCCGGAGAGAAAAGACCGTGTTGGCACCGCCCTCGACAAGGTCGACATGTCCCACCGGATGAAACACTACCCCTCACAGCTCTCCGGCGGTCAGCAGCAGCGCGTCGCCGTGGCCCGCGCCCTCGTCGGTGACCCCTCGACCCTTCTCGCCGACGAGCCCACGGGAAATCTCGATTCCAAGAACGGGGAAGCCGTGATGGATATCCTCACCAATCTCCACAGCGAAGGCGCTTCCATCTGCATGGTGACGCACAATCCCGAATTTTTCAGATTCGCCCAGCGCACCGTCCATCTCTTCGATGGAAAAATCGTCGACGAGCAACATCACTAACAAATGGTGCTTTCATCCAAGAGGATTCGTCCTCCACGAATCGGTTCTTATCTTTTCAAATACGCTTTGGCTAGCCATCACCGAGGCGATCTGCCGCCTTTCTCCTTTCGCCGATTGCGCCGGGCCAACCGGCGAATATTGGCCATGGTCTTTCGTAAACTCGCGCGAAAGCCCTGATAGTTCTCCACCGTGAGATGGCTATGGGGTATCTGTGAGATCACCGCCGCCAAACTGAGTTCTTCCGTTTCGAGGATGGTGTAGGCCGTGCCAACGACGGAGGCGTGATGCGCATCACTAGAAGCCAGCATGCCGATGCCCTTGGCATTGGCATACGCCAGCGCTTTACGGTTGTGGCGATCCAATGTCGTGGCCGCGTTGAACACCTCCAGAGCATCAATGGGCAAGATCTCGAGCACCTCTTCGCGGATGCCGGCGCGAAACCGGTCGTAGGGATGGGGCGGCACAGCCAGCCCGCCGGCTTCGTGGATCAGCTGACAAACCTCAATCGCCGGTGTTCCCTTGAGATTGTCGGGCAAGCGCGCGCCGAGACACAGGAGATGCCCCTCCGCCGTGGTCACTTCCACGCCCGGGATGAGAAGAAACCCGTCGACCGGAAGACCGTCCTCCCGCATCAGACCCCGCTCGAGGAGATAGTCCACGCTGGCACAATTGTTGTGATCCGTGATCGCCAGTCCCTGCAGTCCCTTGGATCTCGCCACCTCGATCATCTCCTCCGGGCGCGAGATCCCATCGCCGGAAAAGAAGGAGTGGCTGTGTAGATCGAATTTCAAGAGCATGGTCGCGGCACCTCTGTTAATAGGGATTCTTCCACTCTGCCAAGGACTTATGCACCTGCTAATTCCCATTGACCACCAAAGCGGGCACCCTATACTTCGCCGAAATCTAACCAACCACAGTCTCCGAACCTCAATCTTCTCAACCATCATGGCACTGGCAGTAGGCACTCAAGCTCCTGAATTCTCCCTTTCGACCGCTGGCGCAGACGGCCCGGCGCTGGTCAAGCTCTCGGACCACAAGGGCAAGAACGTCGTCCTCCTCTTTTTCCCCATGGCGTTCACCGGCGTGTGCACGGAAGAGTTCTGTTCCCTTAGCCAGGGCATGGACGACTACACCAATCTCAACGCCACCGTCCTCGGGATTAGCGGAGACAACCCTTTCGCCCAGGCTGGCTGGGCCGAGAAAGAGGGCATCAAGGTCACCCTCCTGAGCGATTACGAGCACGACGTGACCAAGGCCTACGACGTCTCTTACGATTCGTTCTTGCCCGATCTCAATCTCCCTATGGGCGGCGTCTCCAAGCGCTCCGCCTTTGTCATCGATAAGGACGGCGTCATCCAGTACTCCGAAAGTTCGGATGATCCCAAGCAACTGCCCGATTTCGACGCCATCAAGGCGAAGCTGGCAGAACTCGCCTAGAGGCCGTCAAACGAACCGAATACTTCTCAATTCCATCCGCACGCAAGGGGAGCCCGACTGGGCTCCCTTTGTTGTGTTCTGGGGCAACGCCCTGATCTCAGGCCATCACGTTTCCTGGGTTTCGTAGAGGCGAAATCCCCGGCGTTGGTAGTTGTTCAGAGCATTCGGATGATCAGCCTCACAGGTGTGCAGCCACACGCGAGTCGCGCCCTCCAATGACCACGCCAATCGAATCACTTTCTCCAACGCAGCACTTCCATAACCACTACCGATCGCGAACGGCAGCAGACCAAAGGAAACAATTTCGACATCGCCCGATTGGTTTCTCATTTCACTGTAGCCAATCTCACGACTACCGTCGCCGATCACCACGGTGGAGACGGCTTCCGATTCCACGTAGTCCTGCCATCGATCCAGCGGCCACGCCGCCCGGTCCTTCCAATTCCAGGCCTGACCCACATCGCGGTAAAACCGCTGATTGACCGTTCCATCGCACGGCTCAACCAGGGTGAGTTCAACTTCACGGCCGCTCGATCCCGGCTTGAGATCATCCAGAGACCGCATTTCCAAATAGTAGACCTTCATTGGTTCCCGCGGATTCTCACGTTAGGCAACACCCGTGCGATCACGACGCTTCGGAGCCCGTTCCGTTCATTCATTCTCTCCGTCGCTTGGCTCCACCGGCTTTTCCGTATCTTCCTCCACCTCTTCCGTCGCCTCCGGCGCGGGCGCAGGCACAGGCACAGGTTTTCCAACCGCCGCGACTTCGTGTCGCATTTTTTCAATCAGTGAGGCGTTCTCAGAAGCCCCAAACTTTTCCAAATAACGATCCAATGATTGGCCTAAGAACTCCATGTCACCTTTGGAAGCATGGTGGCTGATCTCCTGCAAAAGCCGGAGTTCCTCTCCTTCTGAAACAATTGGCCTCGGTTCAGAGGAATCGAACCCACGTTCAATTTCATCCAGACGGTGGAGCAACGTAAGTTCCAGTTTTGAAAGCTGAGCAGAGAGCTTCTCGAATTCTTCTGATCCACGACCCGCTTTGGATTTGCGGAAATTATCACTCAAAGGACCGAAGAAGAGAGTGGGACCGATAACGGCGGCGAAGGTGAGAAATAGTACTACAACGGGTAAGACGCGTTTCCACAAGCTTATCATAATGTATCAAAAACGGTGTTAATTGCGTAATTCGTAATGAACACAGGCGGGGAAACCCCCGCCTGTGTTCTCAAAATCTAAGTCTGCTACTTGCAAAGTTTAATGCCATAAGCATTGGCATAAAACGTAGTAGTTGCCGGCCAGTCAGAGAAGATGCCAAGCACGCCTACATCCTGAGCGAGGACATGGATCGTTTTGAGAATATCCCCATCATTGCTGAGAGCAT
>JANQJH010000462.1 GCA_028281705.1 Verrucomicrobiales bacterium
GGGCGCAGAGCCGGAGGCGGGCGGGTGAGTGCGATTGGAGCGACCCCCTTCTTTCTCGCGGCCGATCGTGCGGATCTTCCCTACATGAAGCTCTTGGTCGAACTGGGAGCGGATCCCTTGATCACCAACGAGGACGGGACCACGGCCTTGTTAGTCGCCGCCGGCGTTGGCAGTGCGGCTCCAGAGGAGGAGGCTGGTTCGGAGGCCGAATGTCTCGCCGCGGTGAAGTATCTCGTTTCGCTCGGTTGTGATCTCAACGTGGTGGATGACAACGGCGAGACCGCCATGCACGGCGCGGCCTACAAGAACATCCCGTCGATGGCGAAATACCTTCACGAGCAGGGCGCCGATATTTCGATCTGGAACACGAAGAACAAGTTGGGATGGACGCCGCTCCTTATTGCCGAGGGCTATCGGCCGGGGAATTTCAAGCCGTCCTTTGTCACGGTGGACGCCATCACCGAGGTGATGCTAGCCAACAACGTGAAGCCTCCGACGGGGCCGAAGCCGAAGCATTCAAATTACTACGATTGAGTGGGATGCTTGGAGATTTACCCCGCCGAGGAAACGCTGCAAAATAACCGAGGGACTGAAGTCCCTCCCACATTCCGGGAAAGTGGGAGGGACTTTAGTTCCCTTCGTTGTTGACGGGATGAGACCCGTAGGCATCAGGTTGCTAACCACAGGGGCAAGCCTGAATCTAGGCTAAGCGCAGATCAGCATCAGTTTGTTGTCCTCCTCGGAGGATTCGATGCTGCTGAGATGGGGGAGCCGCCGTTGATTGAAGCTCGTTAGGTGCGGGCACTTGGAAACGAGATCGTGCACGAAGAGGATGGAGTTCTCCGGCTTGACGGTGACTTGCCGCTCGTTTGGTCCCTGACGATAAACGATGCGCACGCCCTCCTGAACGATCCCCTTGGCGCGATGGCGGACGCGCTCGACGCGAACCACGGATTGAAAGAGGATGTGTTTCGTCTTGCCGGACGAGGACACCTTCAAGGCCTTGTCCGTGAAGAGGTAACCGGAACTGGTGAGCACGTGGAGCATGATGGCACTGACCATGACACAGGAAAACAGGGCCCAGGTGAAGACCGCGGCGACGGACCAATCGAGGAGGAGCCAGCCGAGAAAGACAGGGATGGCTGTGAATCCGGTCACGACGGAGACATAGGTGAAAATCAGAGCGGCGCGTCCAAACATCTTGCTAGGATAGGGTGAGCCGTGGCGCGAGTCGAGAAAATAGTGGTAATCCAGCTCTCGCGCGGCGAGCAGAGCGATGACACGACGGGAGGGACCAGCGGGACGCCGGTCTCACGTTGGGACGCCGTTCTCAGTTAGCTGGAATCGGCATCTCGATAGAGTTTGTAGAGACCGTGGGTTCCGAGGTCCTCACCTCCTTGAGCGGCCAGAGCCTCGTAGCGCGCTTTAGCGGTCGCGAGACCTGGGGTCTCGAGGCCCATCGAACGGGCTTCTTCGAGGGCGATGGTCATGTCTTTGATGAAGTGCTTGACGAAGAAACCGGGGTCGAAGTTTCGATCGATGATTCGTGGAGCGAGATTGCTCAGGGACCAGCTGCCGGCGGCGCCGGAACTGATGGATTCGAGGACGCGAGTGGCGTCGAGCCCGGATTCTTCGGCGTAGGCCACCGCCTCGCAGATGCCTAACATCCCGGCAGCGATGGCGATCTGGTTGGCCATCTTGGTGTGCTGACCACTCCCGGCTGGGCCCTGATAGACGATGTTCTTGCCCATAATCTCGAAGATCGGCTTCATGCGCTGGAAAACCTCTTCCTCGCCGCCGACCATGATGGAAAGCCGTGCTTCGCGCGCACCCAGGTCGCCGCCGGAGACGGGGGCGTCGAGGGCGTCGATTCCCTTGGCCTTGGCTTCCTGGGCGATTTGCACGGCGAGTTTGGGGCTGGAGGTGGTCATGTCGATGAGCACCGTGCCCGGCTTTGCCGAAGCGATGACGCCGGCCTCTCTGAGAAAGACGTCCTCCACGTCTTTGGGAAATCCGATGATGGTGATGACGACGTCCGCCTCGGCGGCGACGGCGCCCGGAGATGTCTCCCAACGGGCTCCCTGCGAGATCAGGGCATCGGCCTTGGAACGGGTCCGGTTGTAGACGTGGAGTGGGTAGCCGGCCTTCAAGAGGTGGCCTGCCATGGACTGCCCCATGACGCCTAGACCGATGAAACCGATGGTAGGAAGTAGTGGCTCTTGATTCATGACGGATTGCTCAATGATCGGGTGATATTAGTTAGGATGATTGCGAAAGCGAAGTCTCCATTTCGGTGAAGGCCTTGGAGTGGGAAGCGTACTCGGGATAGCCGGTGCCGGGGGTCTCCTCCACGGGGAGGTAACGCCAGTGCTTGTACATCCAGAGCCAGGGCGCGGGATTGTCCCGGACCGTGCGCTCAAACACATCCCAGCAACGCTGGGCGATCTCTTGGGGGGAGGCATCTTGAGGGATGGCGAGGCGCCGGTGAAAATGAAAGACATAGGAGCCATCCCTCTGGGGGAGACAAATGACCGGGAGGATGGGGGCTCCTGTCTGTTTGGCGAGGAAGGCGTGCAGGATGGTCACGCTGGTCTTGAGACCGAAACATTCGATGATGGTCGCCGCCTTGCTCGGCTTGACACGCAGGTCGGTGAGGAATGCCGTTTGGCCGCCGCGTTTGACGTGCTTGAGCAAGCGGACCATGGCGCGCTCCTGCGGGATGATGGTGATGCCGGAGAACTCTCGCAGGGCGGTGAAAAACGGTGTGAGGGCGGGATTGCGGAAGTCTTCCGCCACGATCATGGGCTTGGTGTTCTGTGTCAGAGCCCACTCGATGGAGAGCCACTCGAAGGTTCCGTAATGGGGGGTGACCCAAATGACGGCGTCGTCACCGATGGCATCAAAGTCGTCCTTGTCTTCAAAGGCGTAACGCACGTGTTGGCGGGCGTTTTCTGCCGTGAGGTTCCTTGGCGCCCACATGAGGTCGAGGGCGCTCATGGTTTGGTGCCAGTAAGCTTCCCGGATGACACGACGCCGCGCCTCCGGATCCTGATCGGGAAAGACCTTGCCGAGATTCTCCGCCGCGATCTTTCGCCCGCGGCCATCGACCCAGAACGCCACCAGGCTGAGGGCGCGGGCCACTCGAAGCATGGCGGGACGAGAGAGGGCGGGGACGGCCACGATGGCGATCCGAACGCCGATCACTTCAAGGCGAAACCGACAGCGCTTCCAAAGACTAAGTTTCCGGGCCACGCGGCCACTTCGTCATGTTTCCGCGGGAAGACAAGCCCTTTCTCAAGTCCGGTGGCGCTGGACTAGAAATCTCGAAACACATCGTCAAAGCCCATGACCCCAAGGGTTGGCTCTTGATTGGGGAAGGCGCTGGGATTCTGCGGTACGATGAATCGGATGTTCTTCTCCTCCAGCTCTTCGAGAATGGCCGGATCGATGCCCGGCTCGAGTCGCGGTTCGAGCCACAGGGTCTCGACGAAGTTGTGGTGAAAAGGATAGTAGGTTTGGGCGAACCGGCTCTTCAGTTCGATGGGGGCGTTTGTCAATCCGGACACGGTGGTTCCGGCCCAGCTGACCAGGAGGGGCGTTTTGAAAATGAAAGCGGGCCCGCCTTCGATGAGCGGGACTCCGATCTGAAATTGGGAATCGATGGTGACGCCTGCGTGCGTGAACTGAATCTTGCGCTGCCACCACCCGGGGGCATTTCCCGATTCATCCACTTCGACCAAGGTCGCCTCTTCCGAGGTGATGCTCGTGACTTTACCTGATCCATCCCGGTTCGGTTTGGGGGTTTGATAGTCAGCGCGGAGGCGGATGGTGGGATCGCTCAGATTGACCGGGTTGAAGCGAATAGCGTCAATCCCATAGCGAAACGTCATTTCCAGACTGAGATCGCGTTTCCAGACATCCTCGCCCCAGGTCCAGGTGACGCTGATCTTCTTCTCTCCGGTGGAGATCACCGCCTGAGGAAGGTCTTCCAGGCGCCCAACAAACGTCTTCACGACGGCGCCGTCGAGATACTGGATGCGAAGCATGGCTGTGGTGAAGAAAGCACTGGCCGTGGGAACGGATGCATCCTCCGGGAGAAAGAATTCCCAAATGGATTTCAGGCGGTGTTTGGCCAGGGCCTCACCGAATTCGCCCTGGGCGATCCGCCATTGACCGTAGGGCTCACCCAGGATGGGTTCGCTTGCACCCTGGACTCGAAAAAAAGCTTGAACAGCGCTCCGATCGAGGATGGTGAACGACTGATCGGTGGTTTCGCCGAGGTCGGTCCACGCGGTGAGGTCTTGGCTCTGTTGGACGACGTAGGGCGGCTCGCCCCCGGACCACGACAAGAGGAGTTCCTCCGCGTCATTTTGCTGGATGAGCACGGGCTCGAGGCCCAGCAGCGAGGAGGCGGCAAGGAGACTGGTGAGCAGGCAGCGGTAGATCACGGTGGGCTTCGTTTGGTGGTTCGTTGTTTGTTCGTTCGGTCAGAATGGGAGTGTTGGCGGAGGCACGGGAGATGGTTGGGGGACCGTACGGATTTGTTTAACGACGAGACTCCCAGGTTTCATCTTTTTATATTCGAAATCGAGGACGATGGAGCGGCCGGGGGACGAAGTGGCGGACTCATAAGCCTGAGCGGCAGTGCCGATGAGTACGTAGAGATCCTCGTAATCGTCCGGCCACGTCATCACGGTGCCTTCACCGGCCAGGCTCGAGGGTTGTTTGAGCTGTGGTTCTTCGACGCCGGAAATGATGACGATTTCAGGTTGTTTGGCGGCGTCGGGATTGGTCACGGATTCCGCGCCCAGCTGGGTGACGAGATCGGCGTGGAGCTGACGGGTGCCGCCCTCATCGTAGGTGATCTCGAGGGTGGCGACGCCGTTTGCCAGTTCGCGTTCATCAGGAAAGGAATGATGGACGAGGATGGCCATACCCACGTCCGCTTCCGGAATCCCGTGGCGGAGGCGTTCCACATAGGCGTTCTCGTTGTAGAAGCTGGCGTAGACTTTGCGAATGGCGCGGAAAATGCCGCGCTCGTCCTCCTTGCTGGGATTGCAATGGCTGGGCCCGGAGGCATCGGCATCGAGGTCGTCGGCCAAACAGCCGCTAAAACTGTCGTATAACCCGGCGCCGCTAAAGGCCTCGCTGTCCTCGACGTTGGTCGAGCTTCGAAATCGGAGTTTCCTCGCGGGATCGAAGGGGCTCAAGGTTTGGAGGAGTTCCGATTGCTGGGTGGCGGTGAATTGGCCGCGCTCCTTGATCCAGGTGCGCACGTCGTCGAGCGCTGGGCGAAGAAGACTCAGATCCGGCGGGTAGGCGAACCCGCGTAGCCGGTCGTCGATGGCGTCCCCGAGTGTCTTCCCCGGATCTTGGTGGTCGAAGGGCTGCCTTAGAAAGGCGTCCCAGAGATCGAATGTGATCGCCATCACTGGCGAGGGCGAATGTTCGGGGATGGACTGCCGCAAGAGACCGAAGTTTGCCGCCTTGCCGCCCACGAGATCGATGGCGTCGGGTGTGAGTGCGTCCACAGCCAGAACGAGACTCCCGGCTTCGCGTTTCGGTTGAATTTCGGGGGCGGGAGGCTTTTTCAGATCGAGGATCCCCTGGCGTTCCTCTGCCGAGAGCCTGCCCGTGGTGTCAGTGGCGTCGATGGCGCAGTCGCCGGCTTCGGCGCCATCCTCCTGGCTGACCACGAGGAGGATCTCCAGGCCGTCGAGACTCCGAAGCTGCTCTTGCATGGCATCGCCGGAGGCGAAGGCAAAGGGAAGTCCCAGGCTGCGTGTGAGCAGGGCGACATGGGAGTTGGGAGTCGCCGGGGTGAGGGTGACGACGCCGGCGACGATGGGGATTTCTGCGGGGACGGCATCGGTTAGGAGAATGTCGGTGTTGGTTAGGCGTCCGTCACCGTAAGCGGCATGAATTTCGTCTCCCGGGACGAAGACCAGCCTGCCAAAAGCCCAGCCCGGTGCGTAGCAGGTGTTGGAGGTGAGCCAGCGGGCGGCAGAATCCACGCGAATCTGGCGGCTATTGAAAAACGACTCGTTGGCAAAGGTGATCTCACGTTGTTCAAAGCTGGGCATGTAGAAGAAGCGCCAGGGCGTTTGGGCGCTCGCGGTGAGACGCGATTGGATGGTCTCGAACCAATCGGCGACCTGATTCACGGGATAGGGATCACGACCGGCGAACTGAATCGCCGCCTCCTTGACGCTGGGGTCGGGAGCGAGAAGGACCGTGCCCACGAGGAGTTCTTGTTCCGCGCGGCGGAGGGCGATGTTCTCAAACTGTGTCAGTGTGAGTGATTCGCGGCCGGGAAGCCGGGCGACGATGAAATGATAGTGAAACGGGTAGGTTTGGGAGTCTTGAAAGAACACCCGGCGACTGGGATCCTGCAATGGGAAGGTGAACTTGACGAAGGGCGTGCTCGCGGGAAAGGCATCGGCGAAAAACAGCGCGCCGTCGAGATCGAGCTGGTTGGTCCAGTCGTCGTTGATTTCCGAGGCACGGGTTTCCAGCCGATAGAAGCCCTTGCCGTGATCGGTGAGCGACACTGGGTAGGGCGCCAACTCGGCGTGGACGGTGGCGAAGGGCGACCACTGGAGGAGATTGGGGCTCCAGTGGATCTCGAAGAGCCGGCCAGGATGCCGGTGAGTGGATTCCAGACTGGGAGAGGCGGATCCCGGGAGGATCTGGAGACGAGTGGTTTGTGCCCAAATCTTGGCCGGGCAAAGCCAGAGCCCAAGCGAGAGCAAGCCGAAAAGAACGGTGCGAGGCAGGAGAAACAAGCTGGGGGAGGAAAATCGCACTTCCTCGAACTTAGGGGAGTTTGCGGGATCGGGCGAATCCAAGTAGGTCCGAGAATTCAGGGGCGGCCGCCGTCGGCCAGGATTTCGTAGGCGACGGCCATGAGTTCCATGAGAACATGCTTCACGCCGCTGCTCGAGGCCCACCAGCGGAGGTGATCGTAGGATTCAGGCGGGACCGCGATCACGCCGATGACGGTATTTTCCTCGTGAAAGACCTTTCGGGCGACGAGGGCGCTGCGGCGTGCGTGTTGAGCCTCGGAAACGATGTTGATCCTGATGGGGGACGATCCGGCGAGCCGGAGGCCGAGCTGCTCTTTGGCGGCGCGGAAGCTCCGGTAGGTCCGGTGCCGTTGATCG
>JANQJH010000358.1 GCA_028281705.1 Verrucomicrobiales bacterium
CAAGACCATGGGGGGGGCGTCCCTCACGGGCAAGATGCATTTGAGTTTCGGGTGGGGAAATTCCCGAGATTGCGTATCCGGGAAGCCGCGTAAGTTTTCGCTTGCTGGGAAAAGCGGGATGTGTAGGGTGCGCCTCCCTCGAATCCGAACAAATTTCTCATAGTCATGGCCTACGCAATCATCAAGACCGGCGGTAAACAGTACCGCGTTTCCGAGGGAGACCATCTGGATGTGGAAAAACTCGACGTTCCCGTGGGGGAGCAGACCACGCTCGACGAGGTGCTTTTCTTTAGTGACGGCAAGGCGGCCAACATCGGGGATCCGGTGATCGAGGGGGCCCAGGTGACCGCCAGCGTCGTGGATCAGTTTCGGGCGGCCAAGGTGACGGCCTTCAAGATCAAGCGCCGCAAGGGCTACCACAAGACCAAAGGACATCGGCGCCAGATGACGCGGCTCCGGATCGATCAGATCTCTGCATAATTATCATAATTTCTAAACTTCAAGAGCGATGGCCCATAAAAAAGGACAAGGCAGTGTTAAGAACGGACGCGACAGCAACAGCAAGCGTCGGGGAGTGAAGAAATACGGCGGAGAGCGCGTGATTGCGGGGAACATTCTCATTCGCCAGTGCGGGACCAAGTGGCAGCCTGGCAAAGGTGTCGGTTGCGGGCGGGACTACACGCTCTTTGCCCTGGTGGACGGCACCGTCCGGTTCGACCGCAATGGCCGGCGGATCAACATTGATGCCGTGGCAGCCAGCTAGGCATGGGCTAAGATACTTTTTGGGAAAAACGCTCTCTTTGAGCGTGTCTGAATTTGCGACATCCCTGACCTCCGGTATGGAGGCAGGGATGTTTCATGTGGTCCTGGTCGAGCCTCAAATCCCTCCGAACACGGGAAACGTCGGGCGGCTGTGTCTGGCGACGAACACGCGGCTGCATTTGATTGAGCCCCTGGGGTTCTCCTTGGATGATCGCCAGTTGAAGCGGGCAGGGTTGGATTACTGGAAGGATGTCGACTGTCACCGTTGGCCCTCGCTTGAGGCCCTGCAGGCGGCTTCCGGGCCCAAGAGCGTCTTTCACTACTTCACCACCAAGGCGGAACGGGACCATTGGTCGGCTAACTACGGGAGTGACGATTACCTCGTATTCGGATGTGAGACCAGGGGCCTGCCAGAGACCCTTCTCCGGGCCAATTGGGAGCATTGCCGGAGGATTCCCACCGCGAATGTTAGGAGCCTGAACCTCTCGGTCAGCGTCGGAATTGTACTTTTCGAGGCCATCCGCCAAACGCGTTGAATTTGCTCTTCCGTGGCCGGTTGCCGGAGGGAAACGGCCATTTTTTGCCAGTCGGCGGGGGGAAATTCCCTCAAATTGCCCTCCTTTAGGGGGGCGAGTGTCAGTTTTTTTAAAAAAATGATTTAGCTAGTGGCCAATTGCCAACTCTTTTGGTAATATTTGGCGTGGGACTTCGTCACAGAGTTATTCGCGACTAGCGGTCTGGCGATGTGAACGACGATTTCGATTGAAAAAGTCAAAAAGCACTATCAAGATCGATAAAACCCACCTAACCAACCAACACGACCCAACCTAGACCCACAGGAGAAACACCATGCATAAGACAAGAACCAACTATGGTATCTCGCGCATTGACCAGCCGGACAAGAAGAATCACGGCTTTTACGTGCGAATCACCCATAATGGTACGCTCTATCAGCGCTACTTCCCTGACAAAGCCTCTGGCGGTAAGAACAAGGCTTTGGGAAAAGCCAAGGCCTACCGCGATGAGGTGGTGGCGAAATTGCCCAAGTACAAGCAGGAAGCCATCGCGTCCCGCCGGAAGAAGATTCTTCAGAGCGGCGTGACCGGCGTTACCCACGTGGTGGCCAAGGCACCTGGCGGCAAGAAAGTCTACGAATACTGGCAGGCCGCCTGGGATGACGCCGGTGGCAGCCGCCGCACGGCCAAGTTCTCCATCAGCCGTTATGGCCAGAAAGAGGCTCTTGAGATGGCGAAGAAGGCCCGCAACAAAGGCGTGCGCAGTGCCAGACGGAAGAAGAAGTAAGCTTCTTCCTTCGTTCACACAGATGATTCATGGTGTCCAAGGGGGCACCATGAATTCAGGCCGAATTCTGTGAGTGGGTGGGAGGGGCTTGCAGGATTTCGGTCGGATTGGCAAGGGATGGATTGAAAGGATGTTTGGGAGGTTTGCGCTCGCGTCCCATGGGGATTGGGCGTATCTCTCGGCACCTTGAAAAGTGTGTTACAAGACAACGCGGCGCTCATCGCCCGCGAATTGCACCGAATCTACCGCGTTGGTAGTCAGGAGATCCACGTTCTCAAAGGGATCTCCATTGAGGTTCAGCCTGGAGAAGTTCTCTTCCTCTGTGGTGCCTCGGGAGCGGGAAAGACGACCTTGCTCTACACCCTGGCCGGCCTGGAGGAGCCTAACCAGGGCAGCGTCCTCATTCGTGGTCACAGCCTCTACGGTAGCCCGAAGAAAATCCAGGCTCAGATTCGGAATGAGATGATGGGCTACATCTTCCAGAGCTACTATCTCTTGCCCGAACTCACCGCGCTGGAGAACGTCATGCTTCCAGCCATGATTGCCAAGGAAGACGCGCTCGAGGACGCGACCGATTTGTTGCGCCGCGTGGGACTCAATCATCGCATGGATCACTTGCCGACGGAGTTGTCCGGCGGTGAGCAGCAACGGGTGGCCATCGCCCGCGCTCTCATCAATGATCCTGAAATCATTTTTGCCGACGAGCCGACGGGGAATCTCGATTCCAAGGCCGGGCAGGGAGTGATGGATCTGCTCGTCGGGCTCGCCCGGGAAGAGGGTAAGACGCTCGCCGTCGTGACCCACGATGCCCGTCTCGCTGCCCTGGGCGATCGAACCCTTTATTTAACTGATGGCCGGATTGCCAGTTAGGCCTGCACCGGTTCGCTCTTCCACCCCTGCATAGTCCCTATATTGATTCGATTCGTTTATGAAGATCTACCTAGATGGCGCGTTTTACAGTGAATCCGAAGCGAAGATTTCCGTCTTCGACCACGGCCTCCTTTACGGGGATGGCGTTTTTGAAGGGATCCGCTTTTATGGAGGCGGCGTCTTCCGGCTGACAGAACACATCGAGCGGCTCTTCGATTCTGCCAAAGCGATTCATTTGCCGATCGGTATGTCAGTCGAGGAAATGATCGACGCCACCTTGAGGACCATTCGCGAGAACGAACTCCGCGATGGTTACATTCGTCTCTTGGTCACGCGTGGGGTGGGCGGCCTGGGATTGAACCCCTACCTGTGCAAGAAAGCCTCCGTCATCATCATCGCCTCCAAGATCCAGCTCTATCCCGAGGAGAAGTATACGGCCGGGTTGAAGATGGCGACTTGTGCCACCCGGCGGCCGACACCGGCGGCCTTGAGCCCGGCGGTGAAGTCGCTCAATTACCTCAACAATGTGATGGCCAAGGTGGAAGCCCTCAATGCGGGAGCGGATGAGGGGCTCATGCTCAACGAGCAGGGATATGTGGCCGAGTGTACGGGGGACAATATCTTCGTCATCCGCCGCGGGCGCATCTCGACCCCTCCGGTCTCTGCCGGGGCGCTTCCCGGGATCACCCGAGACACCATCTTTGGCATCGCCGAAGAATTGGGCTCACCCGTGGTCGAGGAATCCCTCACCCGCTACGAGATTTACACGGCCGACGAGTGCTTTCTCACGGGAACGGCAGCCGAGGTCATTCCCGCCGTGGAACTCGATGGACGCCCCATTGGTGACGGCAAACCAGGGCCCATCACCCAGCAGTGTATGAAATTATTCAAAGATTCCACGATTTCTTGCGCCACTCCGGTTTATACGTAGCCTTTTGGAGTGATGACCTGCGATCTTTGCGACGAGACGGCGAGCGTCTTTTTGACGCAGATCGTCGACGGCCAGATGCAGAAAGTGAACTTGTGCGAACAATGTGCCAAGGCCAAGGGCGTCACTGATCCGACGGGTTTTGCCCTCGCTGATCTCCTCCTGGGATTGGGGACGGAGGAGAGCGTGTCCTCGCCGGCCCAGGGCACCTCGGGAGAGGTCACGGCGGATTCGCTGGCCCTCTCGGACGGTCCGTCCGTCTGCCAGGCTTGCGGGTTCACCCACGCCCAATTCAAGAAGGCCGGCCGCCTGGGCTGCTCGAAATGTTACCAAATCTTTGGCAGCGGCTTGGAGTCGCTCTTGAAGGCGATGCACAAGGGGACCCAGCATATCGGCAAAGTGCCGGCGCGGCATCAGGCTCTCCTGGAGCATCACTACGAATTGGACCAGTTGAAGGCCCAATTGGATGATGCCGTGAGCCGTGAGGCCTTTGAGGATGCCGCTCGCCTGCGGGATCGCATCCTCGGTATCGAGGCCGAATTAGAATCGCTGGAGGCCGCTCAGGCGGCGAAATCGCCGGCTAACGTGAGGCGTTAGCGGTGCCATGATGCGATTCGATACCCTCTTAAACACACCGGCTGAGTGGATGAGGCAAGGGCATTCCCACGGGGACATCGTGGTCACGAGTCGCATTCGTCTGGCGCGAAATCTCGTGGATCATCCCTTCCCCGGATGGGGGCGCAAGTTGGAGAACGAGACCACCCTGCGGCTGATTCAACCCACGGTGGAGGAGTTGCCCCAGTTGCAAAACGCCTTCTCCCGGCACCTTAACAAGCTGACCACGATTCAGAAACAGGCCTTGGTTGAGCGGCACCTCATCAGCCGTGAACACGCGGCGCGGGCCGCCGGCAGTGCCGCCGTGATGAACCAGACGCAGTCGATTTCCATCATGATCAATGAGGAAGATCATCTGCGGATGCAGGCCATTCAACCGGGACTGGCGCTACGTGAGAGCTATCAGATGCTCGATGAGATCGATACCTCCTTGGAGGAATCGCTAGAGTTCGCCTTCGACAAGCAGTTAGGCTATCTTACGGCCTGCCCGACGAATTTGGGGACGGGATTGCGGGCCTCGGCCATGCTGCACTTGCCCGCCCTCATGTTGAGTGATCAGGTCAATCAGGTGATCCAGGCGGTGAACAAGATCGGTCTGGCTGTGCGCGGACTTTACGGCGAGGGCACCGAGGCATTGGGGAATCTCTTTCAGGTGTCGAATCAGACGACGCTGGGCGACAAGGAAGTGGAGATCATCGCCCGCTTGCAAAAGGTCATCGAGCAGATCGTCAACCACGAAAAGAACGCGCGGCAGAAATTGTTGGGGGACAGCACCACCATGCTCTGCGATCAGGTGGGACGGGCATTCGCACTCCTGCGACACGCTCATGTGATGCCCTCGAAAGAGGCCCTCAATCTCATTTCCATGGTGCGCTTGGGAGTGGATTTGGAGTTCTTTCCCTCGGACTTTGCCGTCTCCCTGGAATCCCTCCTCATGGAGATCCAGCCCGCGCATTTACAAATTCGCGCGGATCGGAAATTGCCCACCGTGGAGCGCGATGAAATGCGCTCTCAAATTATTCGGGACCGGTTGAAAAGCCTCCCAGAACCTGATATCAGTAAGGCCTTGGGTTCCCTCGACGAGGGGCCGCCCTCCAACTAGATCCACCCCATGAACAATTTCACCCCCAGAGCTCAACAGGTGCTGGCCCTTGCCCGAAAGGAGGCCGACCGTTTCAATCACTCCTACGTGGGCACCGAACACATCCTCCTCGGCCTCATCAAACTGGGCCAGGGGGTCGCGGTCAACGTCCTGCAGAAAATGGGGCTCGATCTCGAGACGGTGCGCATGGAGGTGGAAAATCAGGTCGGATCCGGCCCGGAGACCAAGATGGTGGGGAATATACCCTACACGCCCCGGGTGAAGAAGGTCCTGGCCCTGGCGGGGAAGGAGGCCAAGGTCCTCAACCACTCCTACGTCGGGACGGAGCACATCCTGCTGGGTCTCCTGCGCGAGGGGGATGGCGTTGCCGCCCGGGTCTTGAAGAACCTGGATGTCGATATCGAGCGGACCCGGAACGAGATCCTGCGGGAACTCGACCCCAATTTCACACCCGCGGATGAGGAGGACGGGGAACTCGCCGGCGAGCCCCAGGGGCGCAAGGACAAGACGCCCGCGCTCCGCGCCTTCGGCCGGGATCTCACGGAACTGGCGCAGAAAGGCGAACTCGATCCCGTGATCGGGCGGGTGTCGGAGATCGAGCGCGTCATCCAGATTCTCTGTCGGCGGACGAAGAACAACCCGGTGCTCATCGGAGAGGCCGGGGTGGGCAAGACCGCCATTGTCGAGGGCCTGGCCCAGGAAATCACCGTGGGGAATGTGCCCGAATTGCTCCGGGACAAACGGGTCGTCACCCTGGACCTGGCGCTCATGGTTGCGGGAACCAAGTACCGCGGGCAGTTCGAGGAGCGCATCAAGGCGGTGATGGACGAAATCCGCCGCTCGAAGAACATCATTCTCTTCATCGATGAGCTTCACACCATCGTTGGAGCCGGTTCAGCCGAGGGGGCGATGGACGCCTCCAACATCATCAAGCCCGCGCTCAGCCGCGGGGAATTGCAATGCGTCGGAGCCACCACGCTGAACGAGTACCGGAAGTACATCGAGAAAGACGCCGCTCTGGAGCGCCGTTTCCAGACCGTGAAGGTGGAGGAGCCCAGCGTCGATGATGCGATCAAGATTCTCCGTGGTTTGCAGCACAAGTATGAGATGCATCACAAGGCGATCTACACTCCCGACGCCATCGAGGCCTCGGTCCGGCTGGCCGAACGCTACCTCACGGGGCGTTTCCTCCCGGACAAGGCCATCGACATCATGGACGAATCCGGTTCGCGGGCCCGGATCGCCGCCATGACGCGTCCGCCCGAGTTCAAGGGTTTGGAGGCTGCGATCGAGGAGATCGTTGTCGATAAAGAAGCTGCCATCAAGAGCCAGGACTTCGAGCGGGCCGCTTCGCTCCGGGATCAGGAGAAGACGAAGAAAGCCGAGTTGGAGCAGACCCTGGAGGAGTGGAAGGCCAACAACGAGGAGAAGGAAGTCACGGTTTCGGAAGAGGATATCATGGCCGTGGTGGCCAAGTGGACCGGTGTTCCTCTCCAGCGGATGGAGCAGAAGGAAGCCGAGAAGCTCCTGCGGATGGAAGACGATTTGAAGGAGAAGGTCATCGGGCAGAACGAGGCCGTGAAGGCCATCTCCAAGGCCCTCATCCGTTCCCGGGCGGACCTCAAGGACCCTCGCCGGCCCATCGGGTCGTTCATTTTTCTGGGACCGACCGGTGTGGGGAAGACCTTCCTCGCGCGCAATCTGGCGGAGTACATGTTCGGCGACGCTGATGCTCTGATTCAGATCGACATGTCGGAGTACATGGAGAAACACACCTCCAGCCGGCTCATTGGTTCGCCCCCCGGCTACGTCGGTTATGATGATGGCGGGCAGCTCTCGGAGGCGGTGCGCCGCCGTCCGTACTCCGTGGTGCTCTTTGACGAGGTGGAGAAGGCGCATCCCGATGTGATGCACTTGCTCCTGCAGATCCTCGAGGAGGGAACGGTGACGGATAACTTTGGTCGCAAGATCGATTTCCGGAACACCATCATCATCCTCACCTCCAACGTTGGCGCCGAACTCATCAAGCGGCAAAATAGCCTGGGCTTCAGTGCCATGGCTGCGGATGAAGAGGATTACGAGGGGATGAAAGACAAGATCCTCGAGCAGGCCAAGAAAGCCTTCAAGCCCGAGTTCCTCAACCGTCTGGACGAAAAGATCGTCTTCCACATGCTGGAGAAACCCGATCTCATCAAGATCGTCCAGCTCGAGGTGGCCAAGTTCGCCGAGCGCCTCAACGAGCGCAAGATCGGCATGACTCTGGACGAGAGCGCGCTCGAGTTCCTCATCGACGAGGGCTACGATCCCAGTTACGGCGCGCGCCCCATGCGCCGGGCCGTCGAGCGTCACATGGAAGATCCTCTGGCCGAACTGCTGTTGCGTGGCGAGGTTAACGAAGGCGATACCATCGTGGCCACGCGGGTGGACGATCAGAAGAAGCTCAGCTTCGACGTCAAGGCGGCAACACCCGATGATGCCGAAGGCTCCACCCCCGAGACGGAGACCGTCGAGCAAGGCAGTTAGGTTCGTCAACGTGGGACAGGCGTCCCGCTTGTCGAGCAGAACGGTGAAGGTAGAAACGGGGAACGGCGGGACGCGGGTTTCACGTTGGGAGTGACGACGTCGCTAGCCAAGCATTGCCCATTGCCCTCGCGTCCAGTTCGTGTAGGCTGAAAGGTGTCGCCCGTGTTTATCCGCCCTCACGCTTGTCTTTGGCTCCGCCTCTGGCTTTTCCTCTGCCTCGGCGGCGGCGGCCTCAGCCTCAGCGCCCAGACGCCTCCCAGTCTGGAGATCGAGCGCGTGGGAGTGGATGCGTTAGAGCTTCGCTGGCAACCGAGATCCCTCGTCCCCAACGACCGATCGATCATCGTGCCGCCCTACCGTTTGGAGAGGAGCACGGATCTGCTCCACTGGGAAGCCACCGGTGACCGCGTCTCCCAGAGATTGACCGGGAGCCTGGATCAACAGACGCTCACCGTTTCGTTAGTGCCGACGCCTGACGGGAATGACGGCGCCAGCGTCACCGTGTTCTTCCGCATCGTCGAAGAGGCGGTCGATCTCGCCGGGGTCAATCTGTCAGGGCGTGATCTCTCTGGCATTTGTCTCATCGGTGTCGATCTTTCCGGAGCCAATCTCTCGGGAGTCAACCTCGACGAGGCCAAGTTGATGGAATCCGATTTGAGCGACGTCAATGCCGTGGGAGCGAGTTTCCGTCGGGCCGATCTCTCCCGCACCACGCTGGATGATGCCAATTTTGCGAACATCGAGGCCAAAGACGTCGACTTTAGCAAAGCGCGGGGAAGCCGCGTGAATTTTGTCAGTGCCAACCTCTACCAGGCGCGCTTCAAGGATGCCAGGCTGCCCGAGGCTGACTTCTCCCGGACGAACCTCATTGAATCGAACTTCGGTGATGCCGATTTCACGGATGCCGATTTCACCGGGAGTGATCTCCGAAAAGCCAACCTGGACGAAGACGCCGATGGCGACGGAGCGAACTTCACCGACGCCCTCTTGGAACTGGCCGTGTTGACCCAATCGAGCTTTGATGAGGCCTCCTTCGTCAATGCCGATCTGACGTCGGCCGACATGCGCCTGGGAGATTTTGGCGGGGCGGATTTCGAGGGCGCGGACATGACGTTAACCTGGGTCACGGGTGCGGATTTCACGGGCGCCACGGGCGATGTGAAGATCAATTCGGTGACCTTGCCCTTGGGATACACGATTCGTGTCTATGGGAGGACAGATGACGGCGGGATCCAATGGGGGCTGGGATTTTGAGAGGCGGGCGGCTACCTGCGACAGCGAATGACGGCAAACCTTGAGGGCCTCCTATGCAACCGTCGCCGAAACGAATCGCCCTGGCGGGCATGGTGGCCCTGACGTTTGTCGTCAGCGGTATCTTGGGTTGGATCCATTTCGAGGGGCGTGATGCCGGATCGGGTACTCCCGATCCGGCCTCGGCGCCAGGGCCAACCCGATCCCTACTGGGTGACCGGACGACGAGTTCTGCTTCCTCATTAGAGCAGCCCAGAGCGGAGGGCGGCACGTTGCCGTCCGAAAATGGCCGTCCTGCAGCCGTCGCCGCGGCGTCTTGGTCGAACTCGAGCGAGCGCGTTCTCTCTCTCCTGAACTCGGGCGACTTCACGGCCGAGGCTTTAACCCAGCGCTATGAGGAGGCGGCTGCCCGCGTTTCCCCTGCAGAGCGAAGGCGGCTTGTGGCCGAGATCGGACGTCAACTGGCGGCTGGCGAGAGCGGCGTCGCCACGGAATTCTTGGCCCAGCTCAGTGATCGGAACGATGCTCGCATCTTCGCGGGCATGGTTGCCAGCGCGCTCTTTGAGACCGATCCCCATGCCGCGGTCCAATGGGCCGAACAGTCCGCTGGTGACGAGCCGCTGGCCGAGCACCTTCATGGGATGATCGGACGCCTGTGGGGGCGTTCTGATTTGGAATCGGGGCTCGCCTGGGCTGATGCGATGAATGCCGGTTCTCTTCGGGAGGCTGCCTTGGAGGGTGTTGTGTTTTCGTGGGTGCAGCATGATACCGAGGGCGCTTATGAGTGGGTCGTGGCCCATGAGCCGAAAGAGGTCCAGGATCGGTTGTTGGCGAAGATGGCCAAAGTGATCGCCGCCACCAAGCCGCAAGAGGCCGCCGAATGGGCGGCTCAATTGCCAGCCTCGAATCACGCCACCGGGGCGTTGCGCTACGCGGTGCAGCGCTGGGCTTCCCGGGAGACGGCAACGGCCGTTGCCTGGGCGGAAGGGCAGACGAATGCCGAGAGCCGGGCCGCCGCCCTGCAAGGCGCCGCGGCCGCGTGGACGGCGATCGACCCTGAAGCCTCGGTGGGATGGATCGCGGACTGGCCCATGGACGACGACGGCGGCGGCCTGAAGGCGACGCAGGAACGGGCCTTGATGGCCGCGACGTTAGCGTGGAGCAAGCAGTCGCCTGCCGATGCCGTGGACTGGATCGAAGGCAATGATAGAGGAGCGGTGTTGGTCGAAGGCCTCCTGAGGCAGATGGCCATGAGCGATCGCGAGGCGGCCACTGAATTTGCTGGGCAGATCAACGATCCCGATTTGAAGAAGATCGCCGATCGCGTGTTGGGGGCGATGACGGCGACGGAATAGTTGGCATTCGTTAGCGGGGCGAGTGTGACTCCTCGAGGAACTCTATCGTATGAATCGAATTGGGTGGCTCACGCGAAGGCGCCAAGCCGCAAAGAGAAAGCCTCCTCTCTCGTGATGGGGATTCTACGATAAGCTGGGGAATGTTGGGCATGGTGTGAGGATCGATGGGGCCCGAAGATCAAGAGACGTCGACGAGGCGGGTCATCCGGGGCGGGTCCTGGGCCTTCGGCGCGCGGAGCGTGCGTGCGGTTTACCGCTTTGCGAGCGCACCCGGCGGCTGGGGCTACAACCTGGGCTTTCGTTGCTCCAGTTCAGGCGGTGAGCCGGAGTGAGCGTCGTCGTACCCCAAGCGGAGCGGGCGGAGACGGCGCAGCGGAGGGGAAGGAAACGGGAAGCTTCGTTTGGAGTCGGCTTTTCGGTAGACGAAGCGGCTCGTAATTGATAAAAACCCAGCGTCGTTGCTTTTGGATGTTCTTTGATGAGTCGGTGGCCTCTTTCCTCTCCTGGGAAGAGGTTGGCGTCTCAAGACATGCAGGAGACCTCTACGATCCCTATGGCTACGCTCTAACATGAACCAAGAAATCACGATGAGTCGATCAACCTTCTTTCACACAGTCTTCAAGTTCGTCACGCCGTTCGTCTTCGTGGGGTGCTGCTGCATCACCTGTCCTCCGTGGGGCAGTGGCACGACGGCGAAATATGGCACTGGACTGACGGTCAACAATCTCGCCGATTGGACGCCGGTGCCTCCAAACACCAATTACGTTGGTGCGCCGGATAATCGCTGCATCGAGGTCTCCACGCCGACGGGGTCCTGGGGGAAATTTTCCTTTCCTCCCTTTGGGATTCCAGCGG
>JANQJH010000470.1 GCA_028281705.1 Verrucomicrobiales bacterium
GCCTCCGAAGCCCGGCAACGCCATGCCTCTCAAGAGCGTGCCTCTCGGCACCGCGGTTCACAACATCGAGTTGCGCCCCGGTGGGGGCGGCAAGGTGGCCCGGTCCGCCGGACAGCAGGCGATCGTTTCCAACCGCGAGGGTGGTTATGCGCTGGTCAAGATGCCCTCCGGTGAAATTCGCCGCTTCCACGAGAACTGCTTTTGCACGATCGGACAAGTCGGCAACCGGGATCACATGAACGAGATTTCCGGCAAGGCGGGGCGTACCCGTTGGAAGGGCGTGCGCCCGACCGTGCGCGGGATGTGCATGAACCCGGTCGATCACCCCAACGGCGGTGGTGAAGGCAAGTCGAAATCCGGCGGCGGCCGCCAGCATCTGAAGTCTCCCTGGGGGCACACCAAGGGTCAGAAGACCCGGAAGAAGCGCAAGGCCAGCGACAAGTTCATCGTGCAGCGCCGCAAGAACAAGAAGCGCTCCAGTTAACCAAGAAACCAATCCATCTTATGCCACGCTCTCTCAAAAAGGGACCCTTCGTCGACCAGAAGCTGCTCGACAAGATCGATAAGGCGGCAGCGGCCGGCGACAAGAAGCCCATCAAGACTTGGAGCCGTCGTTCCATGATCATTCCCGATTTCGTGGGTCTGACGTTCCTCGTGCACAATGGAAAGACGTTCACCAACGTCTACGTGACCGAGAACATGGTCGGGCACAAACTCGGCGAGTTCGCTCCGACCCGCATCTTCAAGGCCCACGGAGGAGTCGGTAAGAAATAACAAGTAAGCCTTTTCGCAAAGATCGTCGTCATGAACCGTTCCACTTCCAGATTCCTGTTTGCCTTCGCCCTCGCGGTGTCGGCGGGGCTTGGCGGTGTTTGGGGGCAGGGAGACGAACTTGCCCGGCTGAAGAGCGAAAACGCGAGGCTGAAGCGCGAGAACCTCGCATTGCAGGAGAGCCTGGCCGCGGCCAATCGGCGGGAAAAGGAATCCGCCGAGGTCCTGGCCAAGATCAAGCTGGGACTCGAGGCACTGGGCAAGAACTTGCTCGATGGCAATGACGACCGGCTCGTCAAGGCGGTTTCGAACCTGGAGATCCTCGATCGCAGGGTCAAACAGATCGAGGGAGCGGCCCTGAGGCTGTCCGCCAGTGTGCAGTCCTATCTGAAGAGCGCTATCGCTGCCGATCCGGATGCCCGGGCCCAGGTGGAGGCCAGGTTGCGCGAGGTCGAGGTCGTGTTGGGTCTCCGCAACAAGCCCGAGAAACATGTCGACCGGGGCAGCCTTCAACACGCCCGTGTGGTGAGTATCGATGCCGAGAGCGGCGTGGTGGTGCTCAACGTCGGGGAGCGCGAGGGTGCGCGCATCGGTTATCGATTCACCATCATGCGGGGCGATCAGTTCATCGCGGAGGCGATGGTCGCCGACACGGAAGAAGACGTCTGCGGAGTCTTCGTGCAACGACTCGAAAACGAAAACAATCCGGTGCGATTCAACGATATCGCCTCTCTCAAAGGGAATTAACCACTCATCTCATCATGGAAGTTCGCTCCATTTACAAATACGCTCGGATCTCGCCGAAGAAGGCGCGTGATGTGGCAAGGGAAATTCAGGGTTTGCCGGTTTCGGACGCCCTCGACACCCTCAATTTCACGCCGAAAAAGGCGGCGTTCCTTATTGGCAAGACGCTCAAGAGCGCGGTCGCCAACGCGGAGAACAATCACGACCTCGTGGCGGACTCCCTTCATGTGAAGGAGGCCAACATCTCCGAAGGCCCGTCGTTCCGCCGCTTCAAGCCGCGGGCGCGGGGATCGGCGAGCGCGATCAAGAAGCGCACCAGTCACATCTATATCACTCTGACCGACGAGGTTCTGGTCGAGGACAAGGTGGTTTCGAGAACGGCCGCCCCGCGGAAAAAGCCCGCCCCGAAGAGCGACTCGAAGCCAGCCGAAACCGAAGAGGCGGCTCCCGAAGAGACCGAAGAGGAGACCGCTCCCGCAGCCGAGGAAGCAACCCCGGAGCCAGAGGCCGCAGTCGAAGAAGAAACCGTTGCTACTGAAGAGGAAGCCGCTCCGGAAGAGGAGACCCCGGCCGAAGACGAAAAATAACCAAGACCTTCCCCCTCAACAAACATCATGGGACAGAAAGTAAATCCAGTCGGATTCCGACTCGTTGTTAACCGCGACTGGCGCTCCAAGTGGTACGCCGAAGGCGAGGACTACAAGGAGAAGCTGCACGAGGACCTCAAGGTTCGGAAGTACCTGAGCGGGCGCCTCCAGTTCGCGGCTCTCTCGAAGGTCGTCGTGGAGCGGGCCTGGAACAGCGTGCGGGTGACCCTTCATACCTCGCGCCCCGGTCTGGTGATCGGACGAAAAGGGTCCGAGATCGAGAAGATGACCAGCGACATTTCCAAGGTTTGTGGTGGAGCCCAGGTCAAGATCGACATCGTGGAAGTCCGCAAGCCGGAGCTCGACGCCCAATTGGTGGCGGAAAACGTGGCGGTGCAATTGGAGCGCCGGATTAGTTTTCGGCGGGCCATGAAGCGGGCGCTTCAGACCGCGATGGACTTCGGGGCCGAAGGGATTCGCATTCGTTGTGCGGGCCGTCTCGGCGGTGCCGATATCGCGCGGGCGGAGTGGTATCGCCGTGGAAAGGTGCCGCTTCAGACCTTGCGGGTGCCCATCGACTACGGATTTGCCGAAGCCAAGACCGTTTACGGAATCATTGGGGTGAAGTGCTGGATCAACCGGAACGAGGATCTGGAGAAGGAAGCCGCCGCCTCGGGACGGGGGCAGCGTCCGGGAGGTCGAGGCGATCGCCGCGGAGGACAGGGACGTGGTCCCGGAGGCCCGGGTGGACAAGGCCGCGGACCGGGTGGACCGGGTCGTGGTGGTCCGGGAGGAGGTCCGGGAGGACCGGGAGGTGGAGGCCCCAAGCCGTCGGGAAACGGAGCGCAGTAAGCAATTTAACCTAACAGGAGACTAGAACCATGGCCTTGATGCCCAAACGAGTAAAATTCCGCAAGACTCAGCGCGGAAACCGCGGTGGCAACGCCCACCGGGGAGTTGACGTGAGCTTCGGCGATTTCGGACTGCAGGCCCTTGACCGGGGTTGGATGACGAACCGACAGATCGAGGCGTGCCGGGTTGCGATCAACCGCTACCTGAAGCGTAAGGGAAAGGTCTGGATTCGCATTTTCCCACACAAGCCCGTGACCGGCCGTCCGCCTGAAACGCGGATGGGTAAGGGTAAGGGACCGGTGGAGGACTGGGTTGCGGTGATTCGCCCCGGAACAATGATTTTCGAGATTGCGGGGGTGCCTGAAGCCCAGGCGCGGGAGGCCATGCGCCTCGCCTCCTACAAGCTCGGGATTCGCACACGCTTCGTGTCGCGGGCCCACCACTCAGCGTAATTTCAACAGATTGACAGACCATGGCCAAGATTACCGAAATCCGCGAACTGAGCACCGAAGAGCTTCAGGGACGCCTGCGTGACCTCAAGCAGGAGAGCCTCAACCTCCGTCTTCAGCAATCCACCGGACAGCTCGAAAATAGCGCCCGCATCAAGCTTGTGCGTCGCGAGATCGCGCGAGTCATGACGATCCTTAACGAGCGCCGCAAGCAACCTTCGGCCTGATTTGGCCCAACTGAATTCAAGACATGTCTGATACCGCCGACAAGAAACAGGGCCTGCGCAAGCAGCGGGTCGGGAACGTGATTTCCACCAAGATGGACAAGACCATCGTGGTGGAGTTTACCGCCCGTGTTCCCCATCCCAGATTCAAGAAAATCATCAAGCGCTCCAAGAAGTTCTATGCCCATGACGAGAAGGGCGAAGCCGAGGTGGGCGACAAAGTACGCATCGAAGAGTGCCGCCCGCTCTCCAAGCAGAAGCGCTGGCGCCTCGCCGAGGTGCTGACACACCACTAAAGAGAACTCTTATCAGAAATCACGCACTCCCTATTTCGACATGATCCAGATGGAATCCAAAATCGAGGTCGCCGATAATACCGGCGCTCGTGTCGCCAAGATGATCGGTGTGATCGGCAAGCGGACGAAGAGCGCCCAAGTGGGCGACATCATTACCGCGCACGTCCGCGAGTCGATCCCGACCGCGTCGATTAAGAAGGGCTCGGTGGTCAAAGCGGTGGTGGTCCGAACCGCCGCCCCCATTCGCCGCCGCGACGGATCGGTGCTTCGGTTCGACGGCAATGCGGTGGTGATTATCGACAAGGACGGCAATCCGAAAGGAACGCGGATCTTCGGGCCGGTCGCGCGCGAGTTGCGTGAGAAGAATTTCATGAAAATCGTATCCCTGGCTCCGGAGGTGCTGTGAAGCCGCCGATTGGAGAACGAAGAACTCCCGGACCGAACCAAGAATTCAACAGATCAACGAACCCCGACCATCATGTCTCGTATCAAGACTCACGTAAAACCAGGTGACGAAGTCGAAGTTATCTCCGGCAACCACAAGGGAAAGACCGGAACCGTCAGCGAGGTGCATCCTGAGAAGGAGCAGGTCGTGGTGGAGGGCGTGCGCCCGATCAAGAAAGCCATCCGCCGCTCCGAACAGCATCCCGACGGGGGAATCATCGAGAAGGACGGACCAATCCATATTTCAAATGTCAAGAAGGTGGGTTGAATACCCGGCTGATTGACGGCCTGAACAGAAAGCAATGCGCTTAAGCCTAAACCTAAGCTGACCCGCAACCAATGACACCAAGCCTCCAGAAACTATACAAGGAAAGCGTCGTTCCGGCGCTTCAGGAGCAGTTGGGCCTCAAGAACATCAATGAGGTGCCGAAGCTCGAAAAGATCGTGGTGACGAGCCACGTCGGCAGCACGTTTGCCGAACGGAAAACCGCGACCGAGGATGTGGTGCAGGAAATCGCCCGCATCACCGGTCAGAAGCCCAGCGTGGTCTACGCCAAGAAAAGTGTCGCGAACTTCAAGGTGCGCGCGGGCGAGGCGGTGGGTGCCCGTGTGACCCTGCGCGGCGTTCGCATGTGGGAGTTTCTCGATCGCTTCATCAATGTGACGGCTCCGAACATTCGCGACTTTCGGGGGCTTCCTCCGAAGAGCTTCGACGGCCGGGGCAACTATGCTTGCGGAATCTCCGACCAGTCGATCTTCCCGGAAGTGGAGTTGGACCAGATCAAGCGGAACATCGGTTTCGACCTGATCTTTGTGACGACCGCGACGTCCGATGCCTACGCGAAAAAGCTCCTGGAACTGCTCGGATTTCCTTTCCGCAAGCCCCAGGAGAGCCAACAACCCGAGGGGGCCGCAGCCTAACCACTACCTATATAGGAGACATTATCATGGCAGTACTTTCCGATCCTATTTCCGATTTCCTGACACGTTTCAAGAACGCGTCACGTGCGGGGAACGAGGAGTTCAGAGCGCCCTTTTCGAAAATGAAGGCCGAAGTGGCCCGAATTCTCAAGGAGGAGGGGTATATCTGGAACTACGAGGTCGATACCTCGGGCAAGTTCCCGGACCTCCAGGTGAAGACCAAATTTATCGACGGCAAACCGGCGCTGACAGATCTCAAGAAGGTCTCGAAGCCGGGCCGCCGGGAGTACGTGGGCGCACAGGAGATTCCGCGCGTCCTGAACGGCCTTGGAATCTCGATCGTTTCGACTTCCAAGGGACTCATGACCGGGGCGCAGGCCAGGCGTCAGAATATCGGCGGCGAACTACTCGCCTTTGTCTGGTAACCGAGAAAGGAACAAACGTCATGTCACGAGTCGGTCAGAAAAACATCGAGCTTCCCGAAAAGGTGTCGATCAGCGTCGCAAGCGAAGGCGCGGTGACGGTGGAGGGCCCCAAGGGCAAGCTGGAATGGCAGCTTCCGGAGGGGATCACCGTCGATCAGGAAGAGGGAACGGTCATGGTGAAGCGCACCAACGATCGTCGCCAGCTTCGCGCGATGCATGGGACGGCCCGCAGCCTCATCAACAACATGGTGAGGGGAGTGGTCGAGGGATTCAGCAAGGAACTTGAGATCCAGGGAGTGGGTTTCCGGGCGGCGGTCAAGGGCAAGAACCTGGACCTCAGCCTCGGAAAGTCGCACCCCATCCTGCACCCCATCCCGGACGAACTCACGGTCACGGTGAGCGACAACACCAAAATCAAGGTGGAGGGAGTGGACAAGCAGGTGGTCGGCCAGTTCGCGGCGGAAGTGCGCAATTACTATCCGCCGGAGCCCTACAAGGGCAAAGGAGTCCGCTATGTCGGGGAATACGTGCGCCGGAAGGCCGGTAAGAGCGTCCAGAAATAACGTCCAACCATTCGACAGTAATGAGCAATCTCAATCGAAAGGAAGTCCGGAAGAAGATCCACCGGCGTATTCGCAAGAAGGTGGCCGGAACGGGAGATCGTCCGCGTCTGGCGGTTCACTATTCCAACAAGAACATCTATGCCCAGGTGATCGACGACGCGTCGGGGGCGACGGTTTGCGCCGCTTCCAGCCTCGACAAGGAAGTCGAAGGGGGCTCCTCCAACGTTGCCACCGCCGAAAAAGTAGGAACTCTGATTGCAAAGCGAGCCCAGGAAGCCAAGGTTTCGATCGTCGTGTTCGACCGGGGAGGGCATTTGTTCCACGGAAAGGTCAAGGCGCTGGCTGACGCGGCGCGGGAAGGCGGCCTCAAATTCTAACACTCTCTTAATGATGGTCACTACCAACGAAACCTCGTCAACCG
>JANQJH010000627.1 GCA_028281705.1 Verrucomicrobiales bacterium
CGTGGCGTTTATCAGTTTGTCGGTGATTGCTTGGATCGAGATTCCTGTCTGGGATACCTGGCGGCCAAGCTCCCCGGTTTCCATGTCGGTGGGAAGACGGCTCTTGCCTGGCGTGGTATCCTCCACAACTTGCCTGCTCGCGAGAGGCTAACGCTCTGGGGCGCTCCGAAGACGAAACTGCCGGACTGGTTCACCGAACGCTTTGATTCGCGTTACACGGCTAGGAACCTATTTCACCAGTCAGCCAAACTGCCCGGGGTGAGTCCTTTGCCAGAGTCACCGCGCGGGGCACCAGTATCGTCTCCAGAGCGCGGCCTACTGGAAATGCTAAGCGAGGTAGGCGTGACCCAGGAGGTCGAGGAAGCGCGCAACATCATGGAGAGTGCAGGCACATTGCGCTCCAAGGTCGTCGCCCAGCTGTTGAAAGCCTGCCGGCAGGAGAAGGCCGCGCGTTTGTGTGTCGGTTGGGGGGAGGAACTCAAGATGCCTTGGGCGGGTGCTGCACGTAAAGCCGTCGGTGATCGATTCGGAGAGAGTCGTTGGGTCACGCGGCTCAAAGACGGTAGCACCCTCATCCTCAAACCGTGATGGAGAAGCGCTACATCGACACCGTCCGGCTGCTCCTCGAGGTGGCGCCTGTCGTCTTCGAGGAACCAGGATTCGCGATCAAAGGTGGCACGGCAATCAATCTGTTCTTGCGGGACATGCCCCGGCTCTCGGTCGATATCGACCTGGTTTACACTGACTATCACAAATCAAGAGAGGAGGCCCTGGCGGCCATCGCCAGTTCGAGAGAGCGAATGTCCGTAGCCCTTGAGAGGCGGGGGCTCGAGTTCCAGGTGCCCTCTGGGGGAGGAGTGGAACAAGTGAAGCTGTTCGTTCGCCGTGGTTCTTGCTTGGTGAAAATGGAAGTGAATCACGTGTTCCGTGGGACGGTGATGGACGTCGTGACGTCAGCGCTCGTAGAAAGCGCCCAAGACTATTTCGAAAGAGAGATCGAGTTGCCTGTTCTCGCTGCTCCTGAACTTTACGGGAGCAAGTTGGTCGCGGCAATGGATCGCCAACACCCGCGTGATCTGTTCGACGTGCTCGGCATGTATCAGGCGCATGGTCTGACGGAGTCCGTTCTCGAATGTTTCGTCTGCTACCTCGCCGGTCACAATCGACCTGTGCACGAAGTGCTGTTCGGCAACCAGCAAGACATCTCTGCCGCCTACGAGAACGAGTTTCGCGGCATGACCACCGTGGAGATCGATCTAGCAGCTCTGCTAGAAACGCGCGACCGCCTCTGGAAGGAGCTGCCTGCCGCTCTATCTGCGGATCAGAAGCAGTTTCTGCTGGGGCTTGTGGCCGCTGAGCCTGACTGGAGTTTGATGAGCTGTCCACACCTCGCAGAGTTGCCAGCGATTCATTGGAAGCTGCGTAATCTAGAGACGTTGAAGGCTAGCAATCCAGCAAAATTTGAGGCGCAACGGGAGGAACTCTCGGAGAGGTTTCACGCCTGAAACGGTGCATCTCCTTCGATACTCGAGGAAGCTTCTTCTCCGGAACTACGGCTGCGACTTCCCAGCAGAACTTCGAGCCCGAGATCGGCTTCGATTACAGCGATCCTCCTGGGGCTCTTTATTCTCCTTTCCTTAATGGTCATTGCTTGGGAGTGGGGGGTGCAAAGGCCTCCTAGTTAACGATACGGTGTAGTGTAAGCAAGAAGGATATTAATCGGCTATCGCGCTTGCCTAGTCTCTCTGCTGTCCAACCGAGCGTGCGAGTTTGGCGGCGGGCATCGGGGTTGGCTCCATCGGTGCCGCGATGCGCATCACCGACGTGTTTGACACCCGGTCAATCCTGCCGATGTCAAGGTGCGTCGACGCTGTACAAAAGTAGAGACTGATTTTAAAAACAAGATGAAGCGACTGATTGCATTGACGATTCTAGGCCTGCTGGCTGCCCTGCCAGCCATGGCCGCGTCGCAACCCGATCTTCTGGAAGCGAGTTCCAGTTCAACTCCGAACATCGTCCTCGTGATGGCTGACGACCATGGCTACGGCGACTGTGGCTTCACCGGGCATCCGTTTGTGCGGACGCCGCACCTCGACGCCATGGCCAGGGAGGCCGTGGTCTTCGACCGTTTTTACGCCAGCTCGCCGGTGTGTTCGCCCACCCGTGCCGCGGTGATGACCGGCCGGCACGCGTTCCGAGTCAACGTTCCTAACCACGGCCATTACCTCCGTCCGCACGAGGTCACCATCGCCGAGGTGCTGCGCGAACACGGCTACGTCACCGGGCACTTCGGCAAGTGGCACATCGGCTCCGTGCAACCTGGAAGCCCGACCTCGCCCGGCGGGCAAGGCTTCGACGAGTGGCTCTCGGGGCTCAACTTTTTCGACGCCGATCCCTATCTCAGCCACAACGGGAAATACGTGCACAAGAAGGGCATGGGGACGACCATCGCCACCGACGCCACCATCGATTTCCTCAGAAAGCACCACGGTGGCGGAAAACCGATGTTCGCCGTGACCTGGTTTCCGGCACCCCACGACCCCTTCGGCGAGTTGCCCGAAGGCATCGGCGGCGCCGCCACGCTCTATGACGATCGAGACAAGAAGATGGCCGGCTATTTCCGGGAGATCACCTTGCTCGACCAGCAAGTCGGCAAGCTCCGCGCCGCGCTCCGAGACCTGGGGATCGCTGAAAACACGATCTTCCTCTATTGCAGTGACAATGGCGGCCTGGTCGAGGCGAGTTCGGGCGGGCGGGCGCGTAAGGGGAGCGTTTACGAAGGCGGCCTGCGCGTGCCCGCCATCCTCGAGTGGCCGGGCACCGTTGCTCCAGCCAAGGTGCCGACCCCCGTTTTCTCCTGCGACATCCTCCCGACCATGCTCGCGCTGGCCGGGGTCGAATTCGCGCCACCCCATCCGCTCGACGGGATCGATCTTTCCAAGATCATCGCCGGGAAGCAAACGGAGCGCCCTGCGATGGGTTTCTGGCACGGCTTTCAGAACGGCGAGGCCACCTGGAGCGACCGGATCATCAAGACCCTCCTGGAGGCCCACGAGGCTGGCAAACCCAACCCGCTTCCTCGGCGGTTCCTCAAGAACGTCGAGGAGTTCCCCGAGTTTGAGGAGGGCAACTACCGGGGCCACGCCGCCTGGCTCGACTGGCCGTGGAAACTCCACCGCATCGAAAAGGGCGGGAACATCTCCGTGGAGCTTTACGACCTGACGGCTGACCCCGGAGAGAGTTTGAATGTCAGTGCCCAACACCCGGCGAAGGTGGAAGCGATGAAGGCCGCCCTCGAAGCTTGGCAGGGAAGCGTCCTCAACTCCTGGGAAGGGGGCGACTACAAGCAAGCCAACGTGGTCACTGAACCGTGATTGGAACCAAAGAGGTCCTCACTTCTCGGCATCCTCCGTGTGGTGTCGCAAAGGCTAAAGCGCGGTTGGCTAGGACGACGCCGACCGTCCCGGTAGTCGATGGAGCACCGTAGTTTTCCTAGATCTCGTGTTAGTGTTGAATCGATGATAGAGATCATCACCTTATTTTTCCAACGTGCCCGGGGAATCGTTGTAGGCGTCCGTGCTCATGGACGGGGTGGTGCCAAATTTCATCCTTCCTCCTCCTGTCCAGCGTTACGCGAGGACAAAAATACCCGCCAAAGTGCGCATCGTTGAGAGGCGTGGCGGGTGTATTGAAGCCAATTTACAGGTACCTGTGCCGGAGTCAACGCCCCGGTAATAGAAAATGCTTTTAAGAGGGTTGGGCTCAACAGGGCGCTGCCAGCGTCCGCGAATGATCCTCGACCGGTTTTGGCCGTGACTTCCATGGGCGCCTAGGGTGCTTCGGGGATGCTGGGTAGTACATTTGGCTACAAATCTAGGACTGGCCTAGGGAAACTACCGACGATGATTTCGTAGACCTACCGATTGTGGTTTGGCCTTCAGCTTCGGACGTTAGGCCCATGGATTGGTATCCGGATTCCTGATTCTTTGTGAGTCCGAGACGGAACTCGAATCGGAGGCCGGGTACCAGCTTGGATCGATCATCGTCTGCCGGTTTCGTTTTGACGCAACCGATAGGACTAGCCGAATCCCACTCAAGAAAATGAACGATCACGTCTACTGCAATTTCCACTGGCTCTCCCGCGTCGCCGCCGTTTCTCTCGGGCTCGCAACCACACTCTCACTTCGTGCCCAAGAGCTGCTCCCCTACGAGGCCACCTTTGAAACGGAGAACGGCTTTCTTGCCGGGAGCGTTGACGGACAGATCATCGATTCTTGAGGACATGAGAAAACTCTCCTTGCCAGATGAATGGACAATCGCGCGGACCCTGCCGGCGGCGGTCGTCGTGGTGACGATCGCCTTCTATTGCTGCAGCGGGTTGGTTGCCAATTCCCTGCGATCGAACCACACCTCCTTGGCCCGCGCGCTCGATGTCATGGCACTGTTTGGATTGGGCGCTGCCGCGGTATCCGGGGTCGTCCTTTGGTCTTCGGGAATGAGGTGGATTTGGAAGAATGTGTGGTTGGCCGTTCTTCTGAGACTGTTGGCGGTGGCTCTGCACCTGACGGTGATTATTGCGCTGTGGGCATTGCCCTATCGTCTGACCTTTGGCGGATCTCATTTCTATGTTCCGTGGTATTACGAGATTCAGTTCGCCATCGGGCTCGTGATCTTGATCGCCGGGATCGTGTGGTGTTTCAAGAAGGTCTCGAGCTGAAGGGCGAATCGTGGTGAAAGTGGCAGGGACTTCAGTCCCTATATCATCAAGGTGGGCTCAGGGACTGAAGTCCCTGCCACTTTCTTGGTGTGGTCTCTCGCCTTTTCTTGTCACTTTGGTTGTTTGGCGCCCACGGCGCCGCCTAACAAGAAGGGAAGAGAGATTCACTTGCCAGGAGTTGTCGGAAGACATCATCTGATCGATATGGGAGGCCAATTGGGAGGAGAGGGCGACGGATTCGATCCAGAGACCGCTCTCGGTATTGATCTCCATGGCGCGGGGGTCGAGTTCAAGGAGCCGATGAAGCAGCGTTCGCGGTCGCCCACCATGGCCTCCATTGGGAGCAGGCAAAAACGTGCGTCTCCACCTTGGTTGGCGTCTTCGTGACTGTGGCGCAGGAGATGGAGAAGAAAACGAGAGCTGACCCGATGATACCCATCCTAGGCTTAGACGATGGCCTATCTGGAGGCGAGACAGATATTTGCTTGGTGAGAAGCATCACGCTATCTGACGGCGATGTCAGCCGAAGGATATTGACAGGGCGACCAGATCCGAGGCATTGCTTTTTGATGATAAAGCCTCTTCGCCACCGTTTGATTTTCCGGAACCAGCCTGCGAACTCACTTTGCCTCGCTGTCGTTGGTGTGGTCGCTGCGAGTGTCGCCTCGATCGAAACTGGAGTCGCTCAGGCAGACGCCGTTGCCGTCGTTCCCGCCGGCCTGGCCTTTGAAACGGGTGGCCTCTTGCCGGCCTCAGACTTCCTCCCGGCGAACTACATGCAGGCGGACTATCATCGGGTTCTGCCTGAGGCCAAGAGTGACGCCCTGAACTTGACCTACAGTATCGAATCGCCCGCAGGTTATTTCAGTGTTCAGGGCACGGCTTTTGCTCGCGAGCGCATCCGAGAGATTGGCGCCATTGCGAAGCTGCGAGACATTCGCAAGTCTGACGTCTTTGTTTCCGCCTTGAAGAAGGCAGGCGCTTCGAAATTGAAAACCGTCGGTGGGATTCTCGAAGATCCGATCGGAACCGTGCGGTCTTTGCCCAAGGGAGCGAGCCGTTTCTTTAACAGTCTCGGGGAGAGCCTTTCGGGGGAGAAAAGCAGATCGGAAGACGCCAGCTACAAGCAGTTTCTCGGGGCGAGCAAAGCCAAACGTGAACTCGCCTTCAAGTTGGGGGTCGATCCCTACAGCTCAAATGAAACGCTGCAGGCGGAAATGGATGATGTCGCTTGGGCGGCGGCGGCTGGAGGCATGGTGCTCAACGTGGCCACCATCGCGGTGGATGGTGGGGTGGGGGCGGTCCTCAGCGGAATCAACGTGACCGAGAGTCTGAAACAGGCGCTGATTTCCAAAGCGCCGGCGGACCTGCGAATTCTAAACCGGAATCGCTTGCAGGCGGTCGCTGTGAGCGAACCGTTGATCACGGCTTTTCTCGATCATCCCTATTTCTCTCCCACGCATGAAACCGTGATTACGGAGGCCATTGCCGGGTTGGGCAAAATCAAAGGAAACGATCTCTTTTTCAAGCAGGCGAATTCCTCGTGGACGGAGGTCGATGCGCGTTTCTTTGTCTTTGTGGCCATGATGCTGCGTGGCTATCACGAAAAGGTGGCGCCGATCGCGGAACTGCGGGATTACTCGACCCTGGTTGCCGCCCTGGACAAGGAGGGGAAATTGATGGTTCCGCTAGCGGCCGATTATGCCATGTGGACGGAGCGGGCCAGTGGCCGCATTGATGCGTTTGCCGCTTCACTGGCTGAGGATACGACGGTGAAGGGCAGTTCCATCTGGATCACGGGGCAGTTCTCGCCCCGATTCCAAGAAGAAATGAAAACGCGCCCGGTTGGGCTCCAGCCCAATGCGCTGGAGCACTTGCGTCAGTTGGCGGCCGGGAAATAGCACTGGGTGAGATCCGTTGACCCGCGGCTTCATGAATCGGCTAGTCATCCTCTTGTTCATCGCGGCCCTTGCCGGTTGTGCCAACTTTCGCCGATTGGGTGAGAACCTTGCCTTCATCGAGAGTTCGTATGTGGTCAGCGCCTACTTGGAGAACGCAGAAGACTTCGGAAAGGTTTACGGGCTGGTCGCCGAATGGGATCGGGGTGTGGTCCGTTCCGCGGACTATTGTGAGGTGGGGACGGTGGGTCTCTTTGGGTTCGTCGTCAAACGCAGCCGGCAGTACCTCATGGCGTTCAGTGATTCCAATGCCAACCGGCGTTATGACGCCGGAGAGCCTTGCTGGATCCACTCCAACGCCGATGGTCAGGCGGTACCGGTTCCCATCGATGGGACGAGGCGCCGTTCGCGGGTGATCGGCAAATTGAGCACGGCGACGAGACTGCCGGAGGATCTCGTGGTCGCCGCGCGCCGGTTTCGAGGGGCACGAACAGCGGATGAGGTCAAGACGGGACTGAGCATTCCGGTGGCCCTGGGTGATATCGCGAACCTCGATGACGAGAAGTTTGCTGCAATACATGGGGAGGAAGGGCTTTGGGAACCGGCAAGGTTTCCTCTGGAGCAGGGGGTCGGGATCTACTTTCTCGAGGCCTATGACCCCAACCGCATCCCGGTCCTCTTTGTTTATGGGGCGGCGGGTTCGCCCCAGGACTGGCGGCGCTTTTTCGACCAGATCGATCGGAAGAAGTACCAGCCCTGGTTCTTTTTCTTCCCCAGCGGGCGCGAGCTCGATATCCTGGCCGGTTCATTGAATTATGGGGTGAAGGTATTGCAGAATCACTATGGATTCGAGCGGATGTACCTCGTGGCGCACAGCATGGGCGGGCTGATCTCGCGGGGCTTTTTGGTGAAGAACATTCTGCGAGATGGGCATCGTTATATCGATACCTTTGTCACCATCTCCACCCCTTGGGGTGGGCATGAAGCGGCTGAGATGGGAGTGAAACACGCGCCTGAAGTGGTTCCTTCCTGGCGTGACATGCAGGTGGGGAGTCCCTATCAAAGGGCGATCTTTGCCCGGAGTTTGCGAGGGCGGGTGGAGCATCTCTTGCTCTACGGAACCAAGAGTTCCCGATCCTTCGTGTTGCCTGAAGAGAATGACGGCACTGTCAGTGTGGCGAGTCAAACGGCACCCGCGGCTCTGTCGGAAGCCACCGTGGTCAAGGCCTTCGATGCCGATCACGTGGGGATTCTATCACGCCCCGATGTGATTCGGGACGTGTGGGCCTTTCTCGATGGCGGTCTTCGTTAGTTAGTGAGCTGCCGCTCTTCCGGAATGTGGGAGGGACTTCAGTCCCTCGGTTGTTGAAGAGCACTTCAATCTTGGAGAGGACTTCGGGCAAAAAAAAGGACGCGCATCAGGCGGAGCACCTGGCTCGACCGGCGAGACGCCGGTCTCACGTTACTTACCATCTTGGGTTCTCAGGGTTTCCAGAGGGCGTGCAGTTTCTCGAGAACCTGCAGACATTCGCGATGGATCACGGGACCGGCTTCCGGGCCGCCGGAGTTGATCTCACCATAGGGCGCACTGTCGCGGCCATAGGTGTAGGGGGCTTTGGTGTCCCATTGCGTTTTGGGCAGGATGTAACCGATCTCGTCATTCGCCATGCCGAAGACGAGGTTGAGACGGCCCTGCATCTGGGGACGCAGTGGTGGGACTTCGACGGGCTCGCCCGGGTAGTCTCCGCCCTCGGGGGACTCGATGCCGCCATCGACGATTTCGGGATAGATCTCGCCCGGAATGGTTAGGATCTCAATGGGGCCGAGGCGAAGGGCATTGATCTCGGTCTTGGCCTTGCCGTCGTACCAGCCGGGATGAATGATGCCCAGCATGATGGGGTATTTGAAGGTGCCCGCAATGGGGACGAAAACGGTTTTCGCGACAAGACCGAGCCGATGGTCACTCAGGGGCTGCGATTGATGGCGTAGAAGATCGACGGTGCGCAGGGCGAGGTTTTCTCCCAGAGCGCGCGTCTTGCCGACGCCGTCTTCGGTGTGAACGGTGACGCCGTCGCGATCGGGCACGTCGATTCCTAGCGGAGTCATCAATCCGCCGATGCTCCCCTGAAAGAAAACGCAGAGGCCTCCGAGTCCGGCACAGCCGTTAGGCTCCGGGAGCCCGTTCTCCACGCCATCTCGCCAGTAGTGAACGAAGTCGGAGCTGACCAAGGGGTTTTTGCTCCCCATGGCTTCAGGGTGATTTCCCCAGTTGACCAGGGTGGCGATCGTTTCCTCAGTCCCGGGTCTGGTGAACTGGATGGCGCCTAACAACTGGTCGTAAACCTTGGGTTTGCGGGAATCCCTGACAAAGCCGGTGGGCTCGATCAGCGTGGAGGCATAGCGGGCCTCGGCGCGCTCCAGATTGGCCACGGCCTCGAGGATGGCTTGGCGGCACCGGTCGAGGACGAGTTCGATGTAGTCATGGTCAAAGCGGAAAGGGAGATAACCGTGACTCCAGATGCCCATGGTGTCGGGGCTGTTGTGGGTGTGGGTGGTGGAGAAGAGGAGATGATCGATGCCGTGTTGGGCGTGATCGATGGACTTTCTGATCTTGATGAAGCGTTCGTGGGTCAGGCCCACGGAGTCGATCGCGACCATGACCACCGTGCGTTCACCGTGACGGAGGGCGATTGCTCTGGCCCAGAGCGGGTCGTTGACTCCCTGGGCCGGCCGGTTGGGACTGAAGCCGCCGAGCCAGACAAAGTCGAAGTCCTTGTTGCCATTCTTGTCCTCGTAGGTATCGCCCTTCTTGGGCTCGAATTCGGAATTCCCGTCGGCGTCTGTCCAGGCGTCATAGGCGGCAAGGTTCGGCGTGATGTCCCGTTTGGCGGCGCCGATCCAGAGGGGATCCTCCGGGCCGGCCTGGGAAACCCACGAGGTGTCGACGCGATAGTCGCGGTAGGGACCTTGCATGCGGATGCGGACGGTGACCGCGGCGGCAATGGCCAGGACCAGCGGGGTGATCGCGAGGATGGGGTGACGTCGAAGAAAACGTAGGAGCCGCATGCTTGAGGATTGCCGCCCGAGGCGCGGAAGTCGATCGTTGAAGTCTGGCTGAGTTCACCAAGAGTGCGGTATCGAGAAGGAACGAGATCAGCCCATGCGATGGTGGCTGTGGCCGAATGTGCTCAGTCTCGACGCGCCCGTGGTGGCGACACTCTGGCACCTGGCGTTTGCCAAGGCGCACGGGGTTTGGCCGCAGGGACGAACGCTAGCCTTGCTCGCGGCGGCGGTGTGGATGATTTACGTCCTGGATCGCCTGCTCGATGCCCGGCGCGCCCGAGGCGGTGGCGGGACGCGGCGGCATGCGTTTCATGCGAGACACCAGCGCCTCTTCTTTGTTTGGTTGTCAGTGGTTGGATTGGCGGGAGGGAGTCTTCTCTTTTTTGTGAATCAGAGGGTGCTGACCTTTGGCTCGGGAATGCTTCTGCTGAGTTTTCTCTACGGCTGGCTCGTGCATGGGCGCCGCCTATGGATACCGAAGGAACTGTTTTGCGGCGCCATGTTCAGTGCGGGGGTCGTTGGTCCGCTCTTTCTCGATCCGTTTCCCTGGCTGGCAGCAGGTGTTTTCGCGGGTCTCTGCGCGGGCAACTGTCTCGTGATCGCCTGCAGCGAAGCGGGTCTCGACCGGAGGCATGATCCTTGGGCCCTGCCGCAGCGTTGGCCTGGCGTGGGGCCCTGGCTGGCGGGGGGGCTGGGATTCATCGCGATTCTCTCGGCCGCGTGTGTCTACTGGGGGCCAGCGGGGATGGGGCACGGGTTGTTCGGCGCCATGGGGATCGCCGGCGTTGGGTTGTTGTTCGTGAGAGGGCTCGCGTTCGACGTCGAACAAAGGCGCGTTCTGGCAGATGTGTGTCTACTGACGCCGCTCCTTGTCTGGCCCTGGTTATGATGATGATCGTCCAAAGATGAGTTATGATGCATTGGCTCCCTTTTATGAGAGGTTGGAGACTTTGGTGTTTGGCCGGGCCTTGCAGCGGGCGCGTTGTGCTCCCTTGGAGGCCTGGAAAGGGAGTGATCCTCGAACCGTCTTGATCTTGGGCGACGGGGACGGGCGTTTCCTTGAGGCGGCGCGGCGTCGATGGCCTGCGGCATCGATTACCAGCATCGATCAGAGCGAGGGCATGTTGGCTCTGGCTCGGAAACGGACCGATTCTTCAGGGGTGCGTTTCGTGAGGGGAGACGCCCGGGTTGTCCTGGAGGAATTGGATTCGAAGTCCTTTGATGTGATTGTGAGTCACTTCTTCCTCGATTGTTTCGCCCTGGAGACACTGGGTGAACTGGTGCCTCAGATCGCGAGATGCCTCCGTCCGGGGGGGCACTGGTTTGTCAGTGAATTCACCGCGCAAACGGCGTGGCAGCGATGCGTACTCTGGGTGATGTACCGGTTTTTCAACCTCACGACCGAAACCGAGGCGACCTTGTTTCCTAACTACGGGGACGTGATGCGGTCGAACGGCCTGGAACCTGCCAGGCTGGGGACCTGGCGGGCCGGCTTCATCGTAGCGGACGACTGGAGACCTTGCCCCTCTGGAGTGGCGGGGGCTTAGTTAGGACCAGAGACTCTCACCGTAGCTCCAGCCTTCACGGGCCGGTTCCTTGATGAGGGGGGCCAGCTCGGGCTGACCCTTGACGGTCATGTTCTCGGCGTCCCATTCGATGGTGCGGCCGGTGCGCTGGGCGAGGGCGCCCAGGAGAACGACCTCGGTCAAGGGCGCGGCGTAGTCGAAGGGGGATCCGGGGGCATCGATTTCGCCCTTGATGGCGCGGTAGAACTCATTGATCGGGCCGTTGCCCAAAGAGGGGAGGCGATCGATTTCACGCAAGTCCTTCTTCATTTCATCGAAACGACTTCTGGGCGTGAGCATGGGGCTATTGGGGCGCATGCCTTCGTGGAAGAGGGTTTCCTTGGTCCCTTCCATGTACATGCCGCCGCCGGCGGGCAGCGGTTTGTCCTGGTCCCAACGCCGCGGCTTCGGCACTTCGAACCCGGCCTCGTACCACTTCATCGTCACCGGCGGCTTCTCACCGCGTGCGGGAAAGTGGTAGGTGGTGAGGGAGCCCTTCATGGGAATGAACTCTTCGTTGGGCGGTGGCGTGCGCACGACCTCGACCTTGGTGGGCAATCCGAGCCCCAGGACCCAGAAGGGTGCGTCGAAGGTGTGGCATCCGATATCGCCGAGGGCGCCGCAACCGTAGGGCCACCAGCCGCGCCAGGTCACGGGGCAGTAGTGTTTGCTGTAGTCGCGGTGGGCCACGGGCCCCTGCCAGAGGTCCCAATCGAGATGATCGGGCACGGGCGAGGTGGGAGCGGGGAAGGTTTCCGGGGGAACAAACCAAGGCCGGTTGGGCCGGTCGGTCCAGGTGATGACCTCGGTGACGTCGCCGACGACGTCGGCATCGGTCCACTCCTTGATGCGGCGCATGCCCTCGAAGGTGTGTCCCTGATTGCCCATCTGGGTGGTCACGCCGTAGTGCTTGGCCGCCTTTTGCAGGGTGCGCAGCTGCCAGATATTGTGGGCCAGGGGTTTCTGGATGAAGACGTGTTTGCCGTGCTCCATGGCGCACATGGCGGCGGCGAAGTGGGTGTGATCCGGCGTGGAAATGGACACGGCGTCGATTTCCTTGTGCATCTTGTCCATCATGACCCGGAAGTCCTTGAACTTGGGCACGTAGGCGTGCTTCTTGAACGCCTTCTCGACCCGGCTGAGGTCGAGGTCGCACATCGCCACGAGGTTTTCCTTGGCCGCTTCGCCCATGGCGTAGCCCCCCATGCCGCCGCAGCCGATGACGGCGCAGTTGATCTTGCTATTGGCGGATTGGCCCGCTTTGCCGATGGCAAAGGAAGGAAAGGAAGCGGCGCCGGCAGCGAGGCCAGATTTCTTGAGAAAGGAACGGCGATTGCTCATGAGGGGAGAGGAAAGGCTGATTCCCGGGTATTTCAAGCAGTTGCTTCCCGGGCGACATTGCGGAATGGTAGGGGAACGTGGAGGTGGAGAACGAATCCCTGAGCGAGACCGAGGTGAACCGTCTTCTGGAGGGTGCGAAGCTGTTGGAGGAGGATCGCTTTGGCCCAAAGATCTACGAACTCGCCGATGGCGGCCGGATGCTCAAGCTGTTCCGGGTAAAGCGTCTCCTGTCCTCGAATCTCTGGAGCCCTTACGCCCAGCGCTTTGTGCTGAACAGCCTGCGGTTGCGGGAGATGGGGATTCCCTCGGTGGCCTGTCTCCAATACGGCCGCATCCCGCATCTGGCCCGGCAATATGTCCTCTACGAGAAACTCGCCGGGATTCCGCTGCGGGATTGCGAGGCGATCGACCCGGACCAGTTGGGCAAGTTTTTCGCTCATTTGCACGATCACGGGATCTATTTTCGTTCCTGCCACCTGGGGAACTTGCTCTTGCTCGAGGAAACGGGTGAGCTGGCACTGATCGACATCATGGACTTGCGTTTCCGTCGCCGAGGGGCTCTCTCCGATGGGGAACGCGAGCGGAATTTCCGCCACTTGCGGCGGCTGGAGCGGGACCGGAACCGGCTGGATGAGATCTGGAAACCCTTTCTGGAGGCCTACAAACGGGGTTGATTGCTCGGTGGGTGGGGGAAATGGAGCGGTTTCTCGGATGCAGAAAGGGCTCGCGAGCCGGCGAATGGCCGGTAAGATCAGCACTGTGAAAGGTATGAGACGGAACACGTTGATCATGCTCGCATTGGCGGGCCTCGCCGGTTGCCAGTCGCGGAGCCTCCCTCCGGGTCCCGTCCTCCTCAACAACGTCCAGGAAGCGAGATGGGTGATCGAACAGTCCACCCTGGGCATCGTGCCCCTGGAGCCTGCGAGCCTGAACCTGTTTGAGCGCTACTCCCCCAAGGAAGACGCGCTTTGGGCCAGCGGGTGGCAGGCAAAGATCGACATGACCGGGGTGGCCACCGATGAGGTGCGAACCTGCACCTTGATTTCGCCCTGCCATGTGATCATGGCGTCGCATTACCTGCGCAATGTCGGTCAAACGGTGACCTTTCACGATCGCAACGGGCGTGCCATCGTGCGGGTTATCGAAGACGTCGTCTCCCTCCCGGGCGGGCTCAAACCCGACATCGCGCTGGCCCGGCTGGATCAAGACACGCCGGTGAAGTTTTACAAGGTGCTGCCCCCCAGAGACGACTATCACGAGCATCTCCTGGGGGCGTTGGCCGTGGTCACGGACCACCAGCGGAACCTTCTCATGCGCCGCATTGCCCGCGTTGGAGACCGCCGTGTGGGATTCGCCAAGGCGATCGAGTTTTCCGAGGCCTGTGCTGATCCGCTGGTCGTGGGAGACAGCGGAAACCCCGGCTTTGTCATCATCAACGGTGAGCCGGTGCTCATCGAAACCCACACCTTCGGTGGCATGGGGATGGGACCGTTTATCTCGGATCCCGAGAACTACGCGGAGATCAACGAGTACCTGAGAGACCTCGGCGGCGGCTACCGGCTGACGCCGATTCGCATTGGGCCATCATCCGACGGTTAGTTAGTTCGTTCGTCAACGCGGTTCAGGATCCCAGCCGCTTCTGAATCATCTCGGCCACGGTCTTGGGATTGGCCTTCCCCTTGGAGAGCTTCATCACCTGGCCGGTGAGGAAATTCACCGATTTGGCGTTGCCCCCCTGGATGTCTTCCACCGCCTTGGGATTCTCCGCAATCACCTGATCGACGAAGCCGTCGAGGGCGCCGGTGTCGCTCATGGGTGGCTCGAAGCCTTTTTCCTTGATCACTTCGGCGGCGCCTCTTCCCGAGTCGATCATGGCGGCAAAGACCTCTTTTCCCTGGTTGTTGCTGATCTGGCCGGCCTCGATGGTGTCGACGAGTTCCCGCAGGGCTTCAGCCGGCAGGGGGCAGTCGTGAATCGGCGTGTTCTTTTCGTTGAGGACGCTGAGAAGATTGTTGATCACCCAGTTGGCCACTTTTTTGGGTGCTTTGGAACCGGTGGCGGCGCGCTCGTAGTAGTCGGCCAGGGCCCGTTCGCTGGCGAGGACGCCGGCGTCGTAATCGCTTACCTGATAGGACTGGACAAAGCGGTCGCGCTTGGCGTGGGGCAGCTCGGGGAGGCTCTCGCGCATCCTGGTTAGGATCTCTCCCGTTTCCACCGGCAGGAGATCGGGATCGGGGAAGTAGCGGTAGTCGTGGGCATCCTCCTTGGTGCGCATCAACGTGGTCTCGCCCAGGTCATCATCCCAACGCCGGGTTGATTGCTCCAGGGTCTCACCGTTTTCCAGGGCGTCGATCTGGCGTTCGATCTCGTATTTCAGCGAACGGCGAACGCCGCTGAAGGAGTTGAGGTTCTTCAGTTCGATCTTGGCGCCTAACTTTTCTTCGCCCTTGCGGCGGACAGAGACATTGACGTCACAGCGCATCTGGCCCTTTTCCATGTCGGCGTCCGAGAGGTCGCCGTAAATGAGGATCTGGCGGAGGGAGTTGAGGTAGGCGAAGGCTTCCTCGGGATTGTCGATGTCGGGCTCACTGACAATTTCCATCAGAGGCGTGCCGGCGCGGTTGAAGTCGATGGTGGAGGTCGAGCTGTGGTGGGTGCTCTTGGCCACGTCCTCCTCCAGGTGGATGCGGGTGAGCTTGACTACTTTGCCAGGATTGACGATGGATTTCTGGGCGTCTTTGGGATAGGCCAGGTCATAGAGGGGCACGCCGCCGCCGTTGCAGAGAGGCAGATCGAACTGGGAGATCTGATAGTTCTTCGGCATGTCCGGATAGTAGTAGTTCTTCCGGTCCCATTTGGAGACGGGCGGGGTTTCGCAGCCGAGCATGAGGCCGGCGAGGACAGTGCGTTCGATGGCGCCCTGGTTGAGGACGGGGAGGGCGCCGGGGAGGCCGAGGCAGACGGGGCAGGTCCGGGAGTTAGGCGGGGCGCCGAACTCCACGGCGCATCCGCAGAACATCTTGGACTGGGTCTTGAGCTGCACGTGCACTTCGAGACCGATCGTGGGGACATAATCTTGCCGGGCCATGCGGCTATCTAGACCTGAGCGTTCGAGGAATCAATCCCGGGATCTCCCGCTCTCTTTCCCCTCCTGCGGAACAGCGTGGGGGCGGCGGGGTTGATCCTGTGCCGATAATCAGGCATCATCTCCCAATGACCCCGGTGAAAGTTCGATTTCTCTTAGTGCTCCCGTTCCTCTTCGCCGGTCCCCCCCTCGGGCTCGCCATTTCGCCCGAGGACGACGCTTTTTTCGAGAAGGAGATTCGCCCGCTCCTGGCGGAGCACTGCTACCAGTGCCACTCCAAGGATGCCAAGCAGGTCAAAGGCGGGTTGATGCTCGATTCGGCGGCGCACTGGCAGCGGGGAGGGGATTCCGGGGAGGTCATTTTGTCGGGCGATCCGGAGAACAGCCCGCTCATGCGGGCGGTGGGGTATGAGGATCGCGATCTCCAGATGCCCCCGAAGTACCGCTTGAAGGACCGGGAGATCGCCGCGCTGAAGAAATGGATTTCCCTGGGGGCGCCGGATCCCCGGCAGACCGAGGGCGTGGCGGTGAGCCGTGGGATCGATCTCGAGAAAGGCCGGGAATACTGGGCCTTTCAGCGGCCCGAGGCCGATCCCGAGGCGGGCGGCATTGACGCCCTGGTGGGACGCCGGCTGAAGGAAAACGGGCTGGAACCGGTGGCGCTGGCCGATCGGACGACCTTGATCCGCCGGGCCTTTTTCGATCTCACGGGATTGCCGCCGTCGCCGGAGCGGGTGGATGCCTTTCTCCAGGACGAGCGGCCCGATGGCGAAGCCTTTGCCGCCCTGGTGGATGATCTCCTGGCCTCGAGTGCGTATGGCGAGCGTTGGGGACGTCACTGGTTGGACATCGTGCGCTATGCGGAGTCCATGGGGCGGACGCGCAATTACCCCTTTCCCTATGCCTGGCGCTACCGGGATTACGTCATCGACGCCTTCAATGCGGACCTGCCCTACAACCGCTTCATCACGGAGCAGATCGCCGGGGATCTGTTGCCGGCCGGGAGTGAGGAGGAGCGCGACCGGAATCACGTGGCCACGGGTTTCCTCGCGCTTGGATCGATGGATCTGAATGAGCGAGACCGGGAGCAGTACCGGATGGATGTCGTCGACGAGCAGATCGACGTCACGGGGCGGGCGATTCTGGCGCTGACCACGGGGTGTGCCCGTTGTCACGATCACAAGTTTGATCCCATCCCGCAGACCGATTATTACGCCCTGGCGGGTATCTTTCGCAGCAGCACGACCTTTTCCGGGTATCAAAATCGGCAGGGAGGCAACCGTGGGGGTTTTTATCCGGAGCTCCTGCTCAAGCTGAACTCGGTTTCGGCGGAGGTGGTGGCCCAGGAGGACCAGACGGTGGATCCCAAGCTGCAGCAGCGCTTGAAGAAGCAGGAGAGGGACTTGGCCCAGGTCAACCGTCAGCTCCGGGAGGCTGCGAAGGCGGCGAGCAAGAGGAAGGGCGCCGATGGCGGGAGGGTGAAGCTGCCGCCGGCTCAGGCAGGCGTTCCCCGGGCACGCGTGGGCGTCCCGCCGGCGCGCGTGGGCCTCCCGCGGGCCCTGAAAAAGGCCGCCCAGCCCAAGGTGCCCAACGTCGCCAAACTGAAGGAACGTCAGAGGGAGCTGCAGCGCGCGGTACAGAAGACCAGGCGCGCGCTGAACGCGAATAACAATAACAGAAATAAGAAGCTGCCCAAGATCCCGCGCACGGCCAACTATGCCATGGGTGTGGTGGAGGCGGACCGGGCGGAAGATTGCCGAGTGAACATCCGCGGTGAAGCGCGCAACTTGGGAGATTCAGTGTCGCGCGGTTTTCTCCGCGTCCTCTGTGGTGAAGGCGAGAACGAGGCCGGGCTGCGGGATCCGAAACAAAGTGGCCGGCTGGAGCTGGCGGCCTGGTTGGCCTCGGATGACAATCCGCTCACGGCTCGCGTGTTCGTCAACCGGCTCTGGCATCATCTCCTGGGAAGCGGCCTCGTGCGGACGGTGGACAACTTTGGTGAGATGGGTGAGCGCCCCTCGCATCCCGCGTTGTTAGACTACCTGGCGGTCCGTCTGGTGCAGCAGGGCTGGTCGACCAAGTCGATCATCCGGGAAATCATGCTGAGCGAGACCTACCGCCACCAGAGCGCGCACGACGAGGCGG
>JANQJH010000004.1 GCA_028281705.1 Verrucomicrobiales bacterium
ACCCTGCGGCTCTCATCCCGGAAATAACGAAGGGACTAAAGTCCCTGCCACTTTCTTGGAATGTGGGAGGGACTTCAGTCCCTCGGTTATTTGGAAGCAGTTCAATCTTGCAGATGACAACACCCGGTAACAAGGACGCGTAAAAAGGCGAACAGGAGTTTCTGCATCACTTCGAAGCCGACGGCAAGGCAAAGGCATAGTACATGTCACCCCGCTTGGTGCCCGGCTTGCCGCCTCCACCGGCGGCGATGACGACGTATTGTTTTCCATCCACTTCATAGACGGAGGGCGTGGCGTAGCCGCCAAACTTCATCTGGTATTGCCAGAGCAGCTCACCGGTGTCGCGATCGTAGGCGTGGAAGCGTTCGTCCATGGCGGCGCCGATGAAGACGAGTCCGCCCTTGGTCACGATGGGGCCACCGATATTGAAAGTGCCGGTCGGAGGAAGGCCGCGGGCTTCAAGTTCACGATAGGTGCCTAACGGAACAGACCACTTCACCTTGCCTTGGTTGAGGTCAAACGCGTGCAATTGCCCCCACGGCCGTTTGTTGACGGGGAATCCCTCGGGATCACGCCAGTCGTGGTGACCCGTCATGACGTAGGGAATCTCGTTAGCGAAACTCAACTCGAGATCTTTCACCGCGATGATCTCCTCTTCGCCCTCGCCATAGAGAAAGGCGACCACGGCACGTTTTTCCAGATCACTGAAGCTGGCAAAAGAGGGCATTTGGCCGCGCCCGCTCTCCATCAGATCGAGCACCTGCTTCTTTGTTAGCCGTTCCCGAACGTCTTGCAACGACGGTGACGCCGGGTTCACCGGAGAGCTCGTTCCATGGCAAAATGAGCAAACACCCTGATAGGTGCGCTTTCCCAGATTGTTCAGCGAAATGTTCTCCTCGGGTTTCGATGCCCGCATGGAAGTCCACTCGGCTTCGTTGCTCGTGTTGACGATCACGAGGTGGTGCTCCGGATCAAAGGCGGCGCCACCCCATTCGCTTCCTCCGTTGAATTGCGGGAGCACGGCTTTCTTTTCCAGCGACGGCGGCGTGAAGAGAGGCGCTGGAGCGATCTCCTCGAGGTCTTTGAGCACCTTGGCGCGAGCCGCCGGGTTGAGATCGGTGACGTCATCGCGGGTGAACCCTTGTCGAGTCAGTTGAAACGCCGCCGGAGGAAACGGCTGGGTGGGGAAACTGACTTCACCGGGAATGTCGGTTTGCGGCACGGGACGTTCTTCCACGGGAAAGAGGGGTTCGCCCGTCACGCGGTCGAGAACAAAGAGGTGCCCCATCTTGGTGGGTTGGACGACACAGTCGATGGTCTCGCCGTCGCGTTCGAGCTGTGCCAGGACTGGTGGTGTCGGGAGATCATAGTCCCACAAGTCATGGTGGACGGCTTGGAAATGCCACAGACGCTCGCCGGTATCGGCGTTGAGAGCCAGGGTGCAGTTGCCAAACAGATTGGCCCCCGGCCGGTTGCCACCCCACTTGTCATTGGCCGGTGAACCGGTGCCCATGAAGACGATGCCCCGTTGATGATCCAGGGTGAATCCGGCCCACACATTGGCGCTACCGACCTTGGTCCAGGAATCCGGCGCCCAGGTGTCGTAGCCGAATTCGCCCGGGTGGGGGATGGTATGAAAGATCCAGCGCCGCTCGCCGGTTCGCACATCGAAGGCTCGAATATGACCGGGCGCCGTGGGGTTGGGACCCTCGCCCGTGGTGGAGCCAAGGATGAGGAGGTCTTTCCAAACCATGCCTGGCGTGTTGTTGCCCACGCTGAGATAGAAGACATCCGTATCGAAGCCGGATTTGTGCAGAATCCGACCGTCCTCGCCGAAACTGGGAACCGGCTTTCCGGTTTTCGCGTTGAGCGCGTAGAGGTAATCCCCTGCGGAGTGGAAAAGGCGCCGATCGTCCTTGCCGTCTGTCCAGTAGGAGACGCCTCGATTCACGCCACGGCCCCTCTGGCCGCCTTCCCAGGGATCGAAGCGCCAAATCACGTCGCCTGTCGCGGCATTCAACGCGGCCACGTGGAGCCGGGGCGTGGTGACATACATGACGCCGTCGACGACGATGGGATTGCACTCGATGGTGCTTCCGATGTCTCCGGAGTTCCACGTCCAGGCGACTTCGAGTTGTTGCACATTCGACCGGTTGATCTGATCGAGTTCGGAGTAATGACTCCCGCCGTAATCCCCGTGGTAGGTCTGCCACTCGCGATGACTCGCCTTGGGGTCGGCGGCCTGGGCCGTGAGGCCAAGAGGGACGAGGAATCCGGTGAGGCGCCGGCAGAAGGCGCGTATCGTGCCTGTATTCATGGGGTTCATGAGAGGGTGACCAATGAAAATGAGCGTGAGCGGCCGTCCCGCCGTGGGATCTTGGGAAGGTCCAAGATTTCGATCAAGCCGAAAACGGATCGCCATTTTTCTGCAAATAATGCCCTTGAATGCCAAGCCACCCGAGTGATGCTGGTGACGAACTGCCTACCCACGATGAAAAACGACGTTACTTCCCAACCCAGGTCAGACCGGCGGGACTTTCTCAAGAAAGGTGCGGTTGCCGGCGCCGGCTTCGCCATCATGCCATCGGGCTCACTCTTCGGGGCGAGTGCGGCCAGCAATCGGCTGAACATCGCGCTCATTGGCGCTCATGGTCGAGCGCGGGCGCATTACGCCACCTTGCACGATGAAAACGTCGTAGCCCTTTGTGACGTGCATCAGGAAAAGCTCGCATTTGGCACCAAGGAGTTCCCCAAGGCCAAAGTCTACGAGGACTGGCGCAAGTGCCTGGAACATCCGGGGCTCGACGCCGTGCTCTGCTGCACTCCCGATCATCATCATGCCTTCATTGCCAACTGGGCTCTGCAGCGTGATCTCCATTGCTACATGGAAAAGCCACTCGCCATCACGGTGGAGGAGGCGAGGACGGTCCGGAAGACCTACCTGGCGAAGAAGGACAAGCTCGCCACCCAGGTCGGCATGCAGCGCCATGCTCAGGACAACTTTCCCCGACTGCGCGAGATGATTCACGATGGGGCCATCGGTGAATTGAAAGATGTGCATGTGTGGGGAAATCGGCAAATTCCCAAGCCGGGCTACCTGCCGGCCGCGGGCAGCCCGCCGGCATCGCTGAATTTCGACCTCTGGCTCGGCCCGTCTCCCGAGCATCCTTACAATCCGGGTTATTTCTCCGGCGCTCCCGGAGCCAATTGTCTCAATTGGAACATGTATTGGGACTTCGGCATCGGCCAGATGGGCGATATGGGGAGTCATACGATGGATTTGGTGTGGAACGTGATCGACGCCGAACTGCCGGAATCCGTGGAGTCCACCTCCAAGGAGACCTTCAATCCGGACGTGACCCCGGTCGAACTCACGTCCGTCTTCCATTTTCCCAAGAATGACTGGCGCGGGAAGCTGAGAGTCACCTGGTACCAGGGTGGTGCCATGCCGAAGTCGCCCTTCCGCTGGGTGGATCTCAACAAGATCGGTCACGGGGCTCTCTTCAAAGGCGACAAGGGTTATGTCGTGGCCGACTTTTCCAAACGGCTGCTCATTCCCTACGGGAAGGAAGCCAATCTGACCTATTACAAGCCACGCGGCGAGGACGAGTTAGCGCCGCCCCTGGGACATTTCCAGAAACAGTGGACGCAGGCTTGCAAAAATGACAGACCATCCGCCACGGCCTGCAATTTCGAGTACAGCGCCAACATGATCGAGACCATGTGTCTTGGCCTCGTGGGCTTCCGTGCCGGGGAAGCTCTGGAGTACGATGGTCATCAGGGCAAGGTCGTCAACAATGCCGCCGCCAATGCATACCTGACAAAACCCTACCGCGAGGGCTGGACATTGAACGGTTGATCTCGTGGATCGGCTTCATGGCGACAGAGAAGACGCTTCGTTCCCTGAAGGAACGTCACGGGCGCGTTCCGTTCAAAGCAGCGGGTTGCGCACTTGGAGTTGAGGAAAGCGGCTAAAATCTCTGTCCAACGTCCACAGTAGATTAACCCCGTGAGTGACGCAGCACGCCGCGATGCGTGCATCATGGATCATGGGGCCGGTAACTTTGCCAGTCTCGGCGAGCGTCATCACCTGATCTATGTGTTCTGGTAGTTCCGTAAGGATCCGAAGACTGGGAGATTCGCGCCAGGCGGCGATCTGATCGGCTGCCTGCTGAGGCGTCGATGCCAGCTCCCAGATCTTGGAATGGCTCACGATGCCGTAAAACTCGATGAGGCTATGAAAGCAGATGCACCACGGAGCGGCAGCTTCAGCCAATTCTCGCACGCACCCCTTCGCTTCCGCATGTAAACTGGCATCCTTGCGATGAGCGTGAACGAGGATATTGGTATCGAGAGCAATCATAATTTGAAAGAGGGCATCCTTTGCTCATCGATTGCACGGTTAATGTCCTCGCTAGACACTTCCGTTTCAGACACTGCCCCCACGGAAGCATCTCTCAATTGAAACGATTTGGCTTCCGTCTGAAGCGCGTTCTCGAGAGCGGAGATGACCAGGGTGCGGAACGTCAGCTTGCGTTTGGCAAGGCACACCCTCACCCGGTCCATGAGCGCATCCGGAATATCGACACTCGTTCTCATGCATAAAAGCATATTTCAATTAATGCTGATATGCAAAAGAATTTCCCGGCGGAAAGGAACGAGATCCGAAGAATTAAGGACTACGCCCCCCGCGACTGCTGGCGATAGGCCCGGGGGCTGACGCCGACCCTCTTCTTGAAGATGGCGCTGAAGTACTCCGGTGTGAGAAAGCCGGATCGCTGAGCGATCTCGGAGACAGAAAGATCGGTCTTGAGGAGAAGTTCCTCCGCGTGCTGGAAGCGGATCCGTTGGATCATTTCGTAGGGAGAGCGATTCAGATACCGCTGGAATTTGCGTTCCAGCAGCGTGCGGGACATGGGCACCGCCTGGAGCACGTCGCTGACATGGATTCCCTCCAGGGCATTCGCCTGGATAAACCGGATGGCGGCGGAGATCGCGGGATCATCGATGGCGACCAGGTCAGTGGAATGACGCGTCGCGGTGCCGATGGGGGCGATAGGATAGATTTTGGCCGCGACGTCTTGGCCGTCCATCATCTTGTCCAGGAGACCGGCCGCTTGGTAGCCCGCCTGGCGCGGATTGGGGATGACGCTAGAGAGAGGCGGATCGCAGAGTTCACAGAGGAGACGGTCGTCGTGCTGACCGATGACGCCCACCTCGTCGGGAACAGGGAAGCCGCGCTGGCGACAGACGTCGAGCACCTGTTGACCGCGAATGTCATAACAAGTCATCACGCCGACGGGCTTGGGGAGTGTCTTCAACCAGGCGGCGATTTTTCGCTGCTCCGTTAGCCAATTGGTGTGGTCATTCTTCAGTGAAGGGAAATGACTGCAGGAATAGCCCGCCTGCCGAAGCGTTCTCTCAAAGTGCTTGCCGTGTTCATTGGACCAGGTGAATCGGGCATCGCCGCAGTAGCCGAAGTTCCTGAATCCACGGTCGATGAGGTGCTCCGCCGCCATGCGGGCCACGGCTTCACTATCACTGATCACGGTCGGCACATCCCGGGCCAAACCCGAGGCGCTGACACTGACCATGGGGACTCCCGTTTGGCGGGCGGCTTTTTCAATCCGGCGATTTTCGATCCTGGCAATGATCCCATGTCCCTGCCAACGCTTCAGCCAGGGCGGCGGGATGTCGCCTCGACCCTGTTCCGTGAGGTGCACGGCCCAATAGCGGCCCTCACCTTGCATGTAGTCGCGTATGCCGTGAAGGAGTTCGCGGCTGTAGCGGTTCGAGGTCTCAATCAGGAGGGCCACCGAGCGTTCTTTGCGGCGGTTCTGAGCCATGGCGCTCATGGTTGCGGTTTAGCGCAAAAACACAAGTATTTTGTGGAAATGCGCAGTGCCAATCCAGCCTGTCTATGGTTAGATCGTGCACCATTAGAATACGAGAACTGTCGATGACATCACCTGCCGTAGCTCCAAAGACCTTTAGAATCACCTCACTTCCGGGGGATGGCATCGGTGCCGATGTCATGGAGCAAGGCATTCGCGTTTTGCGTGCGGTGGAGGGGCGGATGGAAGGCGTGGAGTTTCAGGTGGAAGCTCAGGCGGCCGGCGCCGGCGAGTATTTGCGTAGCGGCTTGGCGCTGCCGGAGGAAACCTTCGATGCCTGCCGCGAGGCGGACGCCGTGTTGCTCGGCGCCATGGGATTGCCCGAGGTGAGGCTGCCGGACGGCAAGGAATTGACACCACAGATCGATCTGCGGGAACGCTTCGATCTCTATGCGGGACTGCGGCCGACGTATCTCTATCATTCTGACGACTCGCCCCTGCGCGGGTATGCCGCAGGAGAGATCGATTTCGTGATCGTTAGAGAAAGCACGGAAGGATTGTTTTCCGCGAGGCTCTCCGCTGCCACGAGTGATGAGAGCGAGGTTCGGGATGTGCTAAGGATTACCCGGAAGGGGAGTGAGCGAGTGTGTCGCGCCGCCTTTGAACTCGCGCGAAAGCGCCGGGGCAAGGTCACGTTGGTGGACAAGGCCAATGTGCTTCCCTCCATGGTATTCATGCGCAAGGTGTTTGATGAAGTGGCGGATGAATATCCCGATGTGACAACGGAGCATGTTTACGTCGATGCCGCGGCCCTCTTTCTCGTGAAATGCCCGGAGATCTTCGATGTCCTGGTGACGGAGAACATGTTTGGCGACATCCTCTCAGACCTCGCTTCCGGGCTCATTGGGGGAATGGGGATGGCCCCTTCGGCTGACATTGGCGATGACTGCGCCGTCTTTCAACCGGCTCATGGGACGGCGCCTGATATTGCGGGAAAAGGCATTGCCAATCCCGTGGGCATGATTCTTTCCGTCGCGATGATGTTCGATTGGCTTCCCCAATTGAGCGGGCAAGGGATTCGCGATGCGGTGGGGCGTGCTCTCTCGAAGCCGGAAGTGCGCACGCCGGACATGGGTGGTTCCCTGACCACGGAGCAGATGACGGACGCCATTCTCTTGGAGTTAGACCGATGAACAT
>JANQJH010000014.1 GCA_028281705.1 Verrucomicrobiales bacterium
AGGCGGGTGTTTTTCCCGGTCGATTCACCCAGCAGCCGGTGCCGCAGTGTCCGGATTGCGGAGGGGTTGAGCTTGCCGGCGACGGCGCGTTCCTGGAGCAGGCGCCGACTGTGGCGCCGGAACCAGGCGTTGGGGTGGCCGAGGTGTCCGATGAGATCCGCATCCGATTGCCGGCTCAGATCCCCGCGCCAACCCGGGCTCGTTCCATGGGTGATTCGGAAAATGCGTCCGCTGGTGCGGTGGACACCGTCGTGATCGTGGCACTCGCCGTCATCCGTCCAATCGGAAAGGTAGACGGCGCCGTCGGGTCCGTAGAGCAGGGTCACGCCGCGAAACCACGACTGATTGGCCCTGAGAAAATCACCTTCATAGGTGCCCAAAAAGGAACTTCCGCGAGGATTGAGGGCGTCCATATTGACCCGGCGGCCGTGGGTGTTGGCCATGAACATGAGGCCGCGGTAGGTCTCTGGCCACTGGTCCCCGAGATAGATCATGGCGCCACAATGAGAGTGCCCGCCACCCAGATTGCTTTCACCGTCCCGGCCCAGGAGACCGCGTTTCCAATCGCGCTTCCAGTTGGCCGTGCCGAGGTAGTGCGGCTGATCAGCCGACATCGTGAGCCGCTCATAGACATAGGGCGTCTTTATCGTGGGATGCATGCGCTCCAGGTAGGAGCCGGGGATGACATGCCAGAGATGTCCGTTGACGTTGCCTGACATGAACATCTCGCCGTTCTCGTCCCAATCGAGTCCCCAGGGATTGGTCGATCCCCTGGCCACGAGTTCAAAGGCCTTGGTCTGCGGATGGTAGCGCCAGATACCGCAACTGACATCGGTCCGATCGTCGTCGGTGGAGCCTGGCAGACCCACCTTGGACCACACGAGAACGCCGTGCCTCCCGTAGAGCCAACCATCCGGTCCCCATCGCAACCCGTTGACCATGTTGTGTTCTCCCTCGGTGGACCATCCGGTGAGAACGACTTCGGCGGGCCCGTCCGGAACGTCGTCGCCGTTGCGGTCCGGGATGAAAATGACATTGGGAGCGTCCGTGATCCAGACGCCGCCGAAGCCTAACGCAATGCCGGCGAAGTGGTTGCCTCGATCCCAGAAAACGGTGCGTTTGTCATGCCGGCCATCGCCGTCGACGTCTTCCAGGATGAGAATGCGATCCTCCCCACGACGCTCCCACTCCTCGTAGGAATAGCTCTCCACGACCCAGAGCCGGCCCCGATCGTCCCAGGTCATGGCGATGGGTTGACGCACGGCGGGTTCATGGGCGAAGAGCTGCGCCTCAAAACCCTGAGGAAGGGACATTTGATAGAGTGCCTCGATGGGAGACGGGGGTTCCTCGCTTCCGGGCTGCGTGTTGCGCGGCTGGTAGTCGTCGGCCTTGGCGCCGGCCAAAAGACCAAGTGAGGCGAGGAGGACGAGGAGGCGCATGCTAGGCCTCTTCGCTCGGAGCGGGCACGGGTTTTCGCTGGCTCGCTTCCTGGTCCAATTGAAGGAGTCCGACGGGATTGTCACCCACGAGCCGGAGCCGGTCGATCATGTCCTGGACGACCTTTTCTTCTTCGACCTGTTCGTCGAGGAACCAATTGAGGAGGTTCTTGCTCTCGTGGTCGCGGTGTTTTTCGGCGGCCTCGTAGAGCCGGTGGATGCACTGGGTGACGTGCTCTTCCTGGCGCAGGCTGGTTTCGAACACCTCCAGGGGACTGCCGAACTCATGCCGCGGCGCGGCAATCGCAGTGAGATCCACCTTGGCGCCGCGATCGACGAGAAAGTGATAGAATTTCATCGCGTGGGTCGTCTCCTCCTGACTCTGTGTCAGCATCCATTGGGCGAATCCGCCGTAGGGCGAGTCCTCAAACCAAGCGGACATGGCGAGGTAGCTGTAGGAGGCGGACATTTCTTCGTTGATCTGCTTGTTCAGCAGCTCGTGCAGTTCAGGTGCGAGAGTACTCATGGTGGTCGGGTCAGGAATAGGCTTGGTCGGAACTGGCGAAACGATCAAGAAAGAAAGACGGGACTCCGGGAGTGATCGGGAGTCTGTCCTTCCCCGCAAATCTGACGAAGGTGAACCCTAGGGTGTGGGGGAAGGCGCCCGGCGGACCATCTTTTCCAGTTGCTCCAGGGTATCGATGAGTTGGGGCGTCTCATTCTTGCCGCGAAAGGAATTGGCCTGGACGTTGCCCTTACGATCGACGACGACCAATTGAGGATAGGCTCCCTTGAAGAGTTGACCGACGATGCTCGAATTCACGAGACCGATGGAGGCGGATTCGAGGACGGGGAAGGCGAACTCCTTCTCCTTGACATAGTTCTTCACCGCCTGATCGGAAGTGCCCAGGGTGATGTAGACGACTTCGACGACCTCCGAGCGATTGCGCATTTTCTCGTAGGAATCCGAGAGATCGTGGATGAATTCGTCATCGGGGTGTTCCTTGGTGAAGTAGTAGGCCACGTACTGAAGGTTCTTCACGTTTCTCGGTTCGTAGGGCTTCCAGGTTTCCCCTTCCAAAGTGCGCAAGGTATCTTTGAGCAAGGTGATGCCGGGATCCTTGTACTGCTCGGCGCGTTCACCCTGGCGAACCCATTCCTGGGTCAGCGCGTGCTTCTTTTGCCAGGCTCTGACATATTCCTGGTCCTCCTCGCTCAGGCTGGCCAGGGGGATGGCCTTGGGCGCATAGGGTTGGAGGAGGACCTTGCCCGAGGGGTCCATGCCGACGATCATGGCCTTCAAACGTGAGCCGGATTTGCTGCGGAACTCGCGGACATCGGGATTGGTCTCCTGGGCGGGACTTGGGGTGGCGAGGATGAGGGCGGCGAGGGCGCTGACGATACTGGTGCCGACGCCGGAGAGGAAGGGAAGCGGGGGCCGGAGATTGCGAGGCTTCATAGGGTGAGTTTACGACGTTTCTTGCAGTGGACAAGCACCCGAAGTAGCCTCCGCGCTATGCGACGTCTTGTATGCTCGATGCTCATGACTGGGTGTGCTGCCGTGATGGCCTGGCCGGGGGCGGTGTCCGGCCAGACGGGGGCGGCGGTTTCTCAGGCGGGTCTGCCGGAAGCGCTGAACCAACGCGAGTGGGAGCGCGTGGAGTCGGCGGTGGACCGGGGGCTGGCCTGGCTGGCGACGCAGCAGCATCGGGACGGCAGCTTCGAAGGCCGCGACCTGGGGCAGCCGGCGATCACGTCGTTTGCCATCATGGCCTACCTCTCTCGGGGACATCGTCCGGGAAATGGTCCCTATGGGCAGGCGATGGAGCGGGCGATCGATTTTGTGCTAGGGACGCAGCGGCAGAACGGTCTCTTTACCTATGTGGACGCGCCGCCGCCTTACGAGCATCGCAAGGCGCCACATACCGCGACTTACAATCATGCGATTGCCGGCCTCATGTTAGGTGAAGTTTATGGCATGTGCCGTGGCGCGCGATCGGAGAGGATTCGGCGTGCCATTGAAGAGGCTCTTGAATTCTCCTGGGCGCTGCAGTTTGCCCCGAAAGAGAAGCGCCAGGATCACGGTGGCTGGCGGTATCTCTACAAGCGTGACAGCGTCGATTCCGATCTCTCGGTTACGGGCTGGCAATTGATGTTCTTGCGCTCGGCGAAAAACGCGGAGTTCGATGTGCCCAAGGAATTCATCGATGCGGCGATGCAGTACGTCCAGCGGTGCTATATCGCTGACAATGACGGCATCTTCACTTATTCGCCCGGGGATCGCGGGGAGGCCAATGAGGCCATGACGGGCATTGGAGCGCT
>JANQJH010000020.1 GCA_028281705.1 Verrucomicrobiales bacterium
AGGCTGTGCTGGCGGCGCCAGCGGAGAGACGGGAATCACCGTGCCCGGGGCCTGCGCCTGTGCATTGGCCGACACGCCCGTCGCCCAGAGACCGAGGACCAATTGGACGAGGCAACGAAGCGGTCTCACTCAGCCTTCAGAGCGGTGTTGATATCTTCCTTGAGATCGGCCTCCAACCCTTCGTGATAACCGGTGTGGACCATGGTCACCTTCCCATTCTTCCCGATGATCACCGTCGTTGGAATGCCAGTCACTTGATAGAGTTCACGCGCCTTTCCTTCATCGAGGGCCACCGTCAAATCATCCCAGCCCTTCGCTCCAAGAAACTTCTTCACCTTGCTCGCCGGTTCCTGTTGATTGAGAGCAATGAGCTTCACCTCGGAGGGATCAAAGGAATTCACCGCCGCCATCACTTCAGGCATGGCTTGAATGCAAGGCCCGCACCAGGTGGCCCAGAAATCGAGCACGACCACCTGCTTGCCGACGAGATCCGCGAGACGGATTCCGTCCCCGCCTAACAACGGCAGCTCCACATCGGGAGCATCCTCTCCGATCAAGGCGGAGAGCGCCGAAGCCTCGCCATGAGGGGAGCCTTGCCCGCTCATTTTATCGAAAGCCCAGGTGTTGGCCGAAGCGGTTACATTGACTTTGGCAGTGGCTGGCACGCGCACGGCGGCCGGAGCGAAGCCTCCTCAGCAGCCGCCAAACACGGCCAGGGCGATCTGTTTACCTGTCTCCACATCGCGCACATCAAATTGTGGCGATCCCCCAAACGGTGTCCACTGGTCATACTGTTCACCGGCGCGGCCCACATAGCTCAAGAGTTGCGGTGCCATGATCACGCGTCCCGGCTGACGCACGTACTTGAAATCAATCTCGATCGGTTCCCCCAGGGCCACCGTCTTGGTCTCCCCTGGTGTCACTGTCATGGTCCGGGTCTTTCCCCGGCTGAAGGCCACCACGTTGCGGCCCAGCCCGATGCGCCCTTGGCGAAGATGATAGTTGCCGGCGGGAACAACCATGGGCCGGCCGGTCAACGTGAAGGACCAGCGTTTGTCGTCGCTCACCACCACCGCACCCAGGAGCTTGCCCTTGGAAGCAAACTGGGTACTCAGATCGAGCGTTCCCCGCTCGCCCTCATAGGGCGTCCAATCCAGCTTCGATCCATCCCGGGCCACATCAATGCTATAGAGTTCGCCCCGCACCGGCACCACACGGGACAGAAAGGAAGCCTGTTTTCCCCTCCCGACAATGAGTGCATCTTGACCGTAGTCGTCAAAACGGCCGTTGAGATTCTGATCGATGATCCGCACTTGTTGGCCACCCACTTTCCCCACGACCGCACCACCCGGCAAGGCGTGCCAACCCGACCCCTGATTGCGCAGACGCAAGGAATAGCTCAGCTTCTGCCCCTCGGCCGTCTCACCTCTTAGGGTGACCACCCCAGATTCACCCTCGACCTTGACGTCAAAGACACCGTCACCGTCCTTGTCGATATCCAGGGCCGTCCCCGTCACCCCCGTGCGATAGGGCTTGCCCATACCCTCGAGCACGAACTCCCCGCCCATGCGTTTACTCTGCTCTTGGGGAAGAATGAGATCCCAATCACGATAGGTTTTAAACTTCAAGGAGGCGGATTCTCCGAGAACCGTCCCCACCCCCGCAAGTGACGGGGCCAGACAAGAGAGCGCAATGAGCGGCCATTTCATGGGGCGCAGGGTAGCATGGCGGCGGCGGCAACGCACTCGAATTCTGCGCCGCCGGGAGAGCCCGGGAAGGAGCTGTGACGCCATACTCTCATCGTGCGGCTCACTCCAAACACAAAAGCTCCCTCTCACAAGGAGAGGGAGCTTTCACAAGAGAAATTCCGGGGAGGAACTGTCTATTTACTTCAAGAAATAGCGGCGATCTCGCTTTTCACCGACCTTCTTGAAATTGGCGCCGGAGTTCAAGATCGTGAGAACGGACGCGTAGGGGAAGCCGGTCTCCTTGGCGACTCGGCGGGCCGAGATTCCGTCTTTGCCGGCGGCTTTCACCAATCCTTCCACCGTGCTCAAACGCTCGGCGTTGTTACCGCGGGAACGCTTTTTCTTCGGCGCGGCCTTAGCGCGGGGCTTCGCCGCCTTCTTTTTCGGGGCGGCCTTTTTCTTCCCGGGCGGACGTCCACGACGTTTGCCCGCTGCTTTCTTCTTGGCGGAGGCGCGCTTCTTCGAAGCACGCTTTTTCTTCGCCGACGCACTCGAACGGGAGCTACCACCGATGGATGAGGAAGCTTGATAAACACCGATAAACGTTTGGATCTCGCTCACGCGAGCCTCGGCGTTTTGTAGTTCCGCAGCCAACAGAGCGCTACGCTCCATTTCCAGGGCTAGGATTTCTGTATTCAGCGCGGCTAATCGAGCATCCGCGTCGGACAGGGATTTCACTGTTGTATTGGCCATTGACCAATCTCTAAAAGGCAAATCAATAAGATTCAATCGAAGAATGCCGTTGTCATACAGATCCAAGTGAAATCAACAAGTTCTCTCTCACTACAATGAGCAATGTAGATTCACTATGTGGCCATTGGCATTTTTTGAAAATGATCCCAACCACCCAACTCATCAAACTCCGAGGCCATGCTATCATCCTCTGGACACAACCATCCAATATGGGTGAGAGGCAATCCGGGAAAGATCCGCGACCAAGAGGCTTTGAGTGACTCGGCACGCTCGGGAGACACCGTGAATAACAATTCGTAATCCTCACCATCATTCAGGGCCTGAGCCAATTCGCAACCCGGCGATCTCGGCACCCGTTGATACACCAGTTGAAAACCGAGCCCGCTCTGTTTGGCCAATCGAGGCAAATCCTTGGCCAGACCGTCACTCAAATCCATCATCGCACTGGGCTTGAAATGCTCGCTCAACCACCGCCCCTCCCACACACGCGGCTGGAACTGTAGATGTTTCCCCTTAATTGATCCTCCCAATGTCCCAGTGACAAATACCTGATCCCCTTCCTGACCACCCGAACGCAAAACACACCGGCTCTTCTCCAATAATCCTAAGAGTGACACCGAGACAATCGCCGTCCTCCCACTGCTCGTCGCCGGCCTCGCCGTCTCTCCTCCCACGAGGGAAACGCCAAACTCCCGCGCCACTTCCGCCAGCCCCTCATAAATGTCTTTGGCATAACTCATGTGATAGCTGGGCGACAAGACTAGCGTGATCACCGCTTGCGTGGGCCAGCCGCCCATGGCGGCAATATCACTCAGCGCTCTCGCCAGCGCCTTGCGCCCCACGAGTTTCGGCGGCGTGTCCGGCGTGTAGTGCACCCCCTGCACGAGACAGTCCGTCTTGAACAATTGATAGTACCCCGTCCGGCCATACTCCAGAACAGCACAATCATCACCCGCCCCGGCGACCACAGACCCGTCGACGGGCAAACCCCGGGTCAACTCACGAACGACCTCGTCTTCGCCAAGATCGACTAATCGCGGAGAGGCCTGAGTTTTCAAAGCAGCCTCAGACTACGCCCTAGTGTCGTGATTCTAAAGTCAAAAATGCGTTTCATCCGCCGGCCGAACTCCACAGCATGCCGGCCACGTTAGCCAGATTGAAGATGACATGGATGACGATCGGCACCCAGAGGCTGCCCGATAGCTCGTAGGCCAGGACAAGGAAGATGGCCAAGGTGAAGATGGGCAGAATGGTGATCACCCCGGCATGGGCGATGGTGAAAATCAGGCAGGAAAAAAGCGCTGCGAAAAAGCGGTCCGTGTAACGCTTGGTCACCCCGTAGAGATAACCCCGGTAAAACAGCTCCTCGAACACCGGCGTGACCAGGAGAACGCCGACGATGGTGATGACACGAAAAGCGACATCACCGCTGTCGGTAAATGCCTGGACGATCGGCTGCGGAGGCAACTCTCCCAGATACCTGCCCAAACCCAGAGTCGCCACATGCCCCACCCCCATGACCAGGGGCACGGCCAAGACCCCGACGACGCCTCCCCAAATTGCAATTCCCGCAGGGCTGAGACGATTCAAGCCGAACGATTCCACCACATCCACCTTGCGGAACATCAAGAAATAGATGAAGAAACTCGCCACGGCAATCTTGAGCAGGATATCTGTCAGCATCACCGCCGCCGTGAAATTCTCCGGGCCGGGAGTTTCCCGGTTGGCCACGAAAACCGTGATCACAGCCTTGATCCCCAGGAAAAAAGCCAACACAAGAATGAGATCGATGCCGCCGTAGGGCTTGGTCGACACATTGCCGTGTTCGTGCCAGCGAATCAGCGGGTCGCGCTGCCGGAGAAAAGCAAACAACGGCAGGGCAACCGCGAAAGCTATCCAGCTGAAGCACCACAGATCGGTTTGAATGCGTTCGTGAACAATTTCCATCCGCCGCCAAGTTAGAAAGCAAAATGGGCCGGCAAGAGGTAGACAGCCCCCGGCTGGAGCTTGGGAAACAAACCCTCACCAACTTCCAACCGGATGCGTTTCACTTCCTCGGCATCGGCGGATGTCTTTCCGAGAAACCCCATGAGATTGCCCCAACTCAAATGGGGCCCGTACCTCACAATGCGCGCATTGGAAACGCCGCCTAACTCCCGGGCCTTGGCATAGGCCTCTTCAATGTAGCCCGTGGCGTCAATCAAACGATGTTCCAGTGCCTTGGCTCCCGTGAGCACACGCCCGTCGGCCACACCGTTCTTCAACTCGCTAACAGGAATCTCACGGGCCTCCGCCACGATGCCGACGAACCGGTCGTACATCTCATCGACCATCCCCTGGACATAGGCTTGTTCCTCGGGACGCATTTCCCGGGAAGGACTCAGCATGTCCTTGAATTCCCCACTGGTGAAGACCACCGAGTCGAGCCCGACTTTCCCCATGAGTTCCTCGTAATTCAACGTCTGGATAATGACGCCGATACTGCCCGTCAGCGTCGTCTCATTCGCCATGAGATGGGTTCCGCCGCAGGCGATGTAATACCCGCCCGAAGCCCCCACACTATCCATATAGACCACCACCGGCTTGACCGCAGCCACACGCTGCACGGCATGGTAGAGCACATCCGAGGCCGTGATCTCACCCCCCGGCGAGTTGATCCGTAATACGATGGCCTTCACCAGGGGATCCGCCTCCGCCGCCTCCAACATGGGTTTGACGTTCCTCGTCGAACTCCCCAAAAAACCACCACCCACGTTGGTGATCAGCCCCTCGATATCGATGTGGACGATCTTGGAGGACTCGCTTCCGGGATAGAGGGTGTACTCGCGAAATCCGCGCGCGGCGTCGGGCGTCGATGCCACGCGAAAAGGCGCCGAAACGACCAAGACGACGTTGAGAAGGGCACTCAGGCCCAGCAAAACGAATAACAATAGCAGCGCGGCGATCCCCAGCACTCTCTTCTTCATGGCGTCAGACCCTCTTGTTTAATTGGAGTCGAGACAAGCGGATTCCATCAATACGCACTAGGGCCTTCAGGGTATCCCCCAGCCACGCCGGCTGGGCGACCGGCCAGGGCCCGGTCCCTGATCCGATTCAAGAGCCTCTGGTATTTCCGGCCCTTCAGGCGGGAGATTTTTCGGGCGTCTTCCATGTGCCTCCCGACGTTGGTCACGATGAATGGCTGACATTCCACCTCAAAGGCATCCACTCCCAGTTCGCGGATGTAGACATTGAGACGAATCACCATCTCATCGTCTGAGTAGAATCCTCCCCAAGCGAGGAAATCCATCGTCGATGCCGGCTTTTCATAGATCCGCCGGGGGCCCTTCGCACCCGCGAGGCGAAAGTCTTCCTCGCCCAAGACATCCGCACAGGCGTTGACGATCTCGGCAAAATACACACCCTGGATCTCCACCAGCGGTAGCGTGCCCGACTTTCTCATGTCTAGAGTCAAGGTTTGACATTGGGTCAGCAGAACGCTCAAACCGATGAGAGTGAGGAAACGGGAGATCTGGCGGAGCATGGGAAACGATCTTTAAGAGAGAAATGTCACAAACACCATCGGAAAACAGAGGCTGTGCAAACTGAACCCGGTCCCCCCAGACGCAAAATCGCCACACTCAAGGACGGCTTCTGGGAGGAGACTGCGATCTACGAATCGCCCGACGGCGGGCAGGTCGTGCGCAAGGCGAGCAAGCCAACCGCCGAGACTGGGCCCTGGGCCCACAGCACCTTGCGACGCGAGATCCGCTACCTCAAGGAACTCCCACCCGCTGCGCGTTCGCTTTTTCCTCCCGTCCTCCGCGCCTGGGGCGACGCCGCCGAAGCCGGCGCCGAAAACTCTCCCGACCTCGGCTACGAAATCCCCTACTACCAGGATTGCATCAGTGTGGCAGATCGCATTGCCACCCAGGATCACGCGGTCACTCCGGAGGAGCGCGCGTCTTTCCAGGCCGACCTCGCAAGACATCTTTTCGACACCCTGCACACCCCCGTTCCCCGGGAGGAGTCCCTCGCCGCTCACGTGAAAGAAACGCTCGCCACCGCCATCAACACGCTGGGGAAGATCGAACGGTTTGCCAAGGTCATCCAACAGCCCGTGATCACGCTCAACGGTGGCACGGGCCCGGGTTTGCAAAGGGTCTTCGCCGACCTTCTGACTGCTGATTTCTTTGATCGCCTGGATCGCGGCAGCTGCGTGCGACTCCACGGCGACCTCATTCTGGAGAACATTCTCTGTCCCAGAGGACGTGACGCCCCCTGGAAGGTCGAGCGTTTCATCGATCCCGTGTCCGTCGCCGGCATCACCGCGGGACCACCGTTGTTCGATCTGGTGAAGTACGAATCCTACGCCAGCGGAGAACTTCTCGCCATCCGCTCCGAACTCGCCACCGCGGGACCGTCCTTACCGCGAAGGACCAACTCCTTCACCTTCGCGTGGGACCACCAGGACCCTCGCCTCGCACCCTACCGCGACGGCGCCTGGCACCGCGAATTCGGCCGAGCCTATGTGGATCGCTACGGCCCCATCGACCGGGCCGTCTACCACCTCCTGGATGGCTACTTCTCCTTGGTCATGGCGGTCAACACCACGGGACACCAACAGTGGGCCCGCGTCCTCAAGGGCGCAGACGCCCTAACCCGACTTTCACGATTCACGAGAGCCCGAATATTTTTTCCCCGTAAGATTTCTTGCTCCAAGTCGCGATTCCCCCGGTAGGGGCGTCCATTTCGG
>JANQJH010000102.1 GCA_028281705.1 Verrucomicrobiales bacterium
GCGCCGTTAGCCTGGAAACGGGCATGGCCGGTGCTTAGGGGGGAAGGGGGCCGCAAGGCCCCTGACCTACCCGATCTCTACGAATCAATCAATCGTAGCCGAAGGCGCGGAGGAAGGGATCCAGTTGATCCAAATACGGACCTAACCATTTCTCGTAATTCCGCCAACGCTGAACCGACGTCTTGTAAACCGGTTTGGTGACGGCTTCATAGGTGGGAGACCGCACATGTTTCTCGCTGGCATGCTCGTGATAGTGGAGCACCTTGGCATCCCACTCCAAGCCCAAGAAGTCCAAGATCTTTCGCGATTCTGCTTCCAAGTCGGCCACATTGTCTTCATAGCGCGTCTCCATCCAATCGCTGGATAACAGGGGACGGAGAGTCAACCACGTCTGCATGGTGGAGGCGTACTTGGCAACGGTGCTTTCGATCGAGAGATAATGCACGCTCACCGCGTTCATCGGCAGCGGCTGCATGAAACAGCTGAGGCACACATCGCGCGGATCACGCAAAGCACACAAGATCTTGATCTCGGGAAAGACGCGAGCGATCACCGGCAAAATCATGGTGAGTTCAGGATTCTTATCGAGCAGCATGCGGCCGTTCAAGGCCTGGCCGAGAAACGCTTCCGCATAGCACAGGTAGTCGGCGCGGACGCCTAACAACTGATCCACCGACGCCGCATCGAGCCTCTCCGCAGGATTCTCCACCTCGGGGAGTTCATTGCCCAGAGCGATGTAGACATCGTCGCTCATGATGTTCGTCTCATCGGCGCTCACCAGTTCAGGATGCGAGTCCAGCACCTGCTCGATCAAGGTCGTTCCCGAACGCGGGTGCCCGCAGAGGAGCGCCAGTCGCTGGGCCGGCTGCAAACTCTCCCTCGCCTCCCACCACTTTTCCAAATGGCGTTTCGTGAGAGCCTCCAGCATTGCCCGGTTGTTCTCTCCGATGAGATCCGCGCCGCTGCTCACTTTCTTTCCCGAACGCCGCAAGACCTGTTTCGCTTTCTCCAGAGCCTGCATGGCCTCCTCAAAACGCTGCTGCTTGTCCAAAATCGAAGCCAGCTCATACCAACTTCTCCAGCGTGGCTCTAACAGCTTGGTGGGTTGGCTCAAGAGATCCCGGAGGAGCGTTTCCGCGCGCTCGGGATCTCCGGCGCGACGCTCGAGCTTGGCTTGGAGATAGAGGCCCGTGGGATGCTCGGGCTCGAGGGCGAGAGCTCGTTCGATCGCCTCACGGGCATCGTCCAACCGATGCAAACGCTCCGAGACCTCTGCCAGTGAAATGAGGGCCGCGGTGTCCCGGGGCTGATGAGCCACCGCGCGGGCAAAGTAGTCAGAGGCTTGGGGAAATCTTGCCAGCGATCGAAAATTCTCTCCCAGGACGCGGAACGTTTTGGCATTGTTAGGGCTCAAACGGAGCGCTTGCGCGAAACAAGCATCGGCATCCTCGTAGCGATAGCGCATGCCGTAGGCGCGCCCCAGATCGAGGAGGATCTCCACACGATTCGGGTTCAACCGGTGGGCTCTCTCGAAAAGCTGGATCGATCGGTCGTATTGACCGTTCTTCCACGCTTCCATGGCACGCTTGACCAAGCCCGACGGCCCTTTCTCCTTCAGCGGACGGGTGATGGCCGCCGTGGCGGCGCGGGCGGCCCGCTGCCGCTTCTTCACCCGGCTACGCCGTTGATTCGCTTTGGAGGAGGACACGGGAAAGAAAAAAGCCGCGATCTCGGCTGAGATACGCGGCTTGAAAACTTAACTTATTGGGCTCCGGGACACATCACGCGAGCCGTCAGGCTTCCGGCCGCCGCCGCCACAGGAGGCCGAGCAAGCCCAGGCCCAACAGGCTGAGGGTGCTCGGTTCCGGAATGGCCTCGAAGCTCACTTCGGCATCGTCAAAGGCCGCATCGGCACGCCCATAGAAAGCAACCCCAACCGGTTTGCCGATGAGGGCATCACCGGCGCCAACCTCGTATTCGATCTTGGCCTCCGACCACTCCGACTCACCGCTACGGTTGAAACCGGAGAAGCTGCCGAGGATCCCGCCCCCGGCATTGATGATTTCGGTCGTGGTGCCATCGACATCGAATTGCACGGCGAACAAACTCGCATCATCAAAAGTCTGTGTCCCCACCGAAAAAGCATCGACCTGGGATCCATCAAAGATGTAGAGCCAGACCGAATCCGTTCCATCGGGTCCAGGGCTATTCGTCACCGCATCGGAGTCGCCCTGAATCCATATCGAGAACGAGTAAGTTCCCGCCTGAAAGGTCGTCGTTAAGGCATTCCAATTATACTGATTGATGCCATGCAACGCTTGGTTGCCGCTCCTCGGCGTCGGACGACGTGCCGAGTCATACGAGGCGTTGTACCACCAATTGCCTGACGAAGCCCAATCCGTGGGATCCCCATCGCGGGCATCCCAATAGGAATAATTCAGTCCGGCATCAACCGGATTGGTGTCAAAATCGTCACTAAAAATCGTGACCGCATGAATCGCATGGGCAAATGCCAGGCTCATGATGCCACCGGCGGCGAATTTGAAGAAATTTGGGCGTTTCAGCTTCATCGAGATAATCGTTGGAATGGCAGGCGCGAATCACCCGCGTGACATCGTTCCCGACTCTCGGTCTTTCTAAACATTACGGCAAGCAAAAATTCCTCATCACTAACCAATGCTCTCCTCTCGCTGTTGGTGGTGGTGGTGCGCGGGGATTGCGTTCCATCGCGGAATCAGAACGGCAGCGGCGATGAGAAGGGAAACCGCCAGGCCGGTGAAGATCGGTTGCCAGATATCCCGGCCCTCTCCGATGATCCCTTCGATCCATCCGGGCATGGTACCGCCGACAATGGCGCCAATCGACCCAAATCCATTGATGACGCCCGCAGCCGTCGAGGCGCCCGAACGACGGCCAAAGTCGATGGGGGCGGTACCCGAAACCAGCGAGTCCGGGATATAGAGAAAGAAACCAATGACAAAGAAACCAAGGCCAAGGACCAGGCGCGTGTCCGGCAGGTAACTGAAGAGGAACAAGGTGAGGGCCACGATGACCAGCGCAATGACGCAGATGGGAATGCGCCGCGCGCCAAAGTAGAGATCGGAGATGAATCCGCCCG
>JANQJH010000174.1 GCA_028281705.1 Verrucomicrobiales bacterium
TTACCCTGGAGAATGTGGGCATCAGTGCCGGCGGCGCCTTCACCCTAACGATACCCGAGGGGGAGACGGCGGACATCGAGTATTCCACGGATCTGATCAACTGGGAAGTGATCGCCACCGGCGTTACGGGCACGGTGGAAGAGACGGATGCCGGTCGATTGGCGGCGCCGGAAGGGTATTACCGGGCGAAGTAGACAAGTAAGTAAGGCAGCGCCTCCAATCGTCGAGGACTTGGAAGGGCAGGGGCGGAAGCCTCTGCCCTTTCCTTCGCCATTGTCAATCTCGCGGCGACCCGTCATAACCGGGGTCGACATGGATCCACATTCGAAAGTTCTCATCATCGTGGGCGATGCGAGCGAGACGCTCGACACGCTCTATCCCTTTTTTCGGCTGCAAGAAGACGGGTTCACGCCGGTGGTGGCGGGCCCGGAGAAACGGCGTTTTCAAATGGTGATGCACGAGGTCAAGCCCGGCTGGACGATCACCAAGGAATGGGAGGGCTACACCATCGAGGCGGATGTGGCCTTTGATGAGATCAACCCGGAGGACTATGTCGGCATCATGTTCAGCGGGGGCCGGGCGCCGGAGTACATCCGGGATCATCCGGATCTCATTCGCATCACCCAGTGGTTCTTTGACCATGACAAACCCATCGCCAGCGTGTGTCATGGCGTGGAGATCCCCGCGCGTGCGGACCGGGTGCGTGGACGGAAGATGGCCACGGTGCCGAAGTGTCAGTTTGATCTGGAAATCTGTGGGGGCACTTTCGTCAATGAGGCCTGTGTCATCGATGGGAATCTCATTTCCGGGCGGACCTATCACGACAATGGCCAGTATCTCAAACCGTGGATCGACCTCTTGATCGCGGAGCGGGCCAAACTTCAAGCTCAGGGGGCGGCATGAGACGGCGGCGCGCCGGTCAGTTAGTCATGGGGAGCGGTTTTGCCGGCTTGCTTGGAGTGCGGGCGGAGGCAAAGAAAGAAGAAGCCTTTGGGCTGCGCTACATTCTCTCCTCGGCCATGTATGGGGAGATGCCGCTGGCGGAGATCCTGCCAGAGGTCGAGAAGACGGGCTGTGAGGCGATTGACATCTGGTGCAAGGTCCATGGGAATCAGCGAGAGCAGATTGAGGAGATGGGACATGAGAAGGCGATGGCGCTCTTTGAGAAGCATGGGGTCACGCCCGGCGTGTTCACGCGCTATCCCCTGGGGCCGTTTGGTCTTCAGAAGGAGATGCCGGTGGCGGCGAAGTTCGGCGCCAAAATCGTACTCTGTGGCACCGTGGGCCCCTCGGAGCCCAGCGGGGACGAGGCCAAGCGGGCGGTGAAGGCTTTTCTGGAAAAGATGAAACCGCACGTCGCGGCGGCGGAGGCGGCCGGCGTGACCATTGCGTTGGAGAATCACGATCGCCAGCTCTTGTACCATCCCGATTCCCTGCGTTATTTTGCGGAGTTCAACCGCTCGAAGCACCTCGGCGTGGCCCTGGCATTCCATCATCTGCATCGTTTTGTCCCGGAGATACCTGCCTTGATACGAGACTTGGGAAACACGCAGATCCCTTTCATTTACTTCCAGGAACACTCGGAGGGAATCCGGAAAAAGGTGTCCAAGGAGATCGAGATGCAACAGATGCCGGGGTTTGGCGGAGGCCTGGATTACAAACCGATTGTCCAGGCACTGCGCGAGATCGACTATCAAGGATACTGTGAAATCTTCATGCATCCCGTGCCCCGCGGGATTCCCATCCTGCCCTCGATTCCGGAGATCACGGCTGCGATCAACCGCTCCCGTGCTTATGTCGAAGGTTGCCTCGATGCCGTGGGCGCTTCAAGCTAACAAAATGGCTGAAAGGCGGCGTCATCGAGATCCGGCCGGGTTGGGTGTTTTCCTGGTCATTCTGTTGGGATTGGCAGTTCGAGTGTCCTGGGCGGAACCATTGGTGCCGGCCTATGAGCGCTTTGCCGAGGCGTTTTCGATGGAGGAATCCGGTCTCCTCTTGGCGACGGAGCTAAACTGCACCCGGTGTCATGCGCATGCGCGATGGAAAGGCAAGGGTGCGCCCGTGCTCGACGGTGTGGGTGCGCGGCTGCAGGAGGATTGGCTTCGGGCCTTCCTCACCGATCCGCAGGGGACGAAGCCCGGCACGACGATGCCGGATGTGTTGTCCGGAGAAAAGGACGCGGCTTCCAGGGCGGAGACGGTGGATGTGCTGGTGCATTTCCTCGTCTCCCGGAAGTCCGGATGGAAGGCGCCGCGCTTGGCCAAGTACAGCGACCCGCATCATGGGGGACGTCAGTTCGGGCGCCTTGGCTGTGCGGCCTGCCATGCGGACCCGGTGGCGACGAATTGGGGTGCGGTTCACCGGGCGGCTGGGTTGGTCTCGCTGGAGCATCTCGAGGCCAAGTACAGTCATGCCGCCCTGACGGATTTCCTGCAGCGGCCGCTCGACCACCGGCCGGGAGGTCGCATGCCGGATTTCGAACTGAATCTTCAGGAGGCGACGGACATGGCGGCCTATCTCTTGGGTACGTCGAATCAGACGGCAAACGCTGGGCGAGCTCCCCTGCGCGCTTTTTCCGTCGATGAGACAAAGGCTGAACGGGGGCGGACGTTCTTCGCCCGGTTGGGCTGCGCCAATTGCCATTCCCTGGATGAAATCACGTCTTCGTTGGTCGCGCCGGATTACGCGGCGTTGGAGAGGCGCGGCGATCGCGGTCGTTGTGCCCGCGTTCACTACGGACTTCGGCCAAGCCAGCGAGAAGCCTTGGCGGCGCCGTTGCCTCCGGCGGACACCCCGGTGCGACTGCGTCACCGCTTGGCTGCGCTCCATTGTTATGCCTGCCACGAACGGGGAGACATCGGAGGTCCCGCCGAGATTCAGTTAGGCCATTTCACGGGCGATGTCACCCTGGGGAACGAGGGGTTGTTGCCTCCGCCCCTCACCGGGGTGGGACGGAAGTTCCAGGCCGCATGGCTGGAGAAGGTGCTCCATGGCAAAGGCCGGCTTCGTCCTTACATGCATACCCGCATGCCGCTTTTCGGAAAGGGCAATCTGGTGGACCTGGTGGAGGATCTTCGAACGGAGGATCGTGAAGGCGGGGGCGCGGGCGAGCGCGAGAAACTTGCCCTGGATGGGGGCGAAGTGGAAGCTGGACGGCAATTGTTAGGCACGAAAGGTGGCGTGGGTTGCATCACCTGTCATGCGCTGCAGGAACGTCAGGGATTGGCCATGCGCGGTCTGACCCTGAGCAGTGCGGTAGAGCGTTATGAGCCCGAGTGGTTTCGCGAGAATCTCATTCATCCCATGAAGACGCGTCCCGGGACCTTGATGCCCAGTTTTTGGCCTGGTGGCGTGGCGGGAAACCAGGCCATTCTCGCGGGCGATACCGAGCGTCAGATCGCGTCCATCTGGCGTTATCTGGCGGCATTGGAGGAGAGTTCAGGCTCTTTGCCGCTGCCCCCGGGCTATCCCGATTTCGATCCCGGCGCCTTTGAGATCGTTCCCCAGGATCGGCCCGTGATCCAGCGGACCTTCATGGAGGGCGCCGGAACGCATGCCATTGCGGTGGGCTTCCCCGACGGGGTGCATTTCGCCTTCGATGCGGAGCGTTGCCGGGTGGCCCTGGCGTGGCGCGGACGGTTTCTCGATGCCTACAAGGCGTGGTTCTCCCGCATGGATCCAAGTGCGGAACCGCTGGGGCAGGACCTCAAGAGATTTCCTCCGGAGGCCGAGGATGAACTCGAGACGAGGCAATTTGGCGGCTACATCTTGGACCGGCAAGGCGTCCCGACCTTCCTCTATCGTGAAGGAGACAGAACGATCCGATGCCGGATTCAGCCTAACAAGAAAAAGGGACTGACACGAAAGCGTTCCGTTCAGTTGCCGGATGGGGAAGTGATCGAGGAATTGGAGGAGGAGATCGTATGGTAGTTAGGCTCCGGATCGTTTGGTTTCTCTCGGGATTGCTCGCGGCGAGCGTGGCCTCTGCCGAGGACTATTATGTCGTGGAAGATATCCTGCTCGGCACCAGCATGCACAGTCCGCGGGATGCCGGCTGGCGGCCGGGGCAGGGGATCGCTTTGGAAGCCACGGGACTGGCACCGCTGGATGGCGGGCGATTGGCCGTGGCCATCCGCAAGGGCGAGGTGTGGATCCTCGAGGGGATCGAAGGCGACGTGGAGAAAATCACCTACAAGCGGTTTGCCTCGGGATTGGATGAGCCGTTGGGGCTCATGCGGCGCGGTGATCATCTCTTGCTCAGTCAGCGGAGCGAGGTCACCGAGCTGGTGGACACGGATGGCGACGGGGTGGCGGATCAGTATCTCACGGCCGGCAAGGGGTGGCACGTGAGCGGCAATTACCATGGCTACGCCTATGGTCCGGTGGAGGACGGCGAGGGGCGGCTCTGGGCGACGCTCAATCTGGGGATGGGCGCCAAGGCGAACAACGACCTTCCCTGGCGCGGATGGGGTGTTTGTCTCAAGGGGGACGGGACGGTGGAGCCGATGTGTGCCGGCATGCGTTCACCGTGTGGTCTGGGCCGCAATGCGGCCGGCGATGTGTTTTTCACGGATCAACAGGGTCAGTGGATTCCGACGAACAGCCTGCACCATCTCCGCCGGGGCGTCTATTACGGCAACCCCGAGGGGATGAAAGCGGCCGAATTTCCGGGATCGCCGCTGCGTCCCCTGGCGGCCGAGGTCAATGGCGAGCCCTATCCGGAGGCCTTGGAAAAACTGCCTCAACTGGTGCCGCCCGCGGTTTGGTTTCCCTATGACAAAATGGGACGCAGTCGCACCGGCATCACGCTCGATACGACGGAGGGCAAGTTCGGGCCCTATCAAAACCAGTTATTCGTCGGTGAGTTCACGACGAACAAGATCGGCCGCGTTTTTCTCGAAAAGATCGAGGGAGAGTATCAGGGCGCGTGTTTTCCTTTTTTGGAAGGCTTTCCCTGTGCCGTGATGACGATGGCCTTCAGCGAGCAGGGTACACAGTTCGCCGGCATGAGCAATCGCGGGTGGAGTTCACTCGGAAGCGCGGCCTACGGGCTGCAGCGCATCCGGTGGACGGGCGTGGTGCCTTTCGAGGTCCGTGAGATGCGTGCTCGAGCGGACGGCTTTGAACTCGTTTTCACGCTTCCGGTTGATCGAGCATCCGCTAGTGTGGTGTCGGCCTACCAGATGACGAGCTACACCTACCCCTTGCACGCCACCTATGGCGGCGAGGAGATCCAGACCGAGGACGTGGCCATCACGCGGGCCGAGGTTTCCCTCGATGGGCTCCAGGTGCGCCTGACCTGCCAGGGGCTTCGGGCTTACTTTGTTCACGAACTGAACTACGGCGGCGTGCGCTCCGGGGAAGGAGGAGCCAGGCCCTGGCACGATCGGGTCTACTACACGCTCAACCGCATTCCTCGGAGCGATTGAGCGAGCGGGTAACTTGAGGAGTTGATCCCGGCCAGGTCCTGTCCCACTCTATGGCCGATGATACGGATCCGGGCGATCGCATGTTCCTTTCTCGTGGTGACGTCTGTCTTCTCCGCGCGCGGGGGCGAGGTGGGTCCGGCGGCTGGCGCGACCCGCTCGATGACGATGAAGGAATGCGTGCTCATCGCCCTGCAACAGGCTTTTGATTTGCAGATCAGCGCAATGAGCCGGTCCATCGCCGAGAGTCAGGCGCGGGCGGCGACCGGTGCCTACGATCCTCAGTTGACGGCCTCGGTCGGCTTCAGTGACACCACCACTCCCGGTGGGTTTGACACCATGTCGGGCATTTTCATCGATTCCCAGAGTGACAATATTCGGGCCTCGGTCGGCGTGACTGGATTGCTGCCCACGGGGGGAAGCGTGACCGTCGGTGCGTCGGTGTCAGATACCGAGGGCACGACGGGTCCGTTTCCCTTTTCCAACGCCTCGGGCCAGGGGCCTTTCATTGAGATCCGCCAGCCTCTGTTGGAGAATTTCCTCATTGATGACGCCCGCCTGAACATCAAGGTCTCGCGGCAGAACTTGCAGATCTCGATCTACGATCTTCAGCAGGCGATGTTAGCCACGATCAACCGGGTGGAGGAATCCTATTACGATCTGGTGGCGGCGCGGGAGAATGTGCGGGTCCAGGAATCGGCGTTGCAGTTGGCCGAGGAATTGTGGAAGGACAATCAGAAGCGTGTCGCCCTGGGAGCTTCGGCGCCGCTGGAAGAGGCGGAAGCCCGGGCCCAGGCGGCCACCAGTCGCGCCGCCTTGCTCAGCACACAACGCTTTGTCCGCGCGGCGGAGAACGCGCTCAAGGGCGTGATGGTGGATGACTATGCACAGTGGCGTCAGTTGACCATTTTGCCGGGCAGTTCGCTTTCGAATGATCCCGCGGCGCTTGATTTCAACACCAGCTGGACCTTGGCGCAACAAGGGCGGCCGGATTTGTTAGCCTTGCAGGTGCAGGTGGATCAGCAGCAGCTCATCCTCAAGCGTCGGAGCAACGAACTCCTGCCCCAGCTCGATCTCACGGCCTCGGCGGGACTTTCCGGCCAGGCTCGCGAATTGAACGAGGTCTACGATCAGATCCGGGATCGCGATGCGCCCTTTTACTCCGTGGGTCTTTCCCTTTCCCTGCCCTTGACCAACCGCCGGGAGAGAGAGAATCACCGCGCGGCGGCGGCCCAGGCGGAGCAGGTGCGGCTGCGGTTTCGCCAGTTTCGGCAAAACGTGATGATTCAGATTGACGATGCCATCTCTGAGGCGCGGACGAACTATGAGCGTGTGGGCGCCACGCGAGAGGCCCGCGAATTCGCCGAACAGGCGTTGACCAACGAACGGGCCAAGCTGGCGCGGGGCGCCTCGACCAATTTTGTCGTCTTGCAGTTGCAGCGAAATCTCACGGTGGCTCGTTCCGATGAAATTCAAAGTCTCACAGACTACAACAAATCTCTCGTCAGATTGCGTTTTGCCGAAGGAAGCAATCTCGAGACCTATCAGATTGATCTCACTCAGGAGGACTAGACTCGATTAGCATGGCTCGACCTCAAAAAAAGCGCCGGAGAAAACGCTGGATTCTCATTATTGTGATTCTTGCCTTGTTAGGCGGTGGTGGACATTATTGGCGGGAACAGAAGAAGAAAGAGAAGCCGATCAGCGTGCAGACGGAGGTGGTCAAGCGCCGTGACATCACCGAGAGTGTGGTGGCCACGGGGCGGATCCATCCCGTGACCAAAGTGGTGATCAATCCCGAAGTGGCCGGCGAAATTGTCAAACTCCCGGTGCGCGAGGGCCAGGCGGTGAAGGAAGGGGAAGTGCTGGTTAAGATTCGGGAAGACAATTACTTGGCCAGCCGAGATCTGGCGGAGGCCAACTATCAATCTTCCCTGGCCAGTCTCAAATTGAGCAAAGCCAACCTCGACAAGGCGAAGGCGGACTTCGATCGGACGGAGGGGCTCTACAACAACAAGCTGATTTCGGAGGCTGAATTCCAGTCCGGGAAAACGGCCTGGGAAGTGGCGCAGGCCTCCTATGAAAACGCGGAGCACGGTGTCGCTCGAGCCGAGGCTTCGTTTGATCTGGCGAAAGAGGATCTGGCGAAAACCACCATTGTGGCGCCCATTGACGGGACCGTGGTGCAGTTGCGCTCGGAAAAAGGCGAACGGGTCGTGGGGACCTCGCTCATGGCGGGCACGGAGATCATGACGGTGGCTCAGTTAGACCAGATGGAAGCTCGCGTCGAGGTGGGCGAGGTTGACGTCGTGCTCATCAAGGTGGGCCAGAACGTGCGGCTCGAGGCCGATGCCTTCCGTGCGGAGGAGTTCACCGGCGTGGTCTCGGAAATTGCCAACGCCTCCAATACCGCGGCCATGTCCAACGCCGCCGCGTCCATGGTGTCGAGCCAGGAGGCGACCAAGTTTCAGGTGAAGGTCCGGGTGAATGAGAAGGCGGGTTTCCGCCCCGGGATGTCGGTCACCGCTTACATTGAAACACGGTCGGTGACCGATGTGCTCTCGGTGCCGTTGCAGAGTGTGACCACGAGAGCCCTCAAGGGCGAGGAAGACAAGAAAAGCGAGGAGTCTTCTTCTGCGGATGAAGACGATGAGGATCTCAAGCCGAAGAAGAAGCGGGATACGGCGAAGAAGGTGGATGAACTCGTCTTTATTGTGGAGAGCGATCGGGTGAAGCGGCAATCGGTCGAGCAGGGCATCAGTGATGATGACTACGTGGAGATCAAGTCGGGCTTGGAGGAAGATCAGGTGGTGGTGAGCGGCAGTTACCGGGCGATCCACCGCGAATTGAAGGACGGGTCCCTCGTGGACGTCACGGAGGCGGAGGGGGGCGAGGCCGAGGAGTGAATTAGATGAGTCTCCTGCGGATGGAAGACCTGGCCCGTTCCTACGAGATGGGTGCAGAGACGGTGCACGCGCTGCGGGGGATCTCGGCGACCATCGACCGCGGCGAGTACGTGGCCATCATGGGGCCGTCTGGGTCGGGGAAATCGACCTTGATGAATATCCTCGGCTGTCTCGATACGCCCACGCGTGGGGTTTACGAATTGAATGGCACGGATGTCTCCAGCCTGGAGGAGAACGCGCTCGCCGATATCCGCAATCGAGAGATTGGGTTCGTCTTTCAGACGTTCCATCTTCTCCCCCGGGTATCGGCGCTGCGAAACGTGGAGATGCCGCTGGTCTATGCCGGGATGGATCGCGATCGCCGCCGCGATGAGGCTCGGGCGGCCCTCGAGCGCGTGGGTTTGGGAGACCGGGTGGGGCACAAGCCGAACGAAATGTCAGGAGGCCAGCGCCAGCGCGTGGCGGTGGCGCGCGCCCTCGTCAACCGGCCGAGTATCATTCTAGCAGACGAACCCACGGGCAACCTGGATTCCACCACGGGCGATGAGATCATGACCCTGTTCGATGAACTCTGGCGGGGCGGTAACACGATGATTGTGGTGACGCACGAGGAGGAAGTGGCGCGGCATGCGAAGCGCATCCTGCGCATCCGCGACGGCTTGTTAGCCTCCGATGAGAAAATTGGCTAGCGGAATCGTCCGATCGTAGTTGGGTGGGCGTTGTCCCTCCGGGACAGAAGGGCATGCGGTGTCATGCGATGGTTCCGCTGCGCGCACTACTACCGGCTACCGTTCGGTGGTCCAGCTGCACTGCACTAACTATCTGGCGTTGCCCGTTGGTCCGGTCACTGCCCCGCTCGACCGGCGAGACGCGGCGTCCCGCCGGTTCCACGTTTTTACTGCGCTGCTCCACCACCGCCGACCATTGGTCCGGTCACTGCCCCGCTCGATCGACGAGACGCGGCGTCCCGCCGGTTCCACGTTTTCCGCTACGCTGCACTAACTGGTGTTGCCGACCGTTGGTCTGGTCATCGCCCTGTTCGGCCGGCGAGACGCCGGTCCCACGTTACACTGATGGCTGTTGTTTGGTGCCCCGGGACGGAACGTCAGGCGGTTTGGATGTCCCAAACGCCGTGATGGCCTGAAAGAGGGCGTCATCGTCGATGATTCCGAGCACGGTTTGACCTTCCATCACGAATACGGGGAGGCCGCTTTGGTGGCGGGCTTTGATGACCTCGCGGATCGGGGTTTCCGGGGTGACGGTGAGATGGGTATCGGGGTCGATGGGTGACTCGGCCGGTTTCATGACCCAACGGGCTTTCATGACGTTGAGAGGATTGAGGTGGGCGATGAAGTCCGCCACGTAGTCGTTGGCGGGTCGGCGGAGGATGTCCTCGGGACGTCCCTGTTGCACGACCTCGCCGCAATCCATGATGGCGACCCGGGATCCCAGGCGGAAGGCCTCGTTGAGATCATGACTGACAAAGACGATCGTTTTCTCGAGACGCTCCTGCAGGTCGAGGAGTTCCTCTTGCAGGCGCGAGCGGATGAGGGGATCGAGGGCCGAGAAGGGTTCGTCCATCAAGAGAATGTCAGCGTCGGTGACCAGGGCACGGGCCAGGCCCACCCGTTGTTGCATGCCTCCTGAGAGTTCGCCCATCGGCTTGTCGGCCCAGGCTTCGAGCCCGACGCGTTCTAACTGATCCTGGACTTTCTGCAGGCGTTCCGCCCGCGGCATGCCGGCCAGTTCCAGGCCGAGAGCGACGTTCTGCGATACGGTGCGCCAGGGAAGGAGTGCGAAGTGTTGGAAGACCATGGAGACCTGGTGTGCCCGAAGCTCTCGGCGTTCGTCGGGGCTGCAAGAGGCGACCTCGAGACGGGCTTGACCATGGCGGACATGGACCGAGCCTCGGGCAGGAGTGACAAGCCCATTGATACAGCGGAGCAAGGTGGACTTTCCCGAACCGGAGAGTCCCATGAGGACAAAGATCTCACCGGTTTCGATCGCCAGGGTCACGGAGCGAGTGCCGACGACGCTGCCGGTTTCCCGATGGATTTCCTCACGTGTTTTCCCTTGGTCTAACAAGTCGAGCGCCACGGCGGTTGAATTGCCAAAGATGACACTGACATCTTGAAAATCGATTTTGCTCGTGCTCGTAATCATGACGTTCGGCCGGGCTCAATGGATTTTTCCCCATGGCCGCTACTCCGGAAGAGGCGATCGAGCACGATGGCAAGCAAGACGATGCAGAGACCGGCCTCGAAGCCGCGCGCCGCATCGACTGAGTTCAGTGCGCGGATCACGGGCTTGCCCAGGCCATTGGCGCCGACGAGGGCGGCGATGACGACCATGGAAAGGGAGAGCATGATGCACTGAGTCACGCCGGCCATGATTGAAGGGAGTGCATGGTGGAGTTCGATTTTCCACAACAACTGATGGCGGGTGGCGCCGAAAGCCCGGCCGGCTTCAAGCAGGTCCGGGGGGACGGAGGACACGCCGAGAGTCGTGAGACGAATGGGAGCCGGTAGGGCAAAAATGACCGTGGAAATCAATCCCGGAACCACACCGAGGCCGAAGAGGATCAAGGTGGGGATGAGGTAGACGAAGGTGGGCACGGTCTGCATCAGGTCGAGGATCGGGCGGATGAGGCGCTCCAATCGTGGACGATGGGCGGCGGCAATGCCGATGGGGACGCCGATGAGAAGGCAGGTGGCGGAAGAGAAAAAGACCAATGCCAGGGTCTCCATGGTGGGTTTCCAGTAGCCCAGGTTGAAGATGAGGAGAAACGCCCCGAGGACCAGGGCAGGCAAACGCCAGGAGCGCTGGATGGCGAATGCGATTCCGGCGAGGAGCAGAATGAAGAGGAGCGGGGGGCAAGCCTGCAGGAGATCGGTCAATCCCTCGATGAGGACTTTGAGTGAGCGGGAGATGGTCTCTAGCGGAGTCTTGGCGTGGGCATTGATCCAGGCGATGGCGGATTCGATGAATCGTCCCAGGGGGATCTTGTTACTCTGAAGAAAATCGAACATGAAAGCCTAGAGGCCTTTCGAAGCTGGAGGGCTGAGTTGGAAAGCGGCATCGATCGCCGGCTGAGCGTCCTGGCCGTCAACGGTGACCACGCCGTCGGTCCACTCTCGGAGGACCTCAGGGTGGCGGCTGAGCCACTGGCGGGCGGCAGCGCGCGGTTCCATCTTCTCATCGAGGATGAGGCGCATCATTTCGTTTTCCATGTCGAGGGTGAAGGTGATGTTGCGCAGCAGGCGGGTGACGTTGGGCTGAGACTCGGCCAGGCCTTTTCGCACAATGGTATGCACCGTGGCGCCGCCGTAGTCGGGGCCAAAAATGGCGTCGCCTCCGGAGAGGTAGGTGATCTTCATGTTGGTGTTCATGGGATGAGGAGCCCAGCCGAGAAAGACGATCCACGTCCCGCGCTCGATGGCCCTTTGCACCTGGGTAAGCATGCCTTGTTCACTGGAAACCACGAGTTCAAAACCGCCGAGCCCGAAGGCGTTGTTTTCGATCATGGTGGTGATTTTCTCGTTGCCCTCGTTGCCGGGCTCAATGCCGTAGATCTTTCCGTCGAGATTCTGGCGGAATCGTGCGATGTCGGCGAAATCGCGCAGTCCGGCCTGAGCGGCGTAGGCGGGGACGGCGAGGGTGAATTTGGCGCCCTCGAGATTGGTGGCGATGGTCTCAATGGAGCCTTCCTCGAGGTAGGGTCGGATCATTTCCGTCTGAGACGGCATCCAGGTTCCGAGGAAGGCGTCGAGGTCGCCGTTCTTCAAGCTGGCATAGGTGACGGCGACGGAGAGGACTTCGACTTCAGGCGTGTATCCCAGGGCTTCGAGTACGCTGGCAGCCATGGCGGTGGTCGAGGTGATGTCGGTCCAGCCCACATCGGAGAGACGAATGACCGAACTCGGGTCATTTGTCGTGGGCCCCTTGGAACAGGCCGCGAGCAAGAGCGCTAGTGAAGCTCCGAGAACCGCGACCAGGCCAGTCCTTGATTCGTGGCGAAGGGCGGAAACACAGCAATCGGAGCATTTCATAGAGGATGATCGATTTTCACGTGGCGTGAGTTCCCTAAGGAGGCCTGTTGCGCGCTTCATCAGCAAGCTCAATCTTGGCGTATCCTCTGAGGATGCCTACATTTGCTCCCATGCATCCTCTCATCGCCATCTGGGCCCACCCGCGATCCCGCTCCACGGCACTGGAACGGGTCATGATGGAGCGCGGCGATCTTGAGGTGATTCATGAGCCGTTTTCTGAACTCTACTATCGCAGTGAAGAACGCGCCCGGCCGGTGGGTGCCGCCTTTTCTCAAGGGGAGCCGCTGCCGACGTATGCCGAGATCCGCGACCGACTCATTGCCCGGGCAGCGGAGCGCGCCGCGCTGTTCAAGGACATGTGTTATCACTGCCAATCCCATGTGCTCCAGGATGATGTTTTTTTGCGAAGATTGCGCCATGTTTTTCTCATTCGCGATCCGGAGAAGAGCATCGCCTCGCATTATGCGAAAAATCCCCAGGTCACGCGTGAGGAAATCGGTTATGAAGCGCAATGGGCGCTGTTTGAACGTTTGCGTGAACTGACCGTTCCCGCCGTTGTCGTGGAAGCCGAGGAATTGGTTGCGGCGCCTGAGCGTTACGCCGCAGCGCTCTTCGAGGCTCTGGATCTCCCACCGAGTCCGGACGCCTTGCATTGGCAGCCGGGGCATTGCTCGGAGTGGGATTCCTGGAAGGCTTGGCACGTCGAGGCGGCCGGTTCCTCGGGAATCGAGAGGCGAGAGACAGCGTATGCGGACACCGTGCACAACCATGAAACGCTGGCGGCTTACTTGGACTATCACTCTCCCTTTTTCCGGAAGCTTTACGAACGGCGATTGGTGCCGGAGGCGCTGAAGTAGGTTTGGACATTGGTCAACGAAAGCCGCGAAAGCCGCAGCGAGAATGAGCGATCCCGTGAAAAAAAGAGCCGATTTTGTCGCCCCTGCCCAACTGGTGGCGACTCCTCTGCAAACACTTATATTGATCGTCGTGAAACTACCCATTACCACACGGATTCTCTTTGTTCTCACCCTCGTGGCTTCAATGCCTCCGTCCTGGGGGGCGGTCCCGGTCACTTCTTTGATTGCGGAGCCCGTCCGGGACGAAGCGGCGGAAAACCACCCGGTCACGGTCGTTTATGCCGCCACCGAGGAGATCGATCTCGAGACGCTCGAGACGCAGGTCTGCATTCGCAGAGGATCGCTCTTCAAGGTGGAGTATCATCCTCTCGCGCTGACGTCGCTGGAGCACGCCCCAGAGGATCGGACGACTGCGATCGCCAACTATCTGGTGAGTCGGCCCTCGAATGGTTGGTTGCGAATGGGCAAGAGTTTTGGGATTTTCGATGACGTTCCCGATGTGGAGCACAAACGTCAGATCGGAACGGTGACTGTTGCGCTAGGAACCCCGCCTGAGTCGACGATCCTGACGGCGGCACTGCAGAGGATGGGGGCCGGGGACCACATCCCGAGCCACATGTTGACCAGTCACCAGTTTCGGGTGGCCTTCTCTGCGGATGAGACGATCTCGGAGGACGACGTGGCGAATGAGGCGATTGAAGTTGAAGGGCAGGATGGCAACGGTGATTCGATCGTCATTCCGGCAGAGCGCGTTGGCGCCGAGGTGGCTGGCGGAGGCGAGCAGGTGATCGTGACCTACCGGATTGTCAGACCCGGGGAGGATTGGGGATATTCACGGCTCAAGGTTCGTTGGAAAAGCGTCGATGATGTCACTATAGACCGTGGTGTGTTGGGGGTGATCCAAGTGCCGTCTCTGCAAGTCACCGTCTACGACGCTTCGGGGACGCAGGCGCTTGGCGTTTCGGTTCCCCCGCAACGCATTGCGGATCCAGAGCTACAGAAGTTTGCCTTCCAGATCATGTATCGCCCCACGGAGCACGGCATTGATGTTTCTAGCTTGGGTGACGACGATCTGGTGGCGGGATCCCCGTCGCTCTTCTTTCCTCAAGCGAGTAACATCAATGTTGGATTTCGCTCGTATGTGATCGATGCGGACGGCGTGGTGGTGGCCACTTACGAAATCGACCGGCCTGAAGGTGGCTGGAAGGAATCGTCGTCGCAGGACACACTGGGAATCATCTTGCGAAACGAGGCGGTTCGCTTTGAGGATGGGCGGCCGATCAAGGGGGCGACGCTCGGATCCATCTATCTCGATTTGGACCCCGGGGCTGCGGCAGCGCATCAGCTCGGATTTGAAGGGTGGGCGGAGAAACTGGCGGAGGTCTTGGGGGAAGGCAACGATATGGACCCCGACGTGGATGATGATGGGTTAGAGAACACTTTGGAATATGCGCTAGGACGCGACCCGCTGAAGGAAGAGGCGAATAACCCGCTGCGCCCTCACGTGATGCTTGAGGATGGCCGGCAACATCTCGAGCTTCAGTTCAGCTGGCGGGCGGATTTCTTTGGATTCGCGGCCGAGTTGCAGGCCTCGATTGATGGACGGGTTTGGGAACAGGCCAACGAACATTTTGACGTGGTCGAGCGCGTCCCGCTGGAAGAGCCTGACCTCGAGCGGGTCACGGTGAGGTCGCAGTATGCAGAATATAGTTAAATGG
>JANQJH010000241.1 GCA_028281705.1 Verrucomicrobiales bacterium
GAGCGCCGGCATACCTGGAGAGGACAAAGGCAATCACCGCGACCGTGGTATAGGTGACAGTGGCTAACACAAGTGCTTTATTCGAACGCTTCACGGTTCACTCGTCAATGGAGGCAAGTCCTGAATGGCGGTTTTGCGCAGTTCCGGATCGTGGATGCTATTGGCCCAAGAGAACGCGCTTTGAACATCGAAATCTTGGCAGTGGTGCACAAACTCGGCAATGGCACGATCCGCCGTCGCGTCCAGTTTCTGGAGGGAAAGCCACTCTCCCGCGGCGTAGGGATCTCGCCAAGCCCAGTGTTTGACGATCATGAGCATCCTCTCTGATGGAGGTGAGACGCTGTTCGAATGCAGCCAGTCGGCGGCGGCTGCACCGTCGTACTGAATCCATTGAATCGCCAACTCTTGTTCGGCCCGGGCTCGCAGGGCTCCGTCTGAATCTAGTGTCTGCACCCAGGCCGCGGCTTGCATGGGCGATTGTTTCGCCCAAGCGGACACCAACTGGCTGCCGGCGGCAGCAAGGTCACTTTCCTCCTGGAGTCGATCCAAGTATCCTATCAGTTGCTCTTGAGGCAGTTGACCGGAAAACATGCCTTGCAACGAGGAGACCCGATCATCGGCATCCTTGAATCGATCGAGTTCTTGAATGGCCATGAACGCGTCCTCGGGAGCCTGCTCCGCCCAGTTGGAAAAGATTTCCTCAACGACCGTGTGTGATGATGAAAGAGACAGATCTCTATTGCGGTACCAGACCCAGGCTGCGCGCCCGTTTCGCAAGCTCCACTGTTTCAGGAGCGTGCCTGCGATTCCTTGAAACTCCGCCGCTGACAGATATTCTTGGGCGTGCCTCATGGCGGTCTCGCCGTCGATTGACGCCCAGGAAGCGAGGATCTTCTCGGCCACGTCCTGTCTCAGGTCCAGCTGGGCAATCAGGCGCATCGCCTCTTCGAATCGATCTGCTGGGATCGATTGGATGTAGAGTTCAGCATGATGTTTGGCCGCGCGATCCCACATTCCTCTTAGAGTCTCGCTGTTGGCCGCTACTAACAATGGCTCGAGAGAGATGGTCTGATTGGGTCGGGCAGGGACAAATGACACGGGAGGAGCACTATTCGCCTGCAAGCCTAACGGAGCTGCGTTACGCGTACTCCTTTCTCCCGTTTGGAAACCCACGATCGAAATCGCCAGGAGACCGAGCGAGGCTCCGACCGCGATTAGCTTGGCGCTCATTGCCGTTGCGGCGACGGGCACGGTTCCCGAAGTGTTCGCCGCAATGATCGAAGCGTAGCCGGTCGGAAGAGGGTGGACCAAGAGAGATGGCAGTGTGGCACCGAGGGCTACGGTGGACACTCTCACTCCTTTGTGCCGAAGGAAGATCGACATTCTCGCCAGTGCTCGAGCGATTCTCTTTCGGATCGCCTCTTCAGATTTGCCCAAGGCCACACCGATCTCTCCGAATGTCTGACCCTCATAGTAGCGGAGCATCACCGCGTCGCGATCAGCCTGGCTGAGTCTTGCAATCGCCTCGTCGAGGAACGGTTTGGCATCGTCCGCGATGGTTGTCGAACATGGTTCCGTCGTCATGTGAGCCCTTTCTTCCTCGCCGAACTGTTTCATCTTGTTGAAGTGCGAGCGTTCCTTCCGAATCAGATTGGAACATTCTCCAACGGCCACCCGGTGCAGCCATCCAGCCAGCTTGTGGGTGTTGCGAATGGTGGCGGCTTTTTTCGATAGAATGATGAAGACATTCTGGGTCGCCTCTTTGGCCAGTTCGGCGTTTCCCAACCGCCTTTGAGCAACTCCGAAGACAAGGCCGCCGTAGTGATCCACGAGTGCCCTGAAATCGGGATCGCTCCTCGAACGCACGTACCGGTTTAGAAGCTCTGTACCGTCTGTCATCACGACTTACTCATCATAGCGTCACTCCAACGAAAGAACCGGACAGAATCCGGCGGAGATTCGCTTCGAGAGCCTCATGAAGTGATCACGGTGGGTTCTCGCGTGAGAAGGAATGGGGGCTTTGCTTATGAAAAATGTGTTTAACAGGGGTAATTTGACAGGTTGATGGGCTCATTGGCTCGCGGACGGAGCCATGGATGCCTCGCCCTCCGGGAAGTGGAAGGCCTCCCTTGATGCGCGGGTTCGGGTTCTTGAATTGCGAAGGGGTGACGATCCTGCCGATGGTCGATCGCCTGCCCGGCGGGAAAGCGAAGTGGCTTCCCCCCGCATCATTTTTTGTCACAAAGAGCCGGCGACGTCATATTCTTGTCTATGTGATTCCGGAAGATCCAGTCGTCGAGGCTTGCTTGAACCCATCCTCGCGTACTTCAGATGAGGCCGAACGAGGGGAAACCGAATTGGTGAAGCGGATTCAAGGCGGTGATCGGCGGGCCTACAGGGCATTGATGCAGATCCATATGCGTCCAGTCCGTGCCTACATCGCTTACCAGGCACCGATGGTGCCGGAGGCCACGATGGAGGAAGTGGCGCAGGACGCCTTCGTCGTCGCCTTCCGAAAGATCAACGAGTTCAAGGCGGGGACGTCGTTTCGCATCTGGGTGAGGACGATCGCCTGGCAACTGCTCCGCCGTGAGGCCCAAAAGTTTGATTCCGAGCGAAGAAAACGTGAGAAACTGACCGCGTTGGGCTTAACACAGCATCATGAGGTAGAAGGGCAGGATGTTCGGGCGGAATATCTGGACGAGTGTTTGTTGAAACTGAAGGGCCAGGCACGCGACCTCCTGCGTCTCAAATACCATGATGGCTACTCGACAAGAGAGATCGCCTCCAGGGTCGAGAGGTCGGGAGATTGGGTGAGGACGAGTCTTTATCGGATTCGCAATCAGCTGCGGCAGTGCATTCAATCGCGAATCGAACAAGCCAATCATTCAACGTAATAGTGAAAATGGAAGATCTAGCGAAAGCGAGATACGTCGCCGGTGAGTGCTCCCGGGAAGAAGCTGCCGCCGCTGGCCAGGCGGCGGGTTCCGACGCGATGCTGGCCAATGAACTCGACGATCAGTTGCGGATTGATCGCGCGTTGGAGGTCATCCTGGCGGATGACACATCCGATGAACGCGTGATAGGCGTGGTCATGCGAAGGGTCGCTGCGGAGTCTGACGATCGTCGGGATTCCAGGGAGCCGGTGGGGGAGAATCCACTGTCGTTGGAAACCGGAGAAAGAACTTTAGTTAACCCGGCGTTCCGGAACGTGCCCTGGAAACTGGTGGCAACTCTGGCGGCATGTCTCGGAGCCGGTCTGCTCATTGGCACGCAATGGCCGGCCGCCGCTCCCGATGGTCCCGCGACGGCAGTGTGGAAGAGCCTTCTCAATCCACGAGCCAAAGGGTCGGCCAAGGTGAGCGGACGCCTCGAGCGCGAGGCAGAGATTCTTCGTCTGCTCGGAGAAGCCACGGCGAACTCCATCGCCGGCCTCTATGTGCAAGTCGAGAGCCGGGAACACGGCTTTGCCAAAACGGCTGCGAAGGAACTCGTTCTCTATCGTTGGGCCGAACTCGACCCCCATGGCGCCATCGATTTTCTCGCGGCGCTGGAAGATGGCGCCCCTGAACTGAGAACTCTGTTTGCCGCCTGGGCGCGAATCGACCCGAATGGTGCTTGGTCGGCGATTCCCTCATTGGAGAGCCCGAGCCTCCGCGATGCCGCAGCCAGGGAAATCTTGTCCTGGCTGAGTCACAGTGACCCTGACAAGTTCATTGATCTTGCCCGGAATGAGGCGACTTCCGACCGGCGCTCGTGGCGGCGAGCCTTTGAGGCCATCACCGCCACGGGGCGGGATGTGAACGATTTCATGGAGGGATTGTCAGAGTCACAGCGTGGATTCGCCATCGGGGGGATCGCTGATTCGTTAGTGGCCCGGGATGCGCCGTCTGCCTTGCGATGGGCGAGGCAGTTCGAGGACGAGTCGGACAGGCGATTCGCGCTGAGCGCCGTCATCGAATCCATGGCGAAGGTCGATCCGGATGCGGCCGGCGAGGCCTTGCGCGATTCTTCCGACCGCTTTCCCCGACTCGAGCGCCGGATTGTGAGGAGTCTCGCTTCCCAGAATGCGGGTAGGGCCTTCGAATGGATTCGCGCCTTTGGCGGTGAGGAGCCGAGAGGAGATCTTTATCGTGAGCTTGGAACGACATTGAGCAAGTCTGGAGACGATCAGTTGTTTGCCGTGTTCGATGCCATCATCGAGATCGAAGGTCCGGACGCTTTTCGCGGGGATGATTGGTTTCAGAGGACTCTTTGGGGAAGCGCCGGACTCGATTATCGTCAGGGATTCGACTGGGTGCTGCAGCTACCCAAGGATGTTTATGCCAACCGAGCGGCCTCCATGCGCGGCATGATCTTCAGCTGGGCCAAGCATGACATGGCTGGGGCGCGGGACTATGTCATGGGTATCGAGAACGACCATGTCCGCAACGATCTGCACAGTGCGATCGTTCATCACATGTTGTCGATGAATCATCCGATTGAACGGGCGTGGGAGTATTCCAAGGATCTGCCGGTGGAGAGTCCGCACCGGGGGCGATCGATGGTCGATGTGATTGTGTACCTGGCCCGTTCAAAGCCGGCCGATGCTGCCGCGTTGATTGATCAGTTGCCGGCAGATGCCAATGCGCCAATGGCCATCGAGCGCATCGCTGGCGAATGGGGTGCGCTGGCGCCGCAGGACGCGACCGAGTGGGCGCTGGAATTGGATCAGCCCGAGTGGCAGTCCCTGGCAATCAGCCGTATAGCGGCCGCTTGGAGTCAGAATGACAGTTACCGGGCCTCTCAATGGATCGGTTCCCTGCAGAGGGGGGCACTTCGCGATCTGGCTGTGGAGCAGCTGGTCAAGGCCGTCGCGCCCTTCGAAGCGGATTCGGCTCTCTCTTGGGCTGCCGCCATTGACGATGCGGAAATCCGCCGGCGGGTAAGTGCCGAAGCCGTCTCGTTGTGGTCTGTCAGAGATTCATTGGAAGGGCAGAGCGTGATCGAATCATCGGGCCTGCCTCTGGCGGAACGCGAGCAATTGATTGATCTCTTGGAAAAGGAATCGAAGTAATGAGCGCTGATGGCTACAGAATCATCGCCCGCGTGACGGCGTCCATCGGCGCCCTGGTGGTCGGCATGGCCGTTGGAATGGCGCTTCGGGATCGTGGCATGCCGGATGGGCAGAGCATCGATCCCATTCAAGCTGCCGGGCCCTCGATGGTGGAGGGGAGCGATGCGAGACCCCACGCCGGCCGGGTCCGTTTGGAGCAGCTCAGGCAGCAGTCCAATCTGCTGGATCGCCGGCGGCATCTGCTTCAGCTGACTAGCCAGGCGACAGCCGCCAGATGCCGGGAGCTTCTGATTCAATGTCAGGATGATGAGCAGGCGTCGTTGCAGATCGTCGCCCGGTGGGCCGAGCTGGATCCCAAGGGGCTTCACACTTTCCTTGTCGAGGACAAGATCGGCATGGAATTGGCCGAGTCCGATGCCGTGCTCAGAGCGCTTTTTGCCGCTTGGGCAAAGAGTGATCCCGACGGTGCCCTCTCGGCGTCCAGGCAGACGCCGAGTTTCGAACTCCGCAATCGATGCCTCACGCAATTGGTAGGGAATCTGCTCTATCTGGACCCCGAGGCCGCAGTGACCATGGTCCAGGGTTTGCATGCGCAGGAGGAGGAGGTCCTGGGCCAGTTTCGCGAGTTTGCCGATTGGTCGGGCACGGATCATGCGGGGGCGGCGGCTCTCTTGGCGACCCTTCCATTGAGCAAATTTCGCATGAGAATGGCGACCGACCTCACGCGGCGCTGGGGAGAAACGGACCCCATGGCTGCCATTCGATTCGCCGAGCAGCTCGATCCCCAGGCTCGCGAGCTGGCCATTGAGACGGCCGTGGCTGGTTGGATGAAATCGGATGTGGAATCCGCCAAGGCCTACATCGAAGCGGCCGATGGAACGACACGGGCCAGGCTGGGGAGGCAGTTGGTGACCCAAATGGCACAGGATGATCCCGGGGCTGCCTTTGCTTGGATTGATGCGCATCTCGAGGGACGGGCGAGAAATCAATCGATTACCAAATTGATCGAGGAGGGGTCATCCGATCATCCGGATGCCATGGCGAAGATTGCCGATGAGCTTCCTCCCGGCGACCTCAAGCAAACTGCAGTGAAAACTTTGGCTCATGCGTGGTTCGAATCCGATCACAGGGCTGCGGTCGAATGGCTAACGAACATCGAACCGGGGTTTGCCTTGGAGGCAGGTCTTGAGGGAATGCGATTGGCCCGGCTGCCAGAGCAGTTGCGTTCGGCCATCGTCGAGGAAATCGATGATCGTGAGTCGCCGTGACTGATCAGCGTTCACCTTGCCGCCTGGCGGACAGGAGTGTCGGCATCACTTTTGGTTTTCGTGATTCGAGAGATTCAATCCGTCCTCAGCGCCTCCATGGGATCGAGCCGGCTGGCGCGTATGGCAGGGTGCAGGCATGCCAGTAAAATGACGATTCCCATGACCAGGGCGGTGCCGGCCATCGTCGGCACATGCAGTGGAGAGATTTCGAACAAGAGACTCTGTATCGCTCGTCCCGTGGCCCAGGCTCCCAGACATCCGAGAAGCACACCGAGGATGAGCAGCCGCAGCCCGATGGATAAGAATTGACGGCCGATCTGTTCTCTGAGCCCGCCGATCGCCATGCGGACACCAATCTCCCGCTGGCGTTGAGTGACGGCGAAGGCCAGGGCACCGTAGACGCCAATCGAAGTGAGAAGAAGTGCGATTCCGGCGAAAGCGGCGGCAAGGATGGCAGGAGAACGGCGAGTGATGAGAGTCTCGTCGATGAGCGATTGCATGGTGGTGAATTCCCGGGTTGGCAATGTTGGATCGACTTCCTGGACGGCCTTCTGCACCGTGGGGATCATGGCGGAGGCAGCGACCTTGGTGCGAACCACCAGGCGAAATCTGGGCATGCCGCCGTGGTCAGGAAGGTAGACGATGCCCGACCTGACCGTATCGGTAAGGTGATTCTGTTTCACATTTCCCACAACACCGACAATGACATAATGAGGGGTAAACTCATCCTGATGGGCGTGCATGGAAATGGCCCGGCCGACGGCGTCTCCGTTAGTCCAGTAGTGTTTGGCGAAGGCTTCGTCGACCACGGCGACACCGTCTTCCCATGACGAATCGTCAAAGAGGCGGCCCCGGAGCAGCGGGATCTTCATCGTCTGCCAGTATTCCGGGCTGGCGTAGGTCACGTGGTGTGCGCGGAGGCCGTCTCCAGCCGAGAGATCGACGCCTTCAACCCGAATTCTGGTCTGACGAGATCCTTCGGTAGTGAAGGGGAGGACGGTGGAAACGGCAGCGTGTTCCACACCCGGGAGAGCTTGAATCTTTTCCAAGACACGATGGTGAGGAAGCGTTCCCCTTCTCAGATCGGGCCATGGCACGGAGATCTCGCCGGTCACCACCTGCCCAGGTTCAAAGCCGGGTGAGATTTCGAGTGTTTGCTTGAGGCTGAGGGCGAGCATTCCCGCGCCACAGAGGAGAACGAAGGCGAAGGCGATCTGAGCGACAATGAATCCGTGACGGAGGCGCTGAACGGCGCGGCTGATGGTTCCGCTTCGCGACTCACATTGAAGTTGGACGTTTGTTTGGTCGCGCAGATTGAGCCACACGATGGGAATGGCGATGCAGACGCCAACCACAACGGAAACGAGGAGCGAGGCGACGGCGCCTCGGCCGTCAAAGGTGATTTCTGCCGCCATGGGAAGGGCATCCGTCCCTAACAACTTGAGGAGGCGGATTCCAACGAGGGAAAGTACAATTCCCAGAGCCCCGCCGCCGAGAGAGAGTAGGAGCGCCTCAACCAGGGATTGGTAGATCATGCGCCGCCGACTGGCTCCAAGTGCCTTGCGAATGGCGATCTCCTTGGTGCGAACGCTGGCCCTGATGAGGAGCAATCCCGCGAGATTCACGGCGCCGATCAGGAGCAAGCACAACACGCCGGCTTGCAAGAGCAGCAGTACGGGTTTCACAGAACGCACGTGATCTTCGTGCAATGAGGCTACCCGGGTGTGGTATCCGTTGGCCTCCATCGCTTTGCCAAGCGGATCGCCGGGGAGCATCCGCTTGTTGAGCACGGCCAATTGCGCTTCGGCATCAGCGATCGATTGATGGGGCGCGAGCCGGGCCACCATCTGGCCCATGTTGCTGTGACGCGTGAGTGACGTCCGGTCCCAGGTGGAAACGATTGGGCGGTAGATTTGAGCTTTGGAGGAAAGGTAGCGGAAACCTGGCGGCAAGACTCCGACGACACTGATAGCGATTGCGCTTTCAAAGGAGCCGCTATTCACGAGAAACGTGCGACCGAGAATATTGGGATCCGCATTGAAGTAGTTTCTCCAAAAATGATCGGTGATAATCGCAACCGGCGGAGCCTCATAAACGACGTGGCGAGCCTGGCCGGGATCGACTTCTGCTTCGGTAAAGCTTCGCCCCATGGCTAGCGGTACACCAAGAGTTTGAAAGAAGTCCGATGTCACTTGAGCGGTTTCGACGCGCTGAAAAGAACCGGTCCGACCGATGATCTCGTGGCGTTCTCTGATCATCGATACGGATTCGAAGGCGTCGATACCTTCACGCCGTTCGAAGTAATTCTGAATGGAGGCATTCCCCCGTTCGATGCCAATGGCTGGATAGGCGTTGTTGACCACGACCAGTCGCTCGGGATCGGGAAAGGGGAGTGAGCGGACGATGATGGCATCGAGAACGGCAAAAATGGCCAGTGTGGCTCCGATACAGAGAGCAAGCGTCGTGAGGGCGACGAAGGTAAATCCTGGACTCTTGATCAGGAGGCGGATGGTGTATCTGATGCTGTTCATTTGAGCTGTCGCCTTTCACCAGTGGAGGATGCACGAACCGTGCCTTTCGTCGCCGATTGGCAGAAAGGGCTCATGATCAACGAACTACAAATCTAGAAACACCGGTGACGGGGAATCGACTGTTCATCGGCGGACCGGGATTGTTCGATACTGGGCAGTCTCTTGTTGGATCTCGCCCTCCCATGCCGGCGCTGCCCTGATCGGAATTTCTTCTTCGAAAATTTGAGTCTCGGATTTGGCCGGATGACATTTGCGGCAAGAACTGTCTAATAAAATGTCGATTCGTGCGTCCTAGAGTGACGGAGGGGCAATGACCTCTCTTCCCAATTGGGCGAACCTTCAACTTGATGCTACTTGTGATGAACCGAACCCTTCCATTGACGCTGTTTCTCTCGCTTCTGTGCCTGTCATTCACCTCGTGTGATCGGCGTGGAGATCAATCTGACCCTGAAGAGATTGCGGCGCTGGCCCGGTCCGAGCGCGAACGCGAGCGAGAGACGAAGAGGGCAGAACGTGAACGTGAGCGGGAGGCGAACCGGCAGCGGCACATGGAGAAACTCCGTCAGGAAGACGAGCGGAAGAAGTTGGCGGAGAAGAAGCGATTGGAAGAGAAGCTTCGGCAGGAAGAGGAGAAGAAGAAGCCCGTCGAGCCTGAGCTTGCCGTTGAGTCGGAGGAGGACCCCGAAGTGA
>JANQJH010000521.1 GCA_028281705.1 Verrucomicrobiales bacterium
AAGCCCAAACAGACAAGAACACAAACTTGACAACCTAACAACTGCGTGCTCTAATGCTCTAACCATTCGCCATTTCTAACGATCTAGCGGACATCCCCGAGGAATCGCGGCGGAACGTGCTGAAGAGCGTGAGTCTCGAGATAGCAGACCTAGACCCCGAACTCGCCCTCGAACTCTTTCTCGAGATCAAGGTCAACGATGGCGATGATACGGGGCAGCGCGTTTTCCAGAGTTTGGCCAAGCATGATTGGGAACAGGCGATCGAGTCGGCGACGGCCATGGAGAACGTTGCCATTCAAAAACAGGCCATCGAGGGACTTCTCACATTCCTTGGGAAATCGAGATCTGCGATCGATCTCGATCAGGTCCGATCGCTCTTGGTCCTTGCCCAAGAGGCCGGCGCCCATCGAGGTAACTACGACGGCATGCTTCGAAAGCTGGATCCCGAGACTCGCAACGATCTCGTTCGCGCCTATCCGGATCTACTCTCGAAGTCCGTGGAGAACCTGGTCGAAAGTTTGGGTTGGTTTGATCCGGAAGCGGGCGCTCGTATGGCGAGCAGTCTTCCTCCATCGGTGGGTAGGGACAAGGGGGTTCAGCGCGCCGTGATGACCTGGGCACAGTCAGATCCTGACACTGCTGCGGCGTGGGTGCGCGAGATGGACTTCGGTCCCGGTCGCGACACGGCGATTCAGAATCTCGTCCACACCTGGAGCCGATATGATGCCGCGGCGGCTCGATCGTGGATCGAAACTCTTGATGTGTCAGGGGATCGGCGGATCGCCTCGGAGGAATACATTCGCTCTCTGGCCGTCCGGGATGGGGCTTCCGCCTGGGATTTGGCCACAGCGACTCCAGACGGCGACGACCGGGCGGCGCTACAGAAACTTGCTCTCAAAGGATGGCTTCAGCGCGATCCCGCGGCGGCGCGTGCCGCCTTGTCGGCACTGCCTTCGCCGGATGCGGATCTTGAAGAAACTTTCGGCGAAGCTTTGGAGCACCGGGATCAATGGCAGCGATTTCTGACGGGCGATGTTAGGGGTGACGAGAAGTGAACACGGAGGCTGCGGCGAGAGACATTCCATCTCCACATCCTTTTCCTGAATGCGACGACGGATGACCGGGGAACGCGTTTCTTGGAGAGTTGTCCAGTGATCGGAACACGTCGAGTGCCGCCCGCGCAGCGGAGGGATCCCTTCGCCCCCGGGGTGCGAAGTACAGATCGGTCGTAGCGCCTCGACCCACAGAGAATCGGCGGAGGACTGCAGGTAGATGATCAGGATGCCGCCTCCTGGGCTAGGGCAAACGAGTTGGCAGCTTTTCCTTTTGGTCGGCCTGTCTCTTTTGTTACCGTTTGGCCATGAAAATCACCATTCTGTGTTTATCCCTCGCCGTCCTGACCGCGGCGTGGGCGGCCGATGGTTCCTTGTCTTGGCCATCCTATCGCGGACCCAAGGCCTCGGGTCTCTGCGACACCCGAGAGGCTCCCCTGCGTTGGGATATTGCCAAGGGAACCAACATCCTTTGGGCTCGCGACATTCCAGGACTCGGCCTGTCGTCCCCGGTCATTTGTAAGGATCGGATCTTTCTCACCACGGCGATCGCCAAGGAAGGCGGCCAAGCGGAACTGAAAGTCGGACTTTACGGCGATACCGAGTCCGCCAAGGATGACGGCCCGCAATCCTGGCAGACACTCTGTTTCGATCGCAAGACAGGAAAGATACTCTGGCGGCGGGAACTCCATGCCGGAGTCCCGCAGATTCGGCGTCACACAAAGTCGAGTCACGCCAACTCCACGGTGGCCACCGACGGCGAGCGTTTGGTGGTTTTTCTCGGTTCGGAAGGCCTCTACTGCCTTGATCTCGACGGCAAGGTCCTGTGGTCAAAGAACTTTGGCCGTCTCGATTCCGGCTATTTCCGCCGGCCGTCTGCCCAGTGGGGTTTTGCCAGTTCCCCGATCATTCACCGTGACCGTGTGATCGTGCAGTGCGACGTGCAAAAGGATTCCTTCGTTGCCGCGCTCGATATCGAGAGTGGAGAAGTCGTGTGGCGAACGCCTCGTGACGAAGTGCCGACTTGGAGCACACCGGCAATTCTAGAGCGTTCCGGCCAATCCACTCGCATTGTGCTCAACGGTTACCGCCATATCGGAGCCTATGATTTTCTCACCGGGCGCGAGGTGTGGAAGTTTGCCGGAGGCGGGGATATTCCCGTGCCCACGCCCATCTTTGCCCATGGCTTGATCTTCATCACCAACGCCCACGGCAGGATGGCTCCCATTTACGCCATTCGCATGGAGGCCGCCGGTGATCTCGATCCGGAGGATGAGGATGACGCCCACATCGCCTGGTGGACGCGCCGCGGGGGCAATTACATGCAGACCCCGATTGTGGTCGGTGATCTTCTCTTCGCCTGCTCGGACTTCGGCATTCTCACCTGTCATGACGCCAGAACCGGGGAACGGCATTTCAGGGAAAGGCTGCGAAAGGGAAAGAGCGGGTTCGGTTTCACGGCTTCCCCGGTTTCCGATGGGAAGAAACTCTACTTCTGCTCGGAAGACGGTCTGGTCTTCGTCGTGGAGGCTGAGAAGCGGTTCAATGTGTTGGCCGAGAACAGCCTCGGCGAAACGAAGTGCATGACGACGCCGGCTCTGGTCGATGGCATTCTCTACGTTCGTACCCGGCATCAGCTACTCGCCATCGGGACGCCGGCCGGCGGTTGATCGCTGGCCTCGGTTAGGCCGAATCCCACAACCCTTGTCCTTCATGAACCGACACCTCTACACCGTCCTGTTTCTCCTCTTGCTGCCGTCTAGCGCACTGGCTCAGATTCTTTACAGTGAAGCCTTCGATGCCGAGGCTTCGGCGAAGGTCGAAACCTTGGCCACGGACGACACCGTCATCCGTTACCTCGACTATGGCGATTTCAATGTCGAAGGAGAGACCTTCAGTGTCGGCGAGGCGCCTAACAAGATCGCCGGGAGCGCCGACACCCGAGGTGTTCTCGTGCAGGCCAACCTTAGCGCGGGTGCGGTCAATACGGTCAATTTTCTGGCGACGGACAGCGCGGGCGGGGGACTCCTTTCGCTCACGGGGCCGTATCGCTTGCATTTCGATGTCTTCATCGGCCTGGGCGATCCCATTCCCGAGGATGGTTCGACCGAGCAGGTGCTCTGGAGCCTGGGCGCCAATGGTGCGGTGAATCAAGGTCGCGGGGAACGCGCCAATCCGGGCAACAGTGGTATCTGGGGGTGGCTCGCTGGTGAAGGCGGCTACTCCTCGGAGGACTCGGTCATCTATCGGAATGACACCTTGCTGGAGAAAAAGGACAACATCAACCACGCCGAGGACTGGGCCTTGGCCTTCGACGAACAACGTCCCGTTCCTACCATTCCGGCCAATGCGTGGACGGAGGTCACGATCGAGGCGTTCAGTGACCGAACGCGTGTGCTCTACAATGGTCATCTCTTTCATGAGGTCGAGACGCCCGTCGGCGCGAGCGACGGCACGGTCATGGTAGGCTACGAAGATCCTTTTGGATCTCTGTCGGGCGCGCCGGATTTTCAATGGGGCCTCATTGACAATGTCGTCGTCGAGGGCATCGTCGAGCCTCCCATTGAAGTTGTCGGTAGTGGGGGATTCGCTCCCGTCGGGGAAGAGGGCGCTAGCAGTCTGAATGAACTCACGCTGGCCAACCGGCGCGATGTGGCGATCACCATTCAGGCGGCGAGCTTTTCCGGTGCGCGCGCGGATGAGTTCGCTCTCGTGACCGAGCTTCCCCTGACCGTGGCGGCGCGGGAGCAGGTGACAATTGAGTTGAGATTCATGCCAGGAGCGCTCGGGGGTGTGCGGCAAGTAACGCTCGACCTCGAGCTCGATGACCCTGAAACAACAAGCGTCAACATCCCACTCGAAGCCACGCGGCTGGGGTTGCTGGCACACTACCCGCTCGATGAAGCGGAAGGCACGGTCATGGTGGACGTCTCGGGGAACGGACTCGACGGCGAGTACCGTCTTGCGGAAGGCGGTCGCGTCGTCTTGGGCCAGCCGGCCCTGGCGTCGGGAACGAGCGTGCGGCTCGATCCTCAAGGGGAGGCCGGCGTTGCCGTGGCTGAGCTGCCCGCGAGCTCGGCATGGGCCGATCTCGACACCTTCAGCATCGCCATGTGGTTTGAACTTGATGCCGCCGATATCGATACCGGAAGCGTTCTCTTTGCTCGTGGTCGTAGCCTGGCTGAGTCTTCTGCCCTTGTGGTCTTGGCGCAGCAATCGCCCCAGCCTTTGCAATGGCTCGTGGATTCGAGTCTTGGTGCGATTACCAGTGACAACCACGTGCAGATCGGGACGCCCTATCATTTGGTTTTCAGTTACGTCGACACTGACCCGGAATTGGAAGGCGCGGATCGCCTCCGAATCTATCTCGACGGCGAGCTGGCAGAAGAGATCGCTCCCATCGACACCAGCAGCACCTTCGGTGCGGATGCTGTCATCCAATTCGGCGGCTTCCAAGGGACGTCCGGCCTCCACGGTCTCATCGATGACCTGCAACTCTACTCCAACGAGCTCTCTGCTGAAGACGTTGGCTTTCTTTTCGCCAATCCTGGCAAGAATCTGGTGTCCGAAGACGTCGAGCCTCCAGTGGACGAAACCGTGGACACCGACCGCGATGGTGTGACGGATGTGCAAGAGGACATTGCCGGGACCGATCCCCTGGACGCCGCCTCCGTGCTGCGGATCGTCGATGCGGATCCTGACACAGGCGTGACCTGGAGCAGCGTGCCCGATATCCGTTATCTTCTCGAACGATCGACTGATCTCGTCACTTGGGACGTCGTCGCTGATGACACGCCGGCCAGTGCCGAGGGCAGCACAACGACCTTGATCGATGGCGGCGAAGCGGCGGCCGCAGTTTTCTATCGCATCGCCCCCAAACCATAGATCGGTACGGATTCAATAAATCAGATATTCCTGCCGAACAGGCAGAAAGGATTCCAGCTCTTCCTTCCAAGAGTTTTCCAGCTCCTCCAGAGAAAAATCAGGTTCGAGAAGGGTCTCACGCAATTCCGAATTGCCATAGAGCAGGTCGATGGCCGGGCGGTCGCTGACAAATTCATAGGGTTCGGTTCGCCATTGCCACTCATCCGGATGGATCTCAACGATGGCACGAAGAAACGCGATCGTTGTGAGTAGAGGTTTGAACCGGTCCCGGTCAATGATATGGAACTGAAGCCCCGCACAAACCTCGCCTGCGTGCTTGTGAAACATCGGCTTGAAGTATTGCGGGCGGAAATAGACACCCGGCAGGAGCCGAGAATCCTTCTCGAGCCTCGCAGCCAATTTGTGGAGATCGATGAAAGGTGCGCCAATTTGCTCGAAGGGCAGCGTGGTGCCTCTTCCCTCGGAAAGCAAGGTTCCCTCAATGAGGCACATGCCCGGGTAGACGGTGGCGGTTGCCAGGGTCGGCATGTTGGGGGAGGGCGGTGTCCAAATGAGCCCCGTTTGGTCGAACCAGGCCTCCCTGTTCCAACCGGTCATGGGGACGACTTTGAGGTCGCAATGGATGCCGAAATGATCATTAAAGAGGCGGGCGAGTTCTCCCGCGGTCATCCCGAGGCGGTTGGGTAGGGGATATTGACCGACAAAGGAACGGCAATTCTCTCTTACCAAGTTGCCTTCAACGGTCGTCCCATTGATGGGATTGGGGCGGTCACAAACCACCATCCGTGTCCCGGTCTGCCTGCAGACCGTCATGCAGTTGGCCATCGTATAAATGAAGGTGTAGTAGCGGGATCCGATATCTTGAATATCGAAAACCAGATTATCGATGCCCTCCAGTGACCTTGGGGCGGGAATCAGGGAATCCTTGCTTTCCCCATACAGGCTCTTGATTTCCAAGCCGGACAGCGGATCCACTTCGCTGGCCACGGCGTCCATGTCCTGAGCCGTGCCATGCAGCCCGTGTTCCGGTGCGAACAAAGCTCGTAGCGTGAAAGCGGTCTGGGAAGAAATATGAGCGATGGAATGCCGGCCGTCATCGGCCAGACTGGTGTGGTTGACGATCAGCCCGAGAGATTGACCCCGGAGATAGTTTGCTGGATCGGAAAGTAAGTGGTCAATGCCAGGAACGGTGCGGGTCATGGATCAAATGCGAGATTTTTTGTCGATCTCGTCAAAGGTTCGGGGTCATTCTGGCACCCAACCAGAAATCCCTTGAACCCGACACCCAAAAGTCAGATTTCCTCTGAAGCGCGAGAAGTGGAACAGGCGCCTGGCGTGAGGTCCACGGCCTTCAACAGATGCCGCACGAGTTCGCGCGGAATTGGGCTTCCCTCGACCAACTCTCCAAGCGCCGTTCAGGAAAATCTCACGGCGGTCAAGCCTGCTCACGCCTTGCGATTTACACGTTATTTACAATCACTACCAAGGAGAATGTTATTCTGACGCAGAGGGCATGCGACGGTTTGGTGGGGCTCAACGTGCCGGCTGTGGCGAGTTGCCCCATGGGGCCTGAGGTGCTTTGGTGGGTGTTGCTAACGAAATAAAACAAGAAAAGGAATGACTGTGACAAGAATGACAACGTGGATGGCGGGGCTGATGATGATGTCAGTCAATGTCGTCATGGCGCAGGAGGCGAATCTCGTGCGGAGCATTTCGGTGACGGGAACCGTCGAGGCCAAAACGGCGCCGGACCAGATTGTATGGCGGGTTAGCCTGCAGGACACGGATAAGGTCATGCGGGCCGCCAAAGTGCGGAGCGATGAAAGAGTCAAGGCGGTGGTCCAACTCCGTGAAAAACTGGGCATTGGCGAAGGAGACATCGAGACTGGGACGGTGAGCATCCGTCGGGAATACGAACGCGATGGGCAGGGCCGGCGTGGGGCCTTCAGCCATTTTGTGGTGTCCCGTCTGGTGACCATTCGTCAGCGTGATCTGAGCCGGTTCGACGAGTTTTTGGATAGCCTGGTATCCAGCACGGAAATGGAGGTGAGCTTTAGTTATCAATCCTCGGAGATTCGCGAAGTCCGTGCCGCCGCTCGGCTCGATGCGCTTCGCGCGGCGAGGAAGAAGGCCGCGGCGATGGCGGAAACGGTTGGCGCTTCACTTGGCCGCGTTCTCACCATCAATGAGCACCCTCCCGGGGAAGGAAATCGGACTTCGGTCTTCTCCAATGCCATGCATTCGGTGAGCACGCCGAGCGTGGATCTGGCGACGGAGACTTTTGTGCCCGGTGCGATCAATGTGAGTGTCACCGTGTACGCGACGTTCGAACTCGAATAACGACTCGAGCACGAGGGCTCGTCTCCGAGGCTCCAGATGGAGATGAGTGAAGACGGGAAGTATAGCGCACTCGCGGAGACACGGTGGGCAACCGTATCTGGTCATCGGTACTTCGTTTAAATAAACAGATCACCTTGCAGACCTCCTGACCTCCCGCACTGGTCGCCGCGAGCCGTGTGAGTGCCGAATTCCTTCATGCTCACCGAGGATGAACTGTCGGAAGCCGATGTCATGATGTCAGAGCTTTCCCGCATCTTAAAGGATATTGAGTCTGGCATTGTGGCGGAGAGTGCTCCGGAGTACTCGGAGCTGGGCGGAAATACCGTGACCGCATCGTGGGAGTTACGATTTCAGCCAAGCGATCACGCTCGGATACGGGCGCTCTTTGAAAGCTCGCTCCATCATTGGCCGGAGGGCAAGCGCACGGCCTTGCTCTCGGCCTTACTTGAACATCCGATGCTGAATTTCCCGCCCGGGCATGCGCTTCGTGCAGTTTATCGGGAAGGCGTGCTGGAAGAAGTTCTTCTGACGGCCAGTCCCGAATTGAGTCTCTATAATCGCCCCGGAGGCTTACGAGAAGGCCAGGAAGACGTGTTTTTGCGGCGCGTCGACTATCTTGGCCCCACCTTATCAAACAGCGACGGCTGACTGCGGGTCGCGATGCTCGCTTGCAATGCGGGACGAGATGAATTAGCCGTAACCCCATGAGATCGCTTTCGGCCATCGTGCTGGGCCTTTGGGCTGCCAGCCTGCTCCTCTGCTCCGCGGGGCATATGGGGCTGGTGCCGAGTGCCTGCTGTGAGCACGCGTGCCCGCCGGCGCCCTGCGGTGGCGAACCGTGTGAGCATTCAGGGGGGCATGACGGCGATTCGCCCTGTGGTGAACAGGACGGCGATTCGCCCTGCAGCGTGTGCGAGTTTCTCAGGACCGGCGGGGCTTCGACCATGTCGCCGCTCGGCGTCCAATCTCCCCAGCGCGAGAGTTCAGCTGGGAGCGGCGGTGACCCGGTGTCGCCCCCCATATCGCGGCACCGTGAGTTGGATCCCGATGGTCGTGTCCTCTTGGTTGCCGGTGCCGAAGGGCACTTGAGGACCGGTCTGTACACCCGTTTGGCGCCAAGGTCGCTTCCGGTTCGCGGCCCGAACTTTTATTCTTCCTGATCCGGACGCGCCTCGGCGTCCTCACATCAAATAGCGCCGGGACCGCTCAATCTCCCGCACTCCAGGCGTTGTTGGGCCGGCCATGCTCCTGCCCGGATACGTCTACGACCACGTCCATTTGTTAGGACGTCGTGCGACCAAGCAATCAAATCATCCAGCAATGGTACTCGATACCATCAATTCTATGAAAAATCTAACATTACTATCTATCATCCCACTCATCCTCCTGCTCGCCAGCCAGCCCGCCTGGGCGCAACGTCCCGCCTCTGAGGTGCCGGCATGAGTGATGTGACCAGGCGAAGCGGGCACCGTGCGTGGCCGATCAGCAGACCCTTCCGAAGACCCGTTCGGCTCCATCAGTTTCCTGAAGGAGAGCGAAAGCGAACTCCTCCAGGAGCTGGGTACCCTCCTGAGCAAGCCGGAGGAGCCGCTGGGCTTCTCCCTCTATTCGCGGTGGATCCCGGAGAAGCCCGACCACGGGAAATGGTACCTGAACGCCAGCTACCAACTCACCGACTGGTTACGCGTGGGCCTCGACTATCGTCCCCTGACGGACGATGTGAGCGTGCTCGCGAACCTGCGTGTCTTCCCCGAGAACGACACCTGGCGTCCGGCGCTCATCCTCGGGACGAGCAACGACGACTTCGGCGACATCAACAGCGATAGCTACTACGCGACCCTATCGAAACACCTGTTCGAAGCCGGTGGCGTAGACTTTTCGCTCTACGGTGGCGCCACCTTCATCAAGGAACTCGACGAGGTGCGTCCGGTCGGTGGACTCCACCTGCGCCGGGACGCGTGGTCGGCGCTGTTTATGTACAGCGGTGTCGACGAGCACGTCTCCATCTCGAGGGACTTCGGGAACCACACCCTGACCTTCCTCATGTTCAACCTGGAGCTTCCGGGCATCGCCTACGGCTTCCGGTTCTAGTCAATTAGGTAGGGTCTGACGACTCGCGGCCCGCCCCTCGCGTGAACGAGGGGCGGGATCGGTGTGTCTACGGATACATCCGCTTAACTAGAGCCACTTCCGTTAGAGCCGGCGGGCAGGGGGGTAATGGCGGCAATGGTGCCGAGATCTACCGCTCCAGCGGGACTGCTTACCGATGTCTGACAGAATCTCAGGCAGAGGTGGGGAGACGCAGATGGGGCGGCAGGCCAGCAAGTTTGGAATATGATGTTGATTGACATCAAAACATGATGCTCTTTGCTTTCAAGATGAGAACGACGCTTTCTATTGACGATGATCTTGCTCAATCCATTGAGAACTTGAGGGAGCGGAAGAATCTCAGTCTCCGCGAGGCCATCAATCAGTTGCTTCGGTTGGGGTTGGAATCCTCGGAAAGAGCTCCTCAAGAGCGTCCCTTCGCGGGTCCGGTGTTCGATTCGGAGCTGAGAGCAGGGATCGATCCGATGCGGATGAATCAATTGGCGGACGAACTTGAAGTGGAAGCTCATCTCTCATGATTTGCCCGGACGTCAATCTATTGCTCTTTAGCGCCTACCCACAACACCAAGCGGCCAAGGCCTGGTGGGACGGCGTGTTATCGACTACTCAGCCGGTGCGAATTGGCCACGTCGTCATCCTCGGATACATTCGTATCTCCACCCATGCACGGATGTTTTCAACACCTCTCACAATCCAACAGGCATTGGATGTAGTCGATGGATGGCTTGGACAACCCAACGTGGAGCTGATCGCACCCACAGCGGGGCACTGGGTCAATTTGAGAGCCATGCTAGAGGCTGGAGGCACAGGCGGGAACCTGACGACGGATGCGCACCTTGCCGCATTGGCGTCCGAGTACGGGCTGGTAATTTACAGTAATGACGCGGACCTTAGCCGATTCCCTGGCATCAAGTGTGTAAACCCCCTTTGATTCTCAGAATCAGAGAGGGATTGCCTAAAGGGCTCTGAAATTTGGACTCTGGGCCATTTTTCCGATTCACCGAGGGACTGAAGTTCTTCCACATTCTGGGAAAGTGGGAGGGACTTTAGTCCCTTCGTTGTTTCTGGAACGAAAAAGGCAAGCAGCTGGGGGCGTCCGCCCAACAGCGACCGCCGCAATAAGGCTGGAACTGTAGGGCGAGCGCTTCGCTTGCCTGAAAGCCTATTCTAGTCGACTCGGATCCGGTAGTAGCCTTGGGCGGTGTTGATCCGAGCGGGATCTTCATCACGTACGGAGGCGCTCTCGGCTGTGGCGTCGACCGTCGAAACTTCCGTCCAACTGTCGGCTGCCAAATCATCGGTGAACTCCAGGGCGTAAGCCTTGCCGCTCACACTGGTCCAGGTGAAGGCCACGCCCGTCGCATCCCGGGTCACGTTGGTGACGCGGAGAAGTGAGGTGGGATCGTTCGGGTCGGTGCCGGCGATGGCCTCGGCGTCGTCAATCATGCCGTCGTTGTCCGAGTC
>JANQJH010000290.1 GCA_028281705.1 Verrucomicrobiales bacterium
ACCCGCGGATGGGGATCTCGCGGGAGATGGGGTAGGTGCGGTAAATGGCCATGGCCCCATTGAGGAGGGCGTTGACCGCCAGGTAGCCCACGGTGAGCATGTAGATCTCGGCCGCCGCCTGGATTCCTCGAATCCAGTAGAGTTCACCCTCGAGGACGGTGGGCGCGAAGGCGTAGACCAGGATGCCCGGGACCAGTTGGGTGAACCAGAAGAAGAACTTCGACTTCACGAGGTGATCGTCCCAGGTGAACTTGGTGCGCTTGATGATGGATTCCAGGAGATTGCGGAGGAATACCTTGGCGATGTAGAAGCCGATGACGGCCAGAACGGCCAGGCCTGCGATGGCAATGGCGGTGGTCATCCACTTGGAGACGGAGGCGCCGCTATCTTCGAGGGAGGTCCCCAGCCAGTCCAACACGGTGGCTAAAATCATGGGTCAAGTAAGGTCAATCAGTGGAGGGAAATCGAGCAGAAAGAAAGCGCACAGCGCCTTCTCCTTTGACGAATCTGTGATTGATCTCGAGAACTAGCGTTGGCGCCGGTTGCCATTCGCCCCGGAACGCTGGTAGGGACTCGCAGGGGCTTGATCGCCCTGGAAGCTGATGCGGAAATCGCCCCGGTAGTCGTGGGCGTTTCCGCGGCACTCCACGCCGCGCAGGCGATCGCCGTCGAAACGAACCCGGCCGGTTCCCGAAGCGGGCCGGCGATTGATACGATCCAGTCTCAGCTCGACGGCGTCCGGCTCCCGGCTGCGGTACCAGGTGGCCTCTAGCAGGTGTCGACGCTCACCTTCGAACTGGAGGCTTGCTCGGCCATTCTGATAGAGCGTCACACGCGCGCTCTTCAAGTCGAGGTTGGGCCCCGGCTTTCCAATGACGCCGCGACCTTCCAGTTCCCAGAGCGTGCCGCGGTCTCGGCGGTCGCCGCGACCGGTCTCGCTCTCCTCCACCTTGAAGGAGACGCGGACGCGGCCTCCGAGGGAAGGTGAGTTGCCCAGGATTTCGATTTGGGAGAACCCCTCGTCCCGGTGCAGGTTGAGAGATCCGGTGGCGCGCATGGGGCGCCGATCAGGTCCGCGGGTGATGTGGAGATCGATGGTGTCCTGCTGACCTCGAGCCCAGGCGCCGACAAATTCAAAGTCGTCGTTGTCGCCCTGAAAGGTGAGGCGGGCATCGCCATCGGCTTGCAGGCGGACGTGAGCCTGGCGCAGGCGTCGATTGGGTCCCGAGATCCCCATGGACCCGCTGCCGCGCCGGGCGGAATCGAGGCTGAACCGGGGCGGTTGGGGTTTTTCGGCGGATCCAGCCTGGAAACGGGCGTTGAACTTGCCGTCGAAGGCGACGGATTCGCCGCGGAGATCGATCCGGGAAAACGAATTGCCCGTGAGGGTCACGGTTCCCGTTCCCTTGGCCGGGGAGCGGTCGTAGGCCGTGTCGATGGTGATGAGGGCTTCGTGGCCGGGGCCGCGGCGCCAGGTGCCGCTCAGGAGATAGTCTCTCTCGCCGCGTAAGAGAAACTGCGCGCTCCCGTCGCGGCGCAGGGAGACGGGGGCCTGTTGGAGGCGGCGGTTGGGTCCCTTGATGCCGAGTGTGCCCGAGCCTCTTTCGGTCGCACGGACGCCGTAGTGACGCGTCGGGCGCGATGATCCTTCGTCCCGGTCGAAGGGCGAGTATTCGCGTTCACGTTCACGATCCCGGAGGAGCCATTCCAGTGGATTCTGAGCGTTGGCGGCGTTGAGAAAGAGATACAAGACGGTTCCGGCGGCGAGCCAGGCGGGACGGAGAGAGCCACTCATGGGAGAGAATAAACAGAGACGGGCCGGATTGCAGCGGGAAAAAGGGGGTGAATTTTCCTCGGCCGCCGATGGCGGATCGATGATTGCCGGAAAAGGCGTCCGGCGATAGGGTTTGCCGGTGAAGCCATTCTTGAAACGACGATTGGAGTTGTGGGGGATCTTGTCCGTGTGCCTCGGATCGGTGTCCGCCATTCAGGCAGACGAAGCCAAGGCGCGCGGATTGCTGGAGGCGATGACGGCGTTCTATCGGGGGCAGGAGACGCTCGAAGCGCGTGCCGAGATGACGATGACGGTGAAGGATCCGCGGCAGCCCAAGGTGGTGAGAACGCAGCAGATCAAACAGACCTTGAAGTTGAGGCGGCCGGATCGGATGGCCCTGGTATCCAGTGGGGAGGGCGCGTTCTTCAGTTCGCCCAGCGTCTATTTGGACCGGGGGAAGGCGACCATGAAGTTGGAGGGGCAGGGATGGGTGCAAACGGAGGGGATTCCCAGTGCGAGCGCCCTTTTTCTCAGTCCCGAGCTTGGCTACGACGAGGTCGCGCGGGGAAACATCGTGTTCGATCAGAACCTGGCGCTCTCCTTCTTGAACAAGCTCTTATTTGCCGAAGTGGGGCAGGGTTGGGAGGAGGATCTCGATGGCCTGCGCTATGTGGGGGAAGAGGCGGTGGGAAAGCTCGAGGCGCACCATCTCGTTCTGAGTACGGAGACCCAGCAGTTCGGCCAGCCGGCGACGATGGATCTCAGCGTCTGGATCCAGCAGGGCGCGCAACCCTTCCTTCTGAAACTGAAGCCGGACATGTCGAAACTCTTCCCCAAGGCTCCGGAGGGGCAGCCGCAGATGGAGATCAGCATGGTGGGCACGTGGACCGGGTGGGATGTCTCACCCAATTTTGAGACCAAGGATTTCGAGGCCCCCAAGCCGGATGAGAAAGAGCCGGTTTTTCCGAGTTTTGACGCCCTGATGCAGGCTCAAATGGCATCGCAGAATCCCGCGCTCTCCCTCACGGGGACGGAGGCGGCGGATTTCTCCTTGCCGCTGCTCGGCGGCGGCAAGTTTGGCTTGAAGGATCAGCGGGACAAGCGGATCACCGTGATTGGATTCTGGACGACTTGGCTGGGCCGGGAGGACAATTCCCTGAAGGCCCTCGCGGGGATTCAGGAGGCGACCAAGGGGCAGGCGGTCTCCGTCATTGCGGTCAATTTGGGGGAAAAGGAGGCGGAGGTGAAATCCTTCCTCGAGGGTTTCGATCCCAAGATCGAGGTGCCCGTGGTTCTCGATACGGAGCAGACTCTGGTCCCGAAATACAAGATTCGAAGCATCCCGCAGACGGTGGTCGTCGGGCAGGATGGGGAGGTCAAACAGGTCCACATTGGGGTGGATGAGGCTTTTGCCGAAGAACTCTTGCATGAACTCAAGGCGTTGCTGGCGGAGAAGGAAAGCGAGGCCAAGACTCCCTAGCTGGCGTATGATCTCGGAGGTTTCTCTTTTCCAAGACGACTCTTGACCTTATTTTTCCCAAAGATTCCCCATGAAGAAGTTCACCCAATTTCTCTCTTTCCCCGGCAGGTATGCGGTTCATGGCTGGCTGGCGCTGGCCTTGGCGGCATCCTCTCTCTTCAGTCTGGCCCAGGAGGAGGCGATCACGCCGCCGGAGACCTCCCCATCATCGGATGAAGCCGAGATCGAGGTCGCGGTTGTCCTGGAAGAGGCGCCGCCGGATCCCATCCGGGAGCTGCGCGAACGCCAGAACCAGATCCAACAGGTATTCAAGCGGGTGGCGCCCTCGGTGGTGGCGCTCGGTTCGGCGAATCGGAGACGAGCCGGCTGGGGAAGCGGAGTCATCGTCAACGAGTCGGGCCTCATCCTGACGGCGGGTCACGTGACCGAGGCCACGGGTGAAAACATCGTGGTCTACCTGGCGGATGGGCGCGAGATGGAGGGCAAGCGTCTGGGAATGAACATGCACCGCGACGCCTCCATGGTGCAGATTGTCTACGACGACGATTCGATGACGTTTCCCTACGTGGAGATTGCGGAACCGGACACGGCTTCGCTGGGAGACTGGGTGGTGGCCATGGGGCATCCGGGCGGCTACGACCCGACGCGGCCGGCACCGTTGCGGGTGGGCCGAGTCATTCAGAAACAGGGTCTGAAGCTTCTGGTGACGGACTGCACCCTCGCAGGTGGCGATTCGGGCGGGGCACTCTTCGACTTGGAGGGACGTCTCATCGGGATCCACTCATCGATCGCGCAGAGCTTGTCGCACAATATCCACGTGGCGATGGCGGTCTTTCACAAGCACTGGGACCAGTTGCTGGAAGGAAAGGAATGGGGGAATTTGGCCAACCTTTTTGACGAGCCCCTTCCCGGTTATGAGCGCAAGGTGGACCGGAGCAAGAATCGGGCTTTGTTAGGAGCCGATCTGGACAAGCGCACGAGCAACGGGGTCTTGGTCACCAAGGTCCCGCCGGGCTTCCCGGCGGCTGAGGGCGGGCTTCGACCGGGTGATGTCATTGTGCAGTTCGATGGGGAATCGGTGAGTACCTACCCGCAGCTCTTTCGCCTCCTCTCCCTCATGGATCCGGGAGACGAGGTGGATGTGGTGGTGGAGCGGCGCGGGCGGGAAGTCGCCCTTCAGATCACCATGGGAGATCGGGCCAAGCTTTTGGGGGAGCGGCGATAATGAAGCTGAAGCGAGCATTGAGAGCAATGAAAGAGATCACCTTGATTGGGATGGCGTGCCCGGTGTGGGCGGGTTCTGCTCCGGCACAGCATTTTGTCGATGATGAACGCGGACCGGATGGCGCCGAGTCCTTCGAGGAGTCGCTCGGCAGGTACTTTGAGGCGGCGGATCGGCGGCGCGTGAAAACGCCTTTTGAGAAGAGGCATCGGAACACGCTGATGGAGTTTGTTCCCGTGGTGGACCGGGCGCGCCAGAGCACGGTCAAGGTCTACAAAGGTGATTATGTGAAGGTGCTGGGCACGGTGGTGGCTGAAGAGGGGCTCATCATCACCAAGGCGAGCGAGATTGGTGATGATACGGAACTCGCGGTGGAATTGCCCAACCGGGGGAAAAAGGTGGCCGAGCTGATCGAAGTCGACACGGAGAACGATTTGGCGCTTTTGTGGGTCCATGATTTCAATCTGACACCGGTGACTTGGGCGCCGGGCCGGGAGCTGCCCGTGGGCTCGATGCTGGCGACGCCGGGCTCTCTCGAGATGCCCCTGGCCATCGGCGCGGTGAGTCTTCCTTTGCGGAATTTGTCAGAGGGCAATAAGGGTTTTCTAGGAATCCTGATGCAAGCGAGTGACGATGGGGAAGGCGTGGAGGTGACCGAAGTGGTAGAAGATTCGGGGGCCGCCGCCGCCGGCATCCAGCCGGGGGACGTCATCCAAGCGGTGGATGGTCAGGCGATGAAGACGAGGCACGACCTCATCAATATGATTTCCGGGTCGGAGCCAGGTGATACGGTGGTGGTGCATGTGCGGCGTGGCGAGGAGGCCATGATCCTCGAGGTCACGCTGGGAGATCTGGATTCGGGAAGGTCGTATGCCATGCCGATGCATGAGATGCTGGACAACACAGCCCGGATGGGAGGCCGCGTGAGCCGCAAGCGCTCCGGTTATCTGGCGGCGATTCAGCATGACATGCTGCTGAAGCCCAATCAGTGCGGTGGTCCCGTGGTCAATCTGGACGGGGACGTCATCGGGGTGAACATCGCGCGCGCCAGCCGGGTAAAATCGTACGCCATCCCATCGGAGGTAATCCAGGAATGGTTGGGCGATCCTCGGGAGCTTGCCGCCACGGTGCTGCAGACCCGGGTCAAAAATGCGGAGGCGGCTCGCCTGGCGGCCGAGGAAGCGCTGCAAGAAGCCCTCGACGCCGAGGTGGACATGCGAGCGGCGCTGAGGGAACTTGAAGAACACCGGGCGGCCGCGTCGGCACCGTCTTCGGCGGCAGATGATGACGATGAGCCGCCGCTGCCCGTTGATGACGAGGCAGAGGGGCGTTAGGCGGCTGGGAGGATGAAGATTTCGATCGAGGATTTCTGCGAGGATATCGTGCAGAAAGCCATGCGGGGCACGGCTGCTTCACCCGAGTCCGTGGTCGAGAGGGCAGAGGTGGCACCGGCGTCTCTGGACGCCCTCCTCGAGGGCAGAGGTGACGAGGCCACGGTGCGTGCGGTGGCGCCCTGTCTAGGGCTCTCTGCCGACAAACTGGCGGATTCACTCCTGGACCGCTGGTACCCGGAGCCCCGGGAGCTGGACGGGCTCTTCATGACGAACACGGCCTACCATGACATGTTCGTCAATGCCTACCTGATTTGGGATCCGTCGCAACATTGTGGGGCACTCTTTGACACCGGTTCCGACGCCTCCGCCTTGATCGAAAAGGCGCAAGAGCTGGGCCTCGATATTCCGCGGATTTTTCTCACACACACGCATCGGGATCACATCATGGACCTGGACCGGGTGCGAAAGGCGTTCCCCAAGGCAGAGATCCATGTGGGTGAACGTGAGGCCAATGCCCTCTCGGTCGCGGCCCAGCGCGTTCGGCCCGGCGACACCTACTCTCTCGGCGGCCTAACGGTATCGGCTCGCCTGACCTGGGGGCACTCCGATGGAGGCATCACTTACGTGATCGACGGGCTCTCCTCTCCCGTGGCAATCGTCGGGGACGCGATCTTTGCCGGGTCCATGGGAGGCGGGATGGTGTCCTACGATGACGCCCTGCGGACCAATCGCGAAGAAATCCTGACCCTGGATGAGGCGACCATTCTCTGTCCCGGTCATGGTCCTCTCACCACCGTGGGGGAAGAGAAGCGTCACAATCCGTTTTTTTGATTCGTAATCGGTGAAGAGCGATCGGCGAGCCGCCAGTCCGGACCGTTCACGTGTTCCGCAGGGGCTTCAATTCCTGAGGTTCACTTGAATGAAGAAGGGACTGAAGTCCCCCCCACATTCCAGGCAAGCGTGTTGGAGAATACGTCGCCATGAGAAAGTGGCAGGGACTTCAGTCCCTGAGATCGCTTGTATGAAGAAGGGACTAAAGTCCCTCCCACATTCCAGGCAAGTGCGCTAGAGAATACATACGTCGGCAGAAGAAAGTGGGAGGGACTTCAGTCCCTGAGGTTCACTTGAATGAAGAAGGGACTAAAGTCCCCCCCACATTCCAGGCAAGCGTGTTGGAGAATACGTCGCCATGAGAAAGTGGCAGGGACTTCAGTCCCTGAGTCCGATCCATCGGGACGGGCGACTTGTTTTTCACTCAGAGGATGGCTCTGAGAATCCACCAGAGCATTCCGGCGAGGGCGAGGCCTCCTCCCAGCTGCCAGATGAAGGGCAGGTGGTCAGGAGAATGGGAACCGCCTTTCGTTCTCAGACCGTCCGCGTCTTCCTCCTCCCAAGCTTCGTCGGGGAGATCGAGGCCGTCGTAGAGGTGCGCGTCTTCCTTCCACCCAGAGCGTTCATCGGCGCCGCACTCGGGGCAGGCCTTGGCACGGGGAGGGACGTCTTCACCGCAGACGGGGCAGACGGCGGGCGACTTCATCTTCTATTTTATTTATCGATCGTGGCTGTTGGGTTAGAGCGAGGTTTCACGCTTGGGGATGCCCAGGGCCTGCGCCGGAGCGGTCCGTTTCGCCAGGAGATAGGAGGCGAGGATGCCGCTGATGAAGCCGAAGAAATGGGATTCCCATGATACGTGATCCCTCGTGGGAAGCATGTTGTACATGATGCCGCTGTAGAGGAATCCCAACACGAGTGAAACCGCAATCCAGCGGGCGCGCTTCTCGATGAATCCTTTGACGAGAAGAAAGCCGAGGTAGCCGAAGACGATGCCGCTGGCGCCCAGATGGATGGCATCGTTTCGGCCGAAGAGCCAGACGGCGGATCCCGAGACGAGGATGATGATGAGCGTGGCCGAGAGAAAATGCCGGACGCCGGTGAGAGCCAGGATGAGGCTGAGGCCTAACAAGGGGAGCGTGTTTCCCGAAAGATGGGCGAAGTCGCGATGGAGGAAAGGGGCGAGGAGGATGCCGGGCAGTCCATTGAGTTGCCGGGGACGAATACCAAAGGCGTCGAGAATGCTCAGAGGCTGCCCTTCCTTCGCGAGAAACAAGGTGAGGAGCCAATCCCAAACTTCCACGGACCACATCAGCCCCACGATGATCACGGGAATCAGAAGATTCCGTTTCAAGGTTTTGGAAATGAGTTGGCGGGAGTCCATGGGAGGGATTGAGGCAGGAGCGAGGGGTCAACAGGAAGTCGGCACTTTCTGCGCCAGCTTCACGGCGTGCGGGATGGCGCCCTCGACGAAGCCCAGGCAGTCGACGGCGCCCTGTGGTTTTCCTGGCAGGGCGATGACGAGAGAGCTATCAACCACGGCTGCCATGCTGCGTGAAAGGATGGCGTTGGGCGTGAGGGTCATGGACTGGAGGCGCATGATTTCGCCGAAAC
>JANQJH010000301.1 GCA_028281705.1 Verrucomicrobiales bacterium
TCATTGTGCAGGTTGAGGAAGACGGGGCTCATCCCGGCGGCGGGCTGCAGATTTTCACCGAGGAAGCCGAGGCCCTCATCGGCAAGCGCGGCGAACGCCTGGAAGACATCCAGTACTTGGTCAACCGCGTCATCCACAAGCACTTCCCCAAAGCCAAACGCCTCCGCGTCGATGTCGAACACTACCGCTCCATGCAGGAAGACGCCATGATCCAACGGATCCAGGGCCTGGCCGACAAGGTCCGCCGCACCGGCCGCTCCGTGAAACTCTGGCCCATGAATTCCTACCACCGGCGCCTGGTTCACAACGCCTTCAAGGAAGACCCCATCATCCAAACCTGGAGCCCCAACGACTCCGCCAAACTCAAGCGGATCACCATCATCCGCCGCAAGAGCCACTGAGCCAGGCTCGCTCAGGGCCGACCGCCCTACTGGATCGGCGAGTAGGGCAGCGCCTGCATGTGCCGGTCGACCCGTCCACTCAGTCCAACCTCATCCGACCCTTCCGGGCTTCGTCTGACCCTTTAAGAAGACCGCCAACTCTTGGCCCCAACGACGGCCAAGAGCCCTAGCAGGACGAACACCGCCGCGATGAACCCGCCGTGCACGCGCGTCACCGGCGCCACCTTGAGCTTCAGTTGGAGAGGCGCCGCGCTGTTGACCTGGACGCTCCTCCGGAAGGTCACCAGATCGCCGCGAGCCGGCAAGGTCACATCGATCCCGCGCAAGCCCGGGTCCGCCTCCGACTGCTGACTCACCAGACGCCCCGCCATCCGCTTGAGCGCGCTGTTTTCCTCCGCCGTATTCCCCCGCAGAAGATCGTCCACCTGGGTCGGATCATAGTTCAGCTGCCCCCGAAGCAAGGGGTTCAAATTGGCCGCCTGCTCCAGTTGTTCATTCCGAGCGAAGGCAGGCGTCTCGATGATGTTCTCCAGGGCTAACAATTGCCGCCGGGTGTTCAATCCGAGCACCGCTTGTTCGGTCTGCAATTGCCGCAATTGCACGCGGGCGTCCTCGTTCGAGGCCGCGTCGAGCGAAGGCGAATTGGCCGCGTTCTGCAAGGCCTCCAGCGCCTTGTCTTGCTGGCCTTCCTTGAGCCAGTAATTGGCTTTTTCTAACAAGGCGTTGGCATTTTGCGCCTGCTGTTGCCGGATCTCCCGGTGCACTGCGAGGTACTGATCGACGTCGAATCGCACGGGGCGCGCTTCCTCTTGCAGGTTCAAGTCACCATCGTGATCCTTCAACACGTAGCCGTTAGGCAACACCACTTCCCAAGTGATATCCTGCAACGGAAGATCCAGCAGCGGACCGGTGAGCTGGAGACTAGACCCGCGGGATGACGCAAAGATGCCGTAAGCAAAGGTCACCTGGGCGCGATTGGAATCCTCCTGCGGGAAGACGTAAAACAAATAGGTATTTCCCCCCGCCGTCTCACGCACCAGGGCCACACTCTGCCGGTTGACGAAGGCATTGAAAAGCGAGGCGCCATTGGGCAAGGTCACTCGTAACGGACTCTTCTCTGACACTTCCATCGTCAAGACGACCTTCGTCACCTGTTCTCCGGCGGCAGAGACGATGGAACGGAAGCGGCCCTTGGCCACCCGCAGCTTGAGCGCCTCGGCCACGGCATGACGCTCCACCCGAATTTGCAGCGGTTGATCCGGCGCCACCGCCCGGACGCAGAGCCGGGGCACGCTAGGCTCACGCTCATTGACCAACTCGCTCGGCACCGTGCTCCAATCCGCCAACTGCCAGCGGCGATCCGGATCCTCCAGAGCGAGATCGAGACGTCCACTGCTCCGCACCGCCAACCAATGTGTGGCCTGCCTCACGTCCACCAGCGTCACCGGCGGAATCGCCTCCACACTGACGGAACGATCGGCCGGTTGCTGGAAATCGATCGCCACCAGGACCTTTCCTAACATCCCGCGTTGAAACCGGATCTCCCACAGATCGTCCTGCTCCGGGATCCGCACCACATCGCTGATGGCATCGCCCGTGGCGTGCACCGAATTCTCATCCGTGTCCGTCAGACCGGGCAGATTGAGCCGCAGGGCCTTGACCGCGGCGTTTTCAATCTGATAGTGAATCGCCAGCCGCGTCCGCGTCTGCCCCTCGCGCAGAGTCACCTCTTGCAAGGCCTGCGCCGTGATCCAGGGATCGAGCTGCTCGATCCGCAATTGCAGTTCCCAATCATCCTGCAAGAGTTGAAAAGCCAATGTGCCAGGCTGCTTCCGCGCCAGGCGCCGGGTGTCTAACTGCGACACATTGCGGCGCGAAACCGCCTGGGCCCGAATCCCGAGATCCGGACTGATGACCAGCTGCCCCGTGGCCCGAGCCACGTTTTCCAGGGTGAAACGCGGGACCACCCAGTTAGCCTGCGCTCCCGGAGAAGCTCCGGAGAGAGTGATGGCAAAGGTGAGTTCTCCCATGGAGCGCCCATTCAAATGCAGAACTACCAGGCGCGTGTTGTTCTCCGTCACTTCCGACCAGTGATCGAGATGGCTGCCGCTGATGGCTTCCACATCCAGGCCCGCCGGCACGGGAAACCGGAGTTGAAACAAGCCCGCCCGAGTCACCGTGGTCGTGAGATCGACGGACAAGACCAGGCGCTCCTCGCCCAGCGAGAGCGTTTGTCGTGAACTCATGCGCACTTCCGGTTCCACGGCGGTCACCCGCAGGGCCACGCTCGCGGCATCCGCACCATAACGATACACCCGATGCAAGACCAGGGGATCCGTTTCCCCCTCTAACTTGCCTAACATCGCCGGATCGAAATCTTCCAGATTAACCGCCGACATGCCCTGGGCGGTCATCGTATCCGGTTGCGCATCCGGGCCAAAGGCCAAGGCCAACATGCCAACTTCACCGGCCGCATCGTTCACCCTCAAAGGATCCAAGGTCACGTCGGCGGGCAAGCCGCTGACCCCTTGTTGCGTCAGGATCGCGAGACGGAAGGGCCGCGCCTGGGCCGTTTCCAACTCCACCCTCAAGGCGCGCGTCTCGGGATCAAATCGCCAGGTGCGCATGTCCTCCAGGAGCACATCGCTCACGGTGAAACCGGCCGGCACGACAAAGGACATTTCCCGCACCCGTCCCTGCGAGGGTCTGAGAGAGATCCGATGGCGCCCATCGATCACACCCGGCCGCGGAATGTAGAGCTGATCCACTTCAGCATAGAACTGGGACGCCTCCGCCGCCAGATCCCGCTTGCGCGGGGCCAGATTCAAACGCTGCCTTCCGGCCAGGCCCAACAACATCGTCACCCGGCTCTGGCCCGCCTCACCCGGATCCAACACCGTTGTCCGCACGGCCGCGGACGAGGTGATCTCCCAACCCGCCCGGTCCAGGTCCACCGTCACTTGATGCAGGGCGGCCGATCCCGTGGGAAAGTCCACACGGCTCAACGGGTCGGAAAGCGCCAGTTCAAACGTCGCCGTCGCCTTGCCTTCGCCGTCGCTTTCCAACACCACATCATAGGCCACGCCTCCCTCGACCACGCGACGGGCCACGCGCAGCATCTCCTCATCCTCCGGCGTAAACGCCGTCAAGACCGCGGGCGCCTTGAGCAATTCCAATCGATCACCCGCCTTCCCACTGAGAGACACTTCCAACTCGCCAAACAGCCGCTGCCCTTCAATGCGCCAGGTCTGGGTCAACTGGTCCGCCGTCAGTTCCGCGGCCAGGGCCGAATCCGCCGTCGCTCCCCAAAGGCTGATTCCGATACCCAGGGCCATCCACAAGGGGGTCGCCACCACCGGCGGTGCCGGGGGATCCGCATCCGGCGGATTTTCCTCTGCCGCGGCCTTCTTGGCCTCCTTCTCCTTTCGATAGGCCAAGCAGTTCGCGCGCCACTCTCGCCAGCAGCCCGTGCACCACACGCCCAACAACCACACGCCCAAAGCGGTGAAGAGCATGGGCGCCCCAAAGCGCTGCGCCAAAATGCCCGCCCCTATCAGGGTCACGGCCAGCACGCGGCTCAACTTCCTGACCAACTCCAAATCAAATCTCTCTCCGCCCTTGAAAAGAAACGCCCCTAACAAGCACAACAGCGCCCCTAGCGGATGAATCATCGCACGCCAAACCGGCACTTGAGAGAGTTCCACCTCGAGCGGCTGCCCGGGCGTGATCACGGGCGCCACCAGTTCAAGTGTCAGCGTGTTGACCCGCCGGTGATCCATGCCTTCCTTGACCAGCACGCCGCAAACGAAGACCGCGCCGAGAAGAAAGAGCCCGCCGAGAAAGGGCAGGAACCGGGATCGCCGCGCCCTCCCGAGGATGGCTCCGGCAAAGGCGAAGCCCACGACCAAGAGCCCGCCGATCCAGCGCCCGCGCCGCTGGAGCCACTCGTATCCTGTTTCCGTCAGGACCGGCGCCACGAGCTGAGCCGCCGCATCCCCGCGGGGCAAGAGAAGACGGCCCCGCTCGCCGCGCACCTTCCACTCGCTGATCATCATCGGCGCCTCCGCCGCCGGAGCCGATAACGTGGGCCGCGCCGCCCGTTTCCCCGCCGCCGCCTGGCCCATGCGCACCACGACCAGCACGTGATGGTTGGGATCCGTCGATGCCGTCAAGGGGATGACGGTGGCATTGCCATCCGTCCGCGCATTGACCGCCTTGCCATCCACATGGGCATCCCACAAGGTCGCCCCTGCGGGCAAACGCAGCCTCAGGGCTTGCCGGCCTCGCGTTTTCACATGTAACTGCATCTCCGTCGCCACCTGCCCATCGCGGGAGACCTCACTCGAGAGACGCGCGTAGTCCACCACCTGGTCCACCGTCTCGCCCGGTTCGAACCACTGGATGTTCATCGCCAGATCGATCGGTCTCGCGCCGTATTGGTAGGCCGCGAGGGAAGGCGCACTCGTTAGGAGACGGAACTCCGCGGGAAGTTCCATGGCCTCCAGCGGCAGCAAATTGGCCGAGACCTGCGTGATCTCGTGCTGCACTTGATAGGGACTGACCACCTGGATGAAACCGCGTTCTCCCTGCACGTCGAGGGGCGCCACATTGGCCAAAATGAGAGAGCCTCCGTCCACACTCATGGGCTGTTCAAAGGTGAGAAGCAAGGTCGAGGGACCCAGGGCCGGCTCGTGCAGCGTCACCGTGAGTTCGCCCCCTTCACGCCGCCAGGTCTGGACGTCCTCGCCATCGATGGCGACATTACCCACCGCCTCGGGAACCTGGAGGCGCCAGCTATTCACCGGCGCACCGACCACGTAATAATTCAGAAGCACGCTCCCATAGACCATGCCCTCCTTGAGCGAGTAGAGGTGAAAGACATCTGCCTGCACACTCTGTCCCAGGGCCTCGACCGTCACCGTGGCGGCCCATCCCGGCTCGCGCAGACGGTAGGCCTGCTGCAGGTTGTCGTTCTGCACTGGAAACTGTGTTAAAGGCAGCTCGGACAGACGCTCCGTCGTACCCGTAGTCAAGCGGTAGCCGGCCGTGGCCGTGACCCCGAGATGGCCCCGGACCGATTTCGCCTGGGGAAACGTCAGGGGCGGCAAGACCCAATCTCCCGCAGCCGGTGCTTCATTTTTCTCCAATTGCAGATGCACCACGTGACGGCCGCTGATCATCTTGCCGAACAAGATCTTCAGCGAACGCGTCCCATTGGTCACCTCCGTTCCCAACAGGTGATCGGCAATCTCGGCCCCTTGCACCGAGACCACCGCGTGATCCTCCGGAATCTGCAACTCCCATTCTCGCAGTGCCGCTTCCCGAATATCGAGTTCGATCGCCGCATCGATGCGACGATCCGCCTCACCCAAATGATAGATCGTAATCTGCGAGACGTTCACTTCGGGCAAGATCTGATCCGCCTGAATCTCGTAGTCGTAGCCCGCCGTAGGAATCCGATAGACATAGACCTGGGTGGCGTTCTTCGTAAAACTCACCTCGCCGGGGAACTGACTGGGCGAAAGCTGCGTCATCCCTTGAATCGCCCCTAACTGAAGCCGCACCGCTCCCAGATTGCCCAGGCGCAAACTACCCGAATGCCTCACGGAATCGACCGGGGCCAGACGCAGTGGTTTCACGGTCACGGGAAACTCGCCCACCGGAGTCTGGCTCCGAATGACCAGCTGGGCTTGCCCGACCAAGGCCTGACTCACCGGAATCGTCAATCGTCGCGCGCCACCCTCACCGGGAGTCACTGTCCAGCCCAGGACATTGGGCCCCTCCACCGCCAAGACCTCGCCCTCGCCGAACACATCGATGGCCACTTCGTTGAGTTTCCCCTGAAGAATGTTCACCTCTAACGTGATCACCTGACGCAACAAACCCGCACTGACGCCGATCTCGGTCTTCTCGCCCGTGGAAAAAAACAGTTTCCCTTCCTCCTCGTCCTTGCCCGGCCGCCAGGCCGTGGCCGCATGCCCGCTCGGCGGGAGGAACCCGAGCCACTCTTCACCGGCCTGCGTGGGAAAAACCGCCTGCGTGCCATCAAACCGGACCTCCGTCGGAAGCCCGGTCAGGCGCAGGGGAACGATCACGCTCGCCGGCACGGTAAAATCGAATGAACTCCATTCACCGCGCGTCCTCAATCGCGCGTCAAAGCCTAACTGAATCGGGAACTCGCCCTCGCCGGCGAAAACCATCTCGTAATAGGGCACCCCCTTCTCCGGGGTGACCAAACGCACCTCATAGCCGGCCTCCTCCGGCAACTCACTCAAGGCTGCCTGCCCCGAAAGGATCGGCAGTTTGCCCCCGGCTTCACTTCGCACCCTGGCCTCACCCGTGAGGGTGAAGTGCACACTCTGTGCCGCCGGATCCACACTCCCCTCGAGCCGCACCTGGGCCAGCTCCACCGGCAGCGCCGCGGCTCCCCGGGCCTCCAACCGCAATCGTAGTCGGTTGGCGCTCGTCGTCTGCAAACGCCGAGCCTCCCCGGCGTCCTCGTCGAGATTCACCGCCATCCATCCCGATTGATCGCTGACCTCGAACGACACCGTGTCATCGGGGATCAGATCCACGCGCCCGGAGTAGCCCACGGCCTCCCCCGGCCCCAAGACCAGGACGTCGACCTCACGGGGAAGCTCGTCCAAGTCCTGCCTCGCCGTGATCCGGGCCTGAAAACCCTTCAGCCCGTCGGCCTCCTCCTTGTTAGGCAACTTGGGCCGAATCTCCAGAAAACGATCGGACGCCTCATCGCCAACGCCCTGGCGCACGGCCCAGAACTCGACCTCCTCTCCCGTGACCGAGACGATCTCTCCCGCGCCCGTGAAGCTCAGGGTGATGACTTCCGGCCGCCCCTGAAGCACTCTCACATTGAGCACCACATCCTGAGTGATGGCATCGTGAGAAACCCGCACCGCCGCCTCGGAGTCCGCGGCAAAGAAAAGCGGCGGAGGCGGAGGCGGCAGCCCCTTGCCGTCCAGAATAATCAAGCCTCCCCCGGCCGGCCGCACCGCGGCACCACCCACCGGGGTCTCCGCCTCCTCTTGCGCCAGGGCACTCAGTACGCCCAAGATGCATGCGAGGGCGATGGTCGTCGTTCGTTTCATAAATGGAATCACAATTCTTTCACTTTCTCAATCATGGCGATCAGATCAGCCACGCGCGCGCTCGATCCATAACATTGTCTCAGATGCGTCGTTATCCCCGCCAACCGGTCCAGATCCACCATCTCTCCAAAAGCCGTCCGCTTGAGTTTCTCCGCCAGGAAGGCCGCCGTCCCCGCCAACTGCAAGGTGGGCGACGCCTGATCCAGCCCCGGCCCTAAGAAACTTGAACTTTCTGTTCTGTCAAGGGCTGTTGCATAACTCTGACGCGTTTTGCACGAACTGGAAGTAAAAAGGGATTGCCGGCACCCTACTCGTTTTTCCCCTACCCTCCCCCTTTTACGTAAGACTCTTGCCTTAATACTTTTTTGCGCATAGGAAATAATGATTGATTCAAGTTACAGCTGCAAATCACTAGTCTGATCGCAGCCGTTTTTTGGATGTCACGCAACGGGGAGCGTTGCGTGATTCCACAAAACAGCTGCGAGGGGACACTAGCAAGTCACTGGCGAATGTTTCTGATGACGGGCAATTAATTTTCTATAGGATTCGAAGCAAGCTATTATTTCCGTTAAAAAAAAAAAAGATAAATTGATGTTTTCGATCAGACGTCTTTATGCAAACATGAGCTCAGCTTACGCTTCGGACACATCTCGCTCGTTGTCGAAAGAACCGCAAAAGGCATGTGCAGTGAAGCGCAACCGGATAGGTGCTTAAGACGGGTGCGTGAATCCTCTCATGTATTCCTAGGGGTATTTTTCACAGTGGGAAAAGTGGGTACTTGATATCTTTTCTTTTCCACAGAGTTAACATCACGTCTTAGTTGTGAAACGTTTCTGAAGACGTTTGTTAAAACTGTTTAGAAGACAAGTACGGCTTTTTATAGCATAAGGCTTCAATAACAAGTCAAATGGCTCGGCAGACGTAGTGTTTAGACTTCGTGTACGTGTCATGAACTCTTGCACTTCAAACCTAACACAAACCACAGCATGTCAGTCTTGCAACTTTTTAACACGCACGAACAACATTTTAAATTTAACAAAACGTCATTCAAGTTGCGCGGTTCGTTGCACAAGCAAACCTCTTCAGGCACACTTCCCTGGGGAAGGGCAGAAACTGTAAGTCTTGTAGTACCGTTGTAGTCGCGGATGCTACCAGGTGATGTCAAATTAATTCCAGCAACAAT
>JANQJH010000526.1 GCA_028281705.1 Verrucomicrobiales bacterium
CCCTCAACCGGATGCCTTCGGATCGGAAACCGAATCTCAAGGACGGTGAGTCCTTTGACTGGGGTCCGTTTGATGTTCCGGATTCCGATTTCGGCGACACGCAGATCACGGATTGGGCCATGGAGAAGATCCGGCAATATGGTGAGGAGAAACCGCTTTTCCTCGGCGTGGGCTATTACCGCCCCCACATCCCCCTCTGGGCGCCCAGGCGATTCTTTGATCGCTTTGCCGAGGAAGAGATCCAACTGCCAAAGGTCGAGCCGAGCGATTTGGACGATCTCAGCGAGATTGCACGAAAATGGGCTCTTGAACCGGTGACGGCCGGGAGCCACGCCACGGTATTAAAGCACCAGCAGTGGCGAGCTGCGGTCGAGGCCTATTTGGCTTGCGTGACCTATGTGGACCACGAGATCGGTCGACTGTTAGAGGCGCTGGACAACTCACCCTTGAGTGACAACACCGTGATCATCCTGTGGTCGGATCACGGCTGGCATCTTGGCGAAAAACAGCATTGGGGTAAGTGGACCGGCTGGGAGCGCTCCACCAGAGTGCCCCTGATTGTCGTTCCGCCAAAGAAACAGACCGATCGCTTCGCGCCAGCCGGTTCCCATTGCCATCACCCCGTCGGCCTCATCGATCTCTATCCCACCCTGACGGAACTTTGTCAGGTGAAAGCGCCGGGTGAACTTGATGGCCAATCTCTCGTGCCGCTCTTGCGCGATCCCGATCACGACACCGGCAGAGCCGTGGTCACGATGTTCGACCGCGGGAACACCTCGGTGCGGACGGCGCACTGGCGTTACATCCGCTATGCCGATGGTTCGGAGGAACTCTACGATCATCGCAGCGATCCTGACGAATGGAGAAACCTCGCGGCTTCCTCCCTGCATGGGGAGCAGATCCGCATCTTGAGATCGACCCTCGAACGGCTGGAGCGCTGAAGGGTCTTCGATCGAATCCCGGGCAATTCGCGTGAATTGCGTTGGACAACGGTTGCGCGCGGCGATTCTATCGTTGATGCGCACCCGAATCAAAATCTGCTGCATGGCCTCGATCGAGGAGGCGCGACTCGCCATCGAGGCCGGAGCAGATGCCGTGGGGTTTGTCTGTGCCACACCGGCTTCCCCGCGCACGATCGATGAGCAGACGGCTGCCACCATCGCTTCGCTTGTCCCTCCGCCGATCGCCACGTTTCTGCTCACTTCGGAAAAGACTGCGGCGGGCATCGCCCGGCACGTGCGACTGGCGGGAACATCCACCGTGCAGATCCTCTCGCACCTCGACTCCATCGAATCCGGGCAACTGCCAAAGCTCTTGCCGGAGACCCGACGCGTCCAGGTCATCCATGTCGAGGACAAAAGTGCGCTTGATCTGATCGACCGATACGCGCCGCATGTGCATGCGTTCCTCCTCGATTCGGGGCGACCGACGCTCGCCACCCCGGAATACGGCGGCACCGGTCGAACTCATGACTGGTCCGTCAGTGCCGAGTTTGTCCGGCGCAGCCCCCATCCCGTATTTCTCGCTGGAGGATTGTCCCCGGACAATGTCAGTGAGGCGATGAAAGTGGTGCGTCCGTTTGGAGTGGATCTGTGTTCGGGCGTGCGAACTGATGGCCGCCTTGATCGTAACAAGCTCATGGCTTTCATCGACGCCGTCCGGAAAACGGATGCGGAGCTACTCCAGGATGTGGAACAGCTCTCATAGCGAATGCGGTGACGCTTCCTTCCACTGAGGAGAGCGCCCCACCCACTCGTTCCAGTGGTTGACTCCTCACAAAGTTCCGCAATCCGACGGCCTGCCTCTATGATTACTCTCGACGCAGCCAGTCAGTGTTTGGTAAAGATCCACATGCCTCTCTTTTCCGGTTTCAGGGCGCGTCTAGAAATAGCGTGCTGGCTTGGTGCCGTGGCCGCCTTCATCGCCCTCACCATATCCCTTGACGGGCATAGCGCACTCTGGGGCATGTTGGCGCCATCCTGCTTTACGTGGCTTTGCCAGTCTGGATCATCATTCGTCTTTTCTTCTTTCGCAAGAGTGTCGTTATCAGGAGAAAGCTTCGCGGCGTGGCAACGAAGCGCATCTGCGACGCTAGAAACGGTGAACTCGTCAAAGTCACAGGTTCCGTCGAACTGCTCGGCAAGCCTCTTAAGGCTCCCTAACCGGAAGACCTTGCGCCTATTACCATCTCTTCGTGGAGGAGAAGGTTGTTCGCACCGATCATGGAAGATGGGAAACTGTCATCGATGAGGAACTTGGAAAGGATTTCCTTCTCCGTCAGGAAAGCTCGATCGCCATGGTGCGTACAGGAAATGTCCAGGCCTGCCTCGTACCGGATGCGAAGTTCCGCATGGGATTCCTGCGAGATCCAAGTCCGGAGATCGCGGAATTTCTTGCCGAGCGAAAGCTAACACCAAAGCGTTCGTATTGCGCCGTGTGAACGCATTCGTGAGCAACTAACAGACGATCGGGATAGCAATCTCGGCGGATGAGAATCCCATATCTTAGCGAGAGCCCTCCGGTAGCCGGTGAGAGCAATCCTGTAGCAACCGCCGCTGCCTTGAGGATGGGATTTCTCGGTGAAGGAATGGCATCCACCAGCAAAACTCGAATCCTCGTTGGTCTCACGACACCCATTGCTTTCGCGTCAATTAAGCCTTGTTCATCCAAAGGGAAGCCCTCTTCCATGGCCCTGGCCTCTTGCCGACGGGCCCAGGCGACGGCCATCGGTAGGAGAAGAGGGAGTAACAGTAGGACGAGTCGCCTCATTGCCGGATCGACATCATGATTGAGGCAGCTTCATGGTTTCATGCCAGTCTGGTCTCAATTGAGTTGCGATAGCTTCATCACATTCTTGATCTTATCAAGATGCGCAGACTCAACTTCTGTCCAGCGATGATGGTTCTCCCCGCCTTCCCGCAGAGATTCTGCTGTCCAACCCGTTGGCGCCAGGTCATCCATAAAGATGATCAAGAGTTCCTTGCGATTGTTGTCCGTCAGGTGAACAAGCCGTGCATAGGTATAGTAGTCCGGTATCTTGTAGCCTTTGTCGGCCACGAACTTACGGGCGGCATAGCCATCGGTACCAGGCCAGCCGAGAGGGAGCAGCTTATGGGACTTTCCCGGCTCGGCGTCCGCATAAAAATCGTACTCGTCGATCCGCATTCGCCCCGGGGAACTGGAATAGTCGTAGGTGTAATCGTTATCGGGTAGAAATGCTTCGAACTGGATCCAGAAAAGGCTCTTTAGTTTCCCATCCGGGTATTCTTCGACGAAGAAATGCTGCTCCACGTCTGCCGTCCCATAGAGAACAAATTTCTGCCCGCCAAGATGCCGGTAACGCTCATCAAAGGTCATTTGGACCGACGGGCCATCTGGTGATGTCAGGGTATTCTCCGACAAGGTTCGCTTCAGCCCGGAGAACTCGGGAGCCGTGGTCAACCGGCCCGGATCAGTCCAATACTTGTATACTGCGAAGGAAAAGAGTGCGGCCAAAACAACGCCGATTGTCAACCAAAGCCGTTTTCTATGCATGACCCAGATCTTCCACCCGATTACAGGGAAATCCAGGCGGAATCACTCCTCAAGATGCATCGCTCCAGTGATGGCAAGACAGAATATCAAAGTTGCTGTTAGATCTGAGAACAACCTCCACACTACCCCATGCCACGTCGTCCTCTTATCGCTTTGCTCGTCATCGGATTGGTAGGGTTCATTGGATACCACACCATCAATTCGAATCCTTTGGCCGGCAGTGGCGGAGGTCTCCAGAGGATCTCAACGGCGATCCGAACCTTTGAATCTCCCTGGCATGCTTTCGCCCGGCAAGAAGCCGAAATAAGGTTGAATTATTGCGCCTTGGCGACTTTGCGTGAGCCTCCCAAATGCGCAACGCCAAACCGTTCAACAGCCACCACTCAAGTCATTGACTCTGTTACCAGGGACGAAGCATTGTCCCGCCTCCATCAGAATTCAGAATATATGTTAGATTCCAGTGGCCATTGCCTCTCGAAATTTCTCGTTGCTCACCCATGGCCAACTGGTTACACCAGACGTGCGATGCCATACATCAAAAAAGAAAGACGCGAGGCCATCCTCGCCGGCGCCGATCCGCAGGATGCCGGGGAGTTGAATTTTGCCATCACCGTGGTGGTGGACAACTACATCCGGAACAAGGGAGGCATCCGCTACGCCCACCTGAATGAAGCCGTCGGGGCTCTGGAATGTGCCAAGTTGGAGCTTTATCGCCGGCTCGCCGCGCCTTACGAAGATACCAAAATCCAAGAGGCGGGCGACGTCTATCAAAATCGCCCCTGACCTCTTCCGGATTAGGACGCCCATCGGGGCGGACAGGAGTGTCCGCACCACTTAGCAGCTCCGCTCCAATGCTTGACGCTACTCCGTCAGGGGCAGGCTGTTGTGCAGGAAGCGTGTCATCAGGCTGTAGAGATGGATCCTGGTGTTCTTGCCTTCCTTGATGGAGTGCGTTCCCCGAGGGTAGGTCATCATGGTAAACGGCTTGTTGAGGCGCACGAGCTTGTCGACGAGCTTTTCGAAGGTTTGATAGTGACAATTGTCGTCTGCCGCTCCGTGAACGATGAGAAGATCCCCTTTCAGTTGATCGGCAAAGTGAATCGGTGAGCCCTCATGGTAACCCTCGGGGTTCTCCTCCGGCAGTCCCATGTAACGTTCCTGGTAAATGGTGTCGTAGTAACGCTGATTGGGCACGGAGGCAATGGCGATGGCTGCGGTGTAGACCTCGGGGTACTTGAAAATGGCGTTGAGACTCATGGAGCCGCCGCCGCTCCACCCCCAACTGCCAACGCGTTTGGGATCGAGGTAAGGACGCTCTTTCAAGAGAGCGCGAACCGCTGCCGCCTGGTCTTGGGGAGGAAGGATGCCGAGTTTGCGAAACGAGGCCTTGCGATACTCCCGGCCTCGCGGTGCGGCGGCTCCCCGGTTGTCGATGCTCGCGACGACATAGCCTTGTTGGGCCAACATCATGTGCCAGAGGTGCATCTCCCGCCCCCAGCGATCCGTGACCACCTGGCCCACGGGTTCACCATAGACATAAATGAGCAGCGGGTACCGCTTCTCCGGGTCAAACTTGGGAGGCAGCATGCACCTCCCATGAAGCGGCACTCCGGCGCCAATATCGGTGTAAAAGAATTCCGTCGTCGGTCGCTCCAAGGCATCGAGCTTCTCCTTGAGTTCTTTGTTCGACTCGAGAACTTTAAGGGTCTTGTAATCGGGTAGGCTCACCAGAGAAGTCACTGGCGGGTCGTCCCAAGTGGATGACGTGAGAATGGCGTGCTTGCCCGTGGAGGCGATGTTGTAGGAATGGGTCCCCCTCTTGACGTGCGCAGGCGTCAATCGCGTCAATCCGGATCCATCGAGCCGCACGCGATAGAGATAGCGTTCCGCCGGGTTGTCCGGGGAAGCGATGAAATAAGCCCATTCGTCCTCGTCATCGACTTCTAACAAGCGAATGACATCAAATTCGCCTGATGTGAGAGAAATGATTTCTTCACCGTGACGAGAAACCAGATAGAGATGCCGCCAGCCGTCGCGATCGCTCATCCACGTGAACCACTGGCCCTCACGGACCCAATACATCTCGTCATGAATATCGACCCAGGCCTCGTCGGTCTCGGCGAAGATGGAGAGTGTTTTCCCGCTCTTGGGATCGGCGAGGAAAATGGTGTTCGTATTCTGAGCGCGGTTGAGTTGTTGCAGTACCAGGGACTTGCCGTCTGCATGCCATTCCATGCGTGCGATGTAGTGATTGCGGGAATCGCCCGGCACTTCCATCCACACGGTATCTCCACTACTTGCGCCTCCAAGGAGATCGATGACGCCGACGCGGCAGGCGGCGTTGCGCTGACCTACTTTGGGGTAGGCGAAGGACTTGAGTTCGGGATAGAGCCCGGAGACTTGATCGACGATGGTGTAGCGGCGGACCTCACTTTCATCGAATTGCCAGTAGGCAATGGAGCCGCCATCGGGGCTCCAGCGGAAGCCGTCGCGCACCCCGAATTCCTCCTCGTAGACCCAGTCCGAAGTCCCGTTGATGATGTGCTCGGACTCGGAACTGGTTAGGGCTCGGATGGACTGATCCACGAGATCTTCCACGTAGAGATTGCGCTGGCGCACATAGGCCACCTGTCGTCCAGTGGGAGAAATCTTGGCAAACATGAGCGACGAGGGAGGCGCCTCGCTGCCGCCGAGTTTTCTCAGCACGCCACTGGCACGATCGAGGACCCAATAATCGCCACGTGTATTTTGCCGCCAAACCCGTTTGGTGTTGGTGTAGATGAGCAAGAAGGCGCCATCATCCGAGAAGGCATAGTCATCGATTTTCAACGGGCGGTCCGTTTCCACCGGCGTGAGCTCGGAAGCGCGCACCACTGGCCGGTCTTCCTTCTCACCGACGAGGGATTGCCAGATCTCCGATCCTTCATCCGTGTCCTCGACATAGGTGTAGCCGCTTCCATCTTCCAGCCAGCGTGCGGAAAAACTCTCGGAGGCGTATTCCCCATCACTGAAAATGGCTTCCAGGGTGAGCCGGCTGGCATGAGGCGAAGCTTCGTCCTTTTCTTCAGCCGCAAGAGCAGAAGAAACCGGCCAGGCGAAACAGGTTAGCGCAACCGGGAGGAGACACCTCCATCTACGGGTCGTCATGGAACCACTTTGAGATCTCTGAGACATTCAAAGAGCTTCCCCCCTGCCCTTTGAGGTGCAACGTCAAAGATCTACACAAGCGCTATGAAAAAGACGATCTCGCTCAGGATTCCTCCAACGCCTCCGGCTCAACCTCTTCAATTGCAGGAGGCTGGGCCGCGGCGGCAGCTTTCTCTTCGGCGCGAAGCTTGCGCAAGAGTCGCAGGGCATCTCGATAACGAGGCGCCTCAGCCAACGCATCCAGGGTGTGCTTCTTCGATCTCGCGGGCTCGGATTCCTGCAAGAGGTCAGCGATGCGAAAGTGGATCTGGGCGGGATTCTGAGGCTTCAAGGTGAGGAGCGTTTCGAACTGCATGACGGCCTCATCTCGCTGGTCCCGCGCCTCATAACTCTGGGCCAGCGCCTTCTGCGCTTTGGTGATGTAGGGATTGATGGCCATGACCTGATGCGCCAAATGGTCCACGCGCTCCCAGTCACCGGCCTCGGCTTCGTAGTCCAACAAGAGGAGCATCTCGTCCAGCCAATCCGTCGATTGTGAAATCAACTCCCACAGCATCTCGCGCTCCTTCTCCCGATCTCCGGTCCGGCGGTAGAGATCGGCGAGCAACTGATAGGGCGAACCGGCATCCGCGTGGTTGGGAAATTTCTCCACCAACTCGAGAAACACTTTCTCCGCCTCGGCGTAATTCTCCGCGCGAAGCAAGGCGGTTCCCTGCGCTCGGAGCCCATAGTAGTTCGCAGGATTCTCCTTCAGCCAATCGGCTAGTTCTTCAGGGGAAAACGCCGCCAGATTCTCCTCGGGCACATCCCACTCCAGTTCGCCGCCGTAGGCACGGGCCGTCTCCTTGGCATAGGCGAAAAAGTCTTTCTCCAGCTTGGGGAGCGAATCGGCGTGCCGTTTGCAGGCCTCGGAGAATTTCACGCCCTGACGCAGGTCACCGATGATGGATCGCATCTTCTCTTCACCATGCTTCTCCATGAAGTACTCCACAAAGAGGGAAGACTGGTAATAGGCGAACATCATGTGCTTGCCTGACTTTGGCTTGAGGAAACCGTAGTTTAACTGACTCAGGGGAATCAATTCGTCCCCCTCGAGAATCATGTGCTTGAACTCCAAGCTCAACTGCTCGCCGCAGCTGGGATCCCGCAGCCGCTCCTCGTAGACCGAGAGACCCTCAGTGAGCCAGCGCGGCATGCGGTTCTTCGTCGCCCCCAAGGTCACCGCGTGGCAATACTCATGCCACAAGGTGGACTCCCAGTTGGTTTTTCCCGTGGCTCCATTGTTAGGGCTATTCATCGTGACGACGAGTCCGAAACAGGCTCCAAGGAAGCCATCGCCACCCATGAACCCAAAGGTGCGCACGGCGAAGTCCTCTTGTTTGGGGAAGAACTCGATGAGGATGGGCTTGCTCGGCGTGAAGTCATACTTGGCGTGGAGATCGTCCTCGGCCTGCTCGAGCAGATCGAGCACGCGGGCTCCGTAGAGACGTGCTTCGCTGCTCTCCATCCGCACGATGAAGTTCTCGCGATTCATGATTTGGTAGTCCTCGATCTCATCGTGCAGCGCCAGCAGATTGTAGACGGCTACGTTGTATTGATCGCGATCGCTCACGCCTTCGAGGATCATCCAGGCCTCGGCTTCCTCGCCAGTGCGCAGGAGATTTTGCCCCAGAGCGATCTTGGCGGGAAGAAAATTGGAGTCGATCTCAAGGGAAGCTCGGAGAAAAGGAACCGCCTCCTGAAAACGCATGATGGAACTCATCCATTGGCCGATGTGATAGTCGATCCGGGGATCCTGCGCGCGTCCCTTCTTCGCCTGACGGCGAAACTTTTCCGCCGCCTCCTCATCTGCCTCGATCAATGCCATGACGACCCGCATGGCATTCGGCCGGGGCTCGTTCTTGTTCACCTTTTCGACGCGCTCGATGAAGGCCATCGCCTCGGTCTTGTCTTCCAGCTCGGCTAACAAGTGGTGTTGCGCCATCATGAGAAGGGAATCGACATGGCGCGGATTGATCTCCAGGTTCTTCTCCAGGATTTCGATCGCCTGCCCGCGATTACTCTCGAAGAAGCACTCGGCGAGGGAGGCGCGCAGATCGGTGTTGTTCGGCTCCAACTGCAGGCCTTTGTCGTAATTTTCCGAAGCCAGCTCGTAGTCGTACTTTTCCAGAGCGAGATCACCGATGTACTGATAGACCTCCGCATTCTCCGGTTCCGTTTTCAGCACTCGCCGGTAAAAGCGATCCAGAATGTCTTTGGGTTCACCCCCGTGAATCAAGGCAGCACGGCCGATGGCTAACAAATCGGAAGGCGCGGAGAAACGCCGCGAATTGAAGACCGCCGCCACATGAGCTTCAGCTGCGTCGAAATTCCCCTGGGCGCGCCTGATGTCATAGAGGAGCATCTGCCCCTCCTGAGTACCTTCGAACGACCAGTCGTCCTCCACCACTTCGGCGGCTTCGTCATACTCGCCCATGGCCAAACGCGCACGCGCCTTCAGAGCGGTGAAGCGGCGGTCCTCTTCGAGATTGATTTCAGCTCGATTGATGAATCCGATACAATCGGCGTACTTGCCCAGGTGATAGAGTTCACGCGCCTCTTTCACGGAATCGGCCAGCGGATCTTTGGGCTTGGCGTCTTCAGCCGCAGGCTCTTGCGCCGTGATTGAAGCAGCCGAGAGAAAGAAAATCGCAGAGAGGGCGAGCCATCGGAGATTCATGGTCGAATCTTAACGAGAAACGAGACGGGGACAATGCCTTTGATGCTCCAGGAGCCCCGCCGGCCGCGACCGGCGCCGAGGCCAACACGGCGAATGAGGGAATTCGCCGGTTCACGATCCTAAGACAGGCGACCGGCCGTGGATCGCCTCTCGCCGCTCGCGCACGGAGTGCCACGCCGTGTCACGCAGAGCGAAAACGCTCGTCCTTCATTCCAGGCAAACTTATTATTGAAATCGTGGAAATAATGGCCATATTTGTGCGATATTTCACAATTTTGAGCCCCACTAATGATTTCTGACAATTATCACACCTTCCCCGACCGTACGCCCTCGAGAGACCGGGTGAGGCAGGCTCACTACCCGCTCAGTCCCCTCCAGGCGGGTATGCTCTTCCATCAAATGAAGGGCGAGCGTGGGGTCGATGTGGAACAACTGGTCTGCCGGACGCGAGAGGCCATTGAGTTCGAACCATTCGCCGACGCTCTCGCCCTCCTGGTGAGACGCCACCCCATGCTTCGCACTCGATTTGGCTGGGAGGATGGCGGCGAACCTTGGCAAGAGATCGTCGATACGGTGGTGGTGCCCGTGGATCTTGATGATCGTCGGGCCACCACGTCTTTGGATCGCCCGAGTGACTTTCTGGCCTTGCTCCACCGCGACAGAATCGCCGGCTTCACGCTTTCACGCGCTCCATTGATTCGAGCACGAATCGTTCTCTACGGCGATACCGACACGCGTATCCTTCTGACGATCCACCATGCGATCGTGGATGGACGCAGTTTTCCGATCCTTCTGATGGATCTCTTCGCCCTCTACGAAGCTCAAATAACCGGCGCCGACCCGCCGGCTCAACCCGAACTCCCACGCATGGAGTTCCGGGAGTACGTCCAGTGGTCGAGGGATCGGGAAGGCCACGACTCCTCACAACGATTTTGGGTCGATGTGCTGAAGGGTTTCACCGCGCCGACTCCACTGGCTGTCGATGGCCTACCCGATTGTCACGCAGAGGAAATCTCCTGGCAGGAAGAAATCTCCCTGGATGCCGTCGATACCAGAGCCCTGGAAGCTCTGGCGAATCAACATTCCGTCACGATGAACACCGTTGTCCAGGCGGCATGGGCGATGTTGCTCTCGAAATATTCCGGGGAGATCGATGTGGTATTCGGTGGCACACGGGCCTGCCGGAAGTCCTCGCTACCCGGGGTGGAAGATGCCGTTGGCCTATTTGTCAACACCCTGCCGGTGCGTGCCCATCTCGGCGAGGATGTCCGTCTTCAAGATCTCTTCCAAGAATTGCGAGGCGCTTGGGT
>JANQJH010000326.1 GCA_028281705.1 Verrucomicrobiales bacterium
ATCCCTTGGAAGACGCCGCCGAAGGCGAAGCCAAGGATCACCCCCACCACACCTCCCACTGGTACACTCACGGAGATGTCAACGGCCTCGATTTCTGGCATGGCGGCGGTAAGCATCCCGAGAAAGGCGGCAAAGTCGTGCATGAAAGCGTGGTCTCCAAGGAAAACGGCGAGAGCCAGGCCGTGCTCGTGACCACGAGCAAATGGCTCACCATGGTGGGCGACAAGGAAGTCTGCCAGGACCAGCGCCGCTTCGCCTTCGGGACGCTGGGAGAATCACGTTACATCGATTTCCAAATCACCATCAAGGCGACCAACGGCGACCTCGTCTTCGGCGACACCAAGGAGGGAAGCATGTCCATCCGCACCCATCCCAATCTCCGGCTCAAAGGTGAGGTGGCCAACGGTAAGGCCGTCAACAGCGCCGGAGACAAAGACAAGGATCTCTGGGGCAAGGCCGCCAAGTGGGTCGACTACTGGGGCACCATTGGCGAGGATTCCGTCGGCATCGCCATCTTCGATCACCCATCCAACCCCCGACACCCCACCACCTGGCACGCCCGGGACTACGGCCTCATTGCCGCCAATCCCTTTGGTTATTCCTACTTCTACAAGGGTCAGGGCAAAGACGGGAAACTCACCGTGAAAGATGGTGAATCCGTCACCTTCCGCTACGGCTTCCTCTTTCATCCCGGTGAACACAATGCGGACGCCATGGAAGAGGTCTTCGAGATCTTTTCTCAAAGCCCCGTCGACGAATAGACCGGACTAGCCAAGGGACTGAAGTCCCTTCCACATTGGGGGAAAGTGGCAGGGACTTCATTCCCTCCTCTCCCCCGATTTCCGCCCAGGCGATTACATTCTGTAGGGCCTTTTCCCATCGCCCCTGGTGAGATGGGTCGTATCCTTGCCCCCGCAAAGCAACGATACCGCTCCGAATAGAACCGACTCACACCCGTCCATCTCTTATTCATGCAGCCCTGCGCCCTAAATGCTAAGCAACCCGTAACATCGCAGCAGCCCGGAAACGCTCCTGCCGCCGCGACACCCATCATTCCCCTCCGCGGCCGTGAGCTGCCCCCCGTAACCGACTGGGACCATTTCGCGGCTTGGTGCCGCCAACACGGCCGGCAGGCGCTCCCCGCCAGCGACGAAACCCTGACCCTCTATTTCAGCGATCGCCGCCGAGCAGCCAGGCGCCTCGAACCCACGCAGGGCCTCGGTCTACTCGCCATCACCGCCGCCATCCTCGGCGTGCTCGCCCCTGCCATCGGTCTCCTGGCCACGGCCTTCACTTCGGGAAACGCTCGCTTCGGCCTCCTCACCAGCATCCTCTTCTTCATCGGACTCCAGGTGGTGGCTCTTGGCGCCGGATGGTCCAGCCGGGAAACACCCCTGGGCCGCGCCGGATGGTTCATCGCCTGCCTCAGCACCTTGGCCGCCCTCAGCCTCGGCTATCTCACCGCCCAACACGGCGGCCTACCCGCTCTGGAAAATTTGCTCGCCTTCAAGTGATGCGGACACTCTTGGCCGCCCTATGCGTGTCCCTCCCCATCGTCTATAGTTAGGGCAGTTCCCGAATCCGCAGGTTCCTGAATTCCACTGGTGAACCTTCGGATTCCAGACAGAGATAGCCCGTGGCGGGATCGCACTTCGTCCCGCCCGAAACTTCCTCACCATTGACCCAGAGCCGCACCTCGCCGTTGATCGCCCGGATGTAATAGTGATTCCACTCATTGATCCCCTTGCTCACATTCTTCGAAGGGAAACTCCGTTTCCCGTTAGGCGCTACCGGAAGAAAGGGCACCATCTTCGCCGGTCCCGTGGGAAAAACGTCGCCATTCGTGGTGAACCAGTCCGACGGCTTCTGGTGCCGTTTTTCATAGAGCTCCGTATAACCGTGATCGAGAATTTGCACTTCGATCCCGTGCGGCAGGCGTCCCTTCCCTGCCTCTAGCTGTTTGATCGACTTTTCCGAAGCCCAAAGAAAAACCCCCGAGTTGCCTCCGGATTTCAAATGGCGCCATTCGACGACGAGTTCACAGTTGGTCACTGGCTTCAATGTGCGAATCACACCCACGGGTTTTCCCGTGCAATGCGCGAAGCCATCCTCCCATCGCCAGGTGTCGGGATCGCAGTTCACATTGACAAAATCCGCCCCGCCCAGTGATCGCCAACCCGGCCCCGTGCCATCAATCATGGCCTGGGGCAACTTCGCTGCCGCCGGCTGCTCCGCCCGATAGAGAATGGCAATCTCTTCGCCCGTCAGCGGCCGGTCATAACAAGAGAGTTCGTCGAGAAGGCCGATATAATTGAGACCCAAGTAGAGACGGCTCTCCTCCTCCGCCTTCCAGGTAAACTGCTGGTTCCAGCCGGTGATCGAACCCTGGAGATGCCCATTGAGATAGAAACGGGCGACCCCGTCCTTCTTCCCCGTGTTGAACTTCTCCCAGGTGAAGGCCACGTGCGTCCAATCATTCCGGCCAAACGGAGGGTTCTTCACCGAGAGCAAGGGGCGCTCCGACTCCGGCACTTCTTTCTTCTCTGGATTCCAGATGGGCAAATCGGCAAAGGCGCCCAAACGAAAATCTCGAGGATCGCCCTCCTTGTCGAAGTCGACGAAGAACGCGCCGTCATTCCAAGTCCGGGTCGTCAGTTGAAGGGGATCGCAGTAACCCGGATCCAGGTCCTCCTCGGGATCGAGCTTCAGCCAGCAGGAGACGGTACCGCTCCAGTTCTCGCTCGCGTAGGGCACATTGTCCGCAGCCTTGAAGAAGACCCAGGGCGCCTTGCTCTTGGTGAACTTCAGCGCGCCACCACGAAGCCCGCCCTCCTCCACCCGGCGGGTGGCGTCCTCCGTCTGCAAGCCGGCCTCCGCCGCCTTGCCCACCCGCGTGTAGAGCTTGGCATCCCCTTTCGCCTCGTCGGCATCGATCCCCGTGTCAAACGAAGCGCGCAAGGTCCGCGCCTTCTGAATCGCCTCGAGGTCACCGAAGCAGAGACACGAGCCCCCAGCGAACAGAATCAGGAAGAGAGCAACGAAAGTGGCGCGGCAAGGAGTCAAGGATTCGAGGTTCATCTGGCGAACCTAGGCCAAGGCCCCGCGGGTAGGAAGCAAAGAGTGCGGGGCCTGGCAAAAGCGTATCGGAAATGTAAATCCGATTCGTTCTCCTACTCGTCCCCGAAAGAGTCGAGCCAAGATCAGCCTAGTGCTCGCGGCAGAACTTCTCGAAACGGTCGAGCCCCTCTTTGATCACATCGAGACCCACCGCGTAACTGAACCGCACCGTGCTATCCGCGCCAAAGGCTGCCCCGGGCACCACGGCGACCTCGTAGCGGCTGAGCAGTTTCTCGGCGAAATTCACCGACTTGAGCCCCATCTGACCGATGTTCACCAGCACGTAGAACGCGCCCAGCGGCTCCACCACGGAGATATTCTTGATGCTCTGCAGACGTCCAAGCATGTACTGGCGCCGCACGTCAAACTCGTCCCGCATGTCTTCGATGAACTGCTGATCGCCATGAATGGCCGCCAGGGCACCGTACTGGGCGAAGGTCGTCGCGTTCGAGGTGGAATGGCTCTGCAGGATATCGATGGCCTTGGCGATGCCGGCGGGAGCCGCCGTGTAGCCGAGTCGCCACCCCGTCATGCTGTAGGCCTTGCTAAATCCGCCAACTGTGATCGTCAGATCCCGCACCGCCTGGCTGATCGAGCCGATGCTGAAATGCACGGCATCGCCATAGACGAGCTTTTCGTAGATCTCGTCCGACAAAATCAAGATGTCCTCACCCTCGGCCACCTCGGCGATGGCCCGCAGCTCCTCTTCCGTGTAGACGGCACCCGTGGGATTCCCCGGCGAATTGAGGATGATCAGCTTGGTCTTGGGAGACATGGCATTTTCAAACTCCTCCGCCGTGATCTTCCACCCATTTTCCTCCGTGGTCTCGATGATCACCGGCTCGCAACCCAGCATGCGCACCATCTCCGGATAACTCGTCCAGTAAGGCGCCGGGATGATGACCTCATCGCCGGGATCGCACACGGCATAGAGTGCGTTGAAACAGGAGTGTTTGGCACCGCAGTTGATGCTCACCTGGGCCGGACTGTACTCGAGATTGTTCTCCACGAAGAGCTTCTCCGCCACCGCCTCGCGCAGCTCCAGCAGGCCCGAACTCGGCGTGTACTTCGTTTTCCCCGCGTTCAGCGCGTTGATGGCGGCCTCCTTGATGAAATCCGGGGTGTCTGCATCGGGCTCGCCAGCTCCGAAACTACAGACCTCCTTGCCGTCGTTGATCATCGCCTTGGCCTGAGCGGTGACGGCCAAAGTCATTGAGGGCTCTAAATTCGCGATCCGTGTTGAAACAAACTCCATGGCTAGAAAAGGGAGTCTTACAGGCCATCCCTCCCCAGGGAAAGCAAGCAGTTTTACCAATTAATGCGCGACCCACGTCCCCGCGGGCACCGCTCCCATCCGAGCGGACCCGGAATCGAGTCGCCGTCTCCCCGCCAAGGGCACTCACTCACCGTCCGAAATCCAGCGCGCGGCCTCTCAAAACCAATCCGCGTGGCGGCCTCTGATTGCGTCATGCCAGTGGGCGCGGTTGCCAACGAGGCGCTCTCCCCAAATGATGCGCACCGACGATCCAGCGCCGGAAGAGATCAACTTCCCGGCGGATCAACGTTCCCTCGATACCAATTGTAGGCCACGGCCGCGCTCGATGGCCCCGCGAGATGGATGACATCGAAACGGGGACTGGACTCATCGAGGTACAAAGCACCCTCAGCAGTATTGCAGTACCTCGCCTCCACACCATCGCCGTCGCGCTCGAGAACTTCATCGCCACGAGCGCATCAAAAAAATCCGCGATCCCCCGCGGATGAAGATCCAATGCCGCGCCTAATTCCGCACCGGTGAGTCGCCGACCGGCCAGAGTGCTGAACACTCCCATCTCCACTGCGGTCAAGAGCACCTTCGAGTTCCAAAAGCCGAAGGCTGTCTGCAAGATGGGCGAGGGATCGAGCGGGGTTTCCATGGTTCTTGGTTTGGTTGAGTGCGTTGTTATATTTAGTTAGATTGGAAATCCCAGGACCGACGCGCGCCATGAAGTTCCCCCGTCAGCGACATCTCACGGCGAGGCTCTCTCTTACAAAGAGCCCGGGGCCCGCATCAAGCCCTTCTTCCGCCGCCACCTGACAACCATCATCAAGTAAGACGGCGACCGGAACAGATACGCCGGCAATGACCTATCATTGTCGCCACCAAGGCAAACGCCAGCTCCGGGGTAATCTCCTTCCAAACCACACGCGGGTATCCGACAACGTGTCGAGTGTGTGTCACCGTCACCTCAAGACCGGCCAGAGGATTTCCAAAATGGGTTTGCCTTTCGAAGACCCCCAGAATTCCCATATCGGCGTGTCAGTGTTATGAGCCATTCTGCAAGGCTAGGAAAAAAGGTGGCTCGGGACAGAATCGAACTGTCGACACAAGGATTTTCAGTCCTCTGCTCTACCAACTGAGCTACCGAGCCTTTTTCCCTAATCGTGCGGGAGCGGATTGTTTAGATGGGCTCCGACACCTTGACAACAAGAATCTTGAGGATTTCGCCCGCAAACGGTCCGCTCCCGCACGATTAGGGAAAAAGGCTCGGTAGCTCAGTTGGTAGAGCAGAGGACTGAAAATCCTTGTGTCGACAGTTCGATTCTGTCCC
>JANQJH010000352.1 GCA_028281705.1 Verrucomicrobiales bacterium
CTTCCCGAGGAACAGCTGAGGAAACAGCTGGATAGTCTGATTGGCTATGTTTTCCATAATTAATCATCTGTCATTCATTCTACGACTGCAAATCGCACAGCCGATCAGCGATCAGCGACCAACGTTCGACCGCGACGTCTTCGTTGCTTTCTGCTTGCGAAACTTGCCCTTTGTCTTCCGCGCCAGACCGCGCAGCATTTTCTCCTCCTCGCGATCATCGCGCCCAGTGACGTAATAGATGGTGTGGATGCGCGGTAGCCTGGGTCCTTCATAGGCATCGATCAAATCATAGAGTTCCTTCGCCTCAATGACCTCGAACTTGCCGCGGCCAAGACTTCGCGTCGCGTTACCGTCGGTGAGCATGAACGCCGTCTCCGGTTGCAGCTCGAAAAGAGCCTCCAGTGCGTAATCATGCCGCGTCCCGCCCGGCCGCCCTCCCCGGGGACCTGCCTTGTTGTAATCGACTTGGCTTTGAATGTGTTCCTTGGCCAACGCCCGTTGCGCCGCCGTTGCCGGAACCAAGGATTCCTTCCACCAACGCGCACTGCCCGACCAGTGAATGACCCCAAAGAGCGTGTTGATGCTTAGACTATCAATGAGCGCAAAGGCTTCTTCCCGAATCGTCTGGAACGCCTGTTCTTTCCCCCGCCGGACCAGTTTGCTCGTGCCATAGTCCAGGTCTCCCGTGCGGCCGAACATGGAGGCCGAGACGTCGATCATGATGACGACGCTACGTGCGTTGTCCTTGATGTTGAAGAAACTCATCCCCGATCCCGTACCCCCGCTCCCCATGAGCCCTTTTCCCAGCCCGGCGCCCAACCCGGTACTTGCGGAGAGGCTGGCTAACTGATCGGAGATGAGTTCCGACGGGTCGAGCGGAATCATCTGATCGATGGGCAACTCGGGAAGATCCGGCAGGGCGAAGGCCGTTGGACGAATGCTGACAAGCCGCTCACTAAAGACGGGCTTCGGCGCCATGGCGCGATGCTTGGCCATGTTCATCTGATGCTCGCGCGTCGGCGCCGGCACAACGATGCGCTTTTTTTCAACCACGAAAGAGGCCTCGGGCTCCTTGAAGTACTCCGCCATCTTGAGGAGACCAAACAGGACGAGCCCGAGCCCGTGAGCGGCGATGGTGATGGCGATGATGCCGCAAATGAGTCCGCGTTTTCCACGTCTAGCCTCTTGCTTACGCCTTCTTCTCGCCGCGCGATGGGGACGGGGACGATTGGCCTCGATCATGGCGGGTTCGAATGCGATCGTCTGTCGGCAAAGGTCACGCCCGTGATCCCCGCGCGAGCACAAGCTCCGAGAACATCGACGACGCGTTGATGGCGGACGGCGTCATCGGGGTCCAGAGTAACGAGAGCCGTGGCCCGGCTGAGATCAGAGGCCTGCTTGTAACGTGTCAGGATCCTCACGAGTTCGGGCATCTGCCGCGAGACCGGGGTGTCGAGCGTCATCTCGTTCAGCGAGACCTGACCCGCGGCGTCGATCTGAATCCGTTGTTCGTCGGGCAACGCCACGCTTGTCTCCTGACTGACCTGGCCCGGCAGTGTCATCTTGATATCGCTCTCTGGCTTGGTCGGCTTGGCCGTCACCATGAAGAACACCAAGAGAAGGAACACCATGTCGATCATGGGCCCCATCTGCATTTCCACGAGGGCGCTTTTCTGACGACGCCGGCCTCCGCGCGTGCTCCTGCTCATGACGAGACCTCCGAACGGTAACTGCCGATGATGAGATCCAGGGCCCCGGCCTCGGAGCACAGGCGAAGCAACTCTTTCAACTGACGCGCCGGCGTCTCCCGGTCCGCCCGGATGTAGACACGCAGCGGCGGAAAATCGCGGAACTGCTTCTTCAAATGGGCCGCCACCTGCGCCTTCGTCGCCCGGTCGTTCTTCAGATAGTAATCGCCTGCGCGATCAATGTTAATGATATCCCGATTGCTCAGATCTCGCGGGATCTTGGACGTGGCCGTCACCGGCAGATCGATGTCCAGCTTCACCTCCTCCTTTGACATCTTGAAGGTGACCATGAAAAAGATGAGCAAGAGAAAGGTCATGTCGATCATCGGCGTGATCTGGAAGGTCAACTGATCGGCGGAACGTTTCTGGCGCGGCATCAACCCTTCCATACGGAATCCAGAGAGAAAAATGCCCTCGGCTCGGCAAAATCATTGGAAAAATGCGACAAAAGAAAAATGCTCCCGGCGAAACCGAGTTTCTCGTCCAGAGACGTCAAGAGCCAAGAACTCGATTTTTGGCAAAATGATTGGGGGCAAAATGATTGATTGCTTCTTCGGCCTACCCAACCGCCTTCTTCAACTCGCAGGCGTGCACTGATTCCGCGAGCCCCATCTCGTGGTTCGGCTCATCACGGCCCGTCAGCCATTCCTCCTCCAATCATTTTGCCCTCAATCATTTTGCCTCAACTCGCAGGCGTGCACCAAGGTATGCTTCGCGCCCTCCGGCGCTAGCCGGCTCCTCATTAGACGAACCTCACCGATTGCGATCCGATCGAGCGACAACGGTTCCTTCAGATCCAGCGTCTTCGCCTCCACGAATCGCGCCATTGTGAAATGAGGAAGAAAGCGTTCATTGGGCCTTTCGCGAGATTGACGGCTCAATCTCCTAACCAACCGGCTGCGAATCTCCAGCAACGGCGCCGGCGCATCGGTGGTGGCCACCACAACGCGCTTGGGGCCTCGAAGCGGGAGCGCCGTGAGCTTTTCGAAGCTCAAGTGGAAGGCATTCTGTCCGGCACAGCTTCGGTCAACCGATTCGGCCACGGCCTCGAGTTGCTTGGAGGCGACATTGCCGATGAACAACAAGGTAATGTGAATCTGCTCCGGCTCCGTGACGCGTACGAAGGGCAAGAGGGCGGGAGGCACTCGCCGACTGAGCACTTGCGCGATTTCCACCGGCGGATAAGCCGCGACAAACAAACGGTGGTTCTCGGATTTCGCCCTCACGTGCTCACGACTTCAATTCAGCAGCCCCATGATCTCAGACTACACTCGCAGGCAGCTTTGAGGAGGTCAATGAATCGGCAAAATGATTCGGGGCAAAATGATGGACTGCTTCATCGGCCCGCCCAGGTTGCCGTCAGCCATTCATTCTCCAATCATTTTGCCCTCAATCATTTTGCCAGACAGACAGCCGATCGCTCAAGACCCCGTCTGCTCGCAGGAAAGCTTCACCTCTCCGCTGAGGACATCGATGAGAAAACTCGTCGATTTCTGGATCTGGCTCATGACGGCCATCAGGCGATCGCGGAAAAAGAAGTAGAAGAACATCGACGGGATGCCCACGAGGAGCCCGCCGGCCGTGGTGACCATGGCCTGGCGGATCCCTCCGGCGAGTTCTTCGGGCTGAGAACGCTGCTGTTCGAGCTGTTGGAAAGCCTCGATCATGCCCACCACGGTGCCTAGCAGGCCAATCATGGGCGCCAGCGTGGCGAAGACGTTGAGGTAATTCACCCAAAGCATGTAGCGCGTCTCCACCTGATCCAGTGCTTCCCCGGCCGCCTCCATCATCGACTCCTTGTTGGCCCGGTCGCGATCAAAGTTCACCTTGAGCAAGGCGGCCGAGAGCACTTCGGAGAAACTGCTCGGGTTGGACTGACAGAGTTCGTAGGAGGGAGTCACGTCGCGGTTCTCCATGTAGCGGGTCATGGATTCCATGAGAGCGGGCGCCGTCATCTTCTTCCGTGTGATCTGGGTGAAACAGTAGGCGGCCACCGCGATGGTCCCCATCGAACAAAGGAGGAGAACATGCATCATCCAGCCGCCGTCCCGATAGTAGTCGAGCAAGGACACCGTCCGTTCAGGAACCGCCACCGGCGTCTGCTCCTCATCCTTCGCTTCAGCAGCAGCCGCGGAGGCAGTCCCGCCTGTGAGGCCGCACAATAGGCAAACTGTGAGAACCAACAGGTCTACTTGCAGTCTTCGCTTCATTCTCGCGCCTCTCCTTCGATCTCCAGATAGTCCCGTGCCCGCTGACACGCCTTGGCCGCCGGGTAGAGTTCCGTCAGGTCTCGCGCCACGGCACGGGCACGCTCCGGCTTGTTGATCAAGCGATAGACTCGGCACGCTTGCCAGAGTCCCTCGGCCGCCGGTTCGCGAAGCGCACCGTGAAACAAGCTCGCGAACAGAAAATGATCCAACGCGCTCCGAATGAGAGACTCACATTGCGGCCGAATTTCCCTATCATCCATCCAACGAGGGTGCTGCGCCACGAGTTCACCCAAGCGGTGGAAGGCCGCATGCCCCAACACCAACCGGGCTTCCACCGCAAGGGCAGGATCGTCCGCCCGGTCCAAGAACAGGGCCGCCTCCGCCCGCGCCTCACTGACCCGGCCCGCCAGTACCATGGCTTGGAGCCGGTAGCACGCCGCCCGCCGGCGACGCTCCGCGTCCCAATCCCGGTGGACGATTTCCCCGGCCATCTCCTCCGCCTCGAGCGCCTGTGAGGGTCGACCGGTGGCAAGCAGCCGGCCAATGCAGGCCAACCCAATGGCCCCGCCAGGGCAGTTCGCCAGGTGCAGGTTCGTCTCATGACGCTTCCAAAGATGCCGCATCGCGGCCAGGCTCACCTCAACCCCAGCACGTCCCGCGGCCACGTCGATCTCGAGTTCGCTCTGGGCAAAATCGATAAAGGCGATGTCCTTCATCGAAACCTGCCGCAAGGCCTCACCCCGGCCCCGGGGCCCTTCCATGATCACCTTGAACCGCACCCGCCCCTCACCATGATCTACCCGGTCGATGGCGCCTTGCAAGGCCGCGCCCGATTCGAGATGGATGATGTCCCTAGCAATCACCCCTCCCAACAGCCCCCCCGTGATGCTGGCGAGGCCCAAGAGCCGGTGACACCACCGGGTCACGGTCACGCTCATGGTGACGGTCATCGAGCCAGGTGGGCCTGCGCCCGGGCGTACTCGGGATAGGCCTCAAGGTCTTCACGGGAGACGAACTCGCTGAAAACAGCCCGGGCTTTCTCGTTCTCCCCCAGATCTTCTAACAATCGTCCTCGGGCCCAGTAGGCCGCAGCCACTTCCCTGGCATAGCGCCCATAGACAAGATAGACGCGCTCGAAATAGACCAGGGCTTTCGCGCTCTCCCCGGTTTCCGCGAGCCACTGGCCACTCTGGAGTAAGGCCGCCGCCTTGGCTTCACTGGAGATGGACCGGTTGGCTAACAAGTTCTCCAGAGTATCGAAAGCGGCCTTCCCACGCCCGAGGGAACGCTGGCAGGATGCTTTGGCCAACAAGATCTCGCCCATGTCCACCAGGCCAACGGCGCGCCTCTCAATCCGCTCAAAATGATCGAGTGCCCTGGCATACTCATTCACCCGCAGAGCCTCGCGACCGAGACCCTCTTCGGCCCGCTCCCTCTCCAGGGCATCGGGATGCCACTTGGCAACCTCCCGGTAAAGCGACGCCGCTTCCGTCCACGACTCCAGGGAACGCAAGGCATCCGCAGCATCGACGAGCATCCGCGCACTGTGGATCTCGGGTTTCAACTCGGAGGCAAGTTCCGTTAGGAGAACGGCGGATTGCACCGGCTGGGTCTCTTTCATGGCCTGCGCCTGGGCCCAAAGACACCGGGCCGCGTAGGTCGAGCGCTCCTCACGCAAGGCCTCCTGCCGCCGGTCTCGCCAGGCCCCGATGAGTACGGGACGCTGAGGGCCGACGTAGAGCTTTGCCAGACCACCGGCGAGATCGAGCACACTCGGCATGTCCGGCTCGTTTCCCAAGCGGTCGAGTGACGCCCAATAGTGGGAACGCGCCTCTTCAACATTCCCCTCACGTTGTTTCAGCCACGCCAGCCAGTGGAGCGCCTCCGGCAAACGGGCGCTGTCCGCGTGCGCATCGACAAAGGACTGGAAATGCGCCTCCATCTCGCCAAAGCGCTCACTCAGCTTGAGGGCCTCACCCGTCTTGAACAGGCCTTCCTCAAAAAACGAGGTCGATTCCGGTCGAATGGCGGCGTATTGGGCCATGCCTTCCTCCAACTCACCGCGGGCCAGATGAGCATCGCCTAACAACAGTCTTGCTTCGTCGACATGGGGACTCTCCGAATACTCCCCGAGGAAGGCGGTCAACCCGGAAATGGAGGCCTCATAATCCGCCAGGGCATGCTGAGAGAAGGCGATCCGAAAAACCGCTTCGGCCAGGTAGGTCCCGGTGGGAAAGGCCTCGACATAACGGCGCATCCGCTCCAGACAGCGTTCGGGCTCCGCGGCGAAGGAATGGGCCATTCCCTCCCAATAGAGAGCCCTTTCCACCAGGGTCTCGCTCCCGGGATAGACCACTGGCAGCTCGCGAAAAACGAGGACGGCCTTCTCGTAGCTCTCCATCTGTAGGAGACAAATGCCGCGCATGAAGAAGGCCTTGGCCGCCGTAGCACTCTTGGGATCCCAGGCGACACATTCCTCAAAGGCCTCCAAGGCATCCTCGAAACGGTGGACGCCTTGCCAGGCCTGCCCCTTAAGGAAAAGGACTTCAAGGGCGTGGGGCGCCTTCCTACCATTTGCGGCAAAACGCTCCCCATAAAGATCGGCCGCCGCGGCCGCGCGCTCCCATTCCTCTTCTTGCATCCAACACTTTACCAGGGTGACCGAGGCTTCCTCGACCACGGCACTCGGCTCCATATCCGCGAGCATGGACTCCATGATCAAGGCGGCCTCACGGTACCGCTGCAAGCCCAGGTAGGCACTGGCCAAGCGCATCTGCACGGCGGCGTCGTAGTCCTTGACCTGGGCAAAATGCACCAGCTCGCGCTCGATCCTCGTGCGGATTCCCTCCAACTGAAAAACGAGGGCGTCGGCATCTCCCCGGGCTTTGAGACTTCGGATGCGTTTGCTAACTCGCTCCTTCCGTTCAGCCTGCAAGGAGAGAAGCCGATCACGGGGCCACACATAGTGAAAACAACGGATCGCATCATAGTAACGCCCCTCGTCCAACAATCGGGATCCGAGTTCCAGGATCAACGATTGCAACCCGATGATCTGGACAAACTGATCAAATCGATCCGTCGTCCTGCTCATGGTGAGCAGGGCGTCATCAAGTCTCCCCAGTCGGAGGAAGGCGTGCAATTGCAAGCTCATGAGCCGAGCCAAAACTTCCGACGCCGATGCGGGATTCTTCTCATACTCCTCTATACGGAGTTTGAGAAAAGAAATGGCCTCGGCATGTCGATTTTGTAGAAGAAAAATCGTTCCGTAGAGCAAGACAGCCTCGGAGCGCCTCGGATCGTGTGCCGGCGCCTTCCCGTAATAATCCGCAAAAGTGGCCTGGGCACCGGAAAGATCACCCAGCTGCATGCGGCACACGCCCTGCCAGAATGTCAGTTCAAGCCCAAGAGATTCCTCCAGGGATTCCTGTTTCAAGGATTCCCCAATGACACCGGCCGCGCGATCAAAGGCGCGCCTTCGAACATGACAGATGGCCAAGAGAGGCCTAACGGCATCCGCCGCCTCTCGCGCTTCCTCCGCTTCACCGTAGGCTTCGAGAAAGCGTTCGAAATGTTGAGCTGCGAGATCGTAATCGCGGTTGTGATAGGCCCGCCCTCCCGCTTGAACCAATTCCTCCGCCGTCCTCGGGGTCTGGCCATCGTCCAACGCGAGCGCGGACAACGGATGGAGGGCAAAGCCAAGCAGAAAAAACGTGATCGCCAAGCGGATCATGAACAACGAAACCACCCTCTCCCTCACACTGATCGAGCAACCCGTCAACCCCGGATGCGGATGAACTTTCCCCCTGCCGGGTGGAACGCTCCCGCCGGGCAGGGGTTTCCTCGGGCTTGCGCTCCCAATCCGAGTCCCTACAGTAGCGACAGCATATGAAACGCACCTTTCTTCACCCCCTCTGGCCGCTCACCGTGCTGCTCAGCGCCTCGGTCAGCGTTTTTGCCCAGAA